>JASLLE010000001.1 GCA_030747175.1 Dehalococcoidia bacterium | reverse complement strand
CCTGTGAACCGGCGGCGATCTGCTCAAGGATCCTGTATCGGCCTATCTGCTCTTCAGCCATCTATCCCAACCGTTGCTACAAACGCTGACCGATTTGCGGTGTTTCAGGACCGCAGATTCTCAGAAAGCCCTGGCGGCATTCCGATCATCGTTACACGCCCATTTCGGTGACCCGCAGAATGATACATCGGAGCCATGAAAGACGCCGGTTCTGTCAAATCACTCCATTGGAAGATGTCCCGCGATTCTCGAAGTGTGAGGCGAACCTGGTCGGACCGCAATCCGTCCTTTCCGCTAACACGAATGTAGTCGCCAGTTCCGGCCCTTCGAGAACCTCAGGGCACGGCGGATCTGAGCCCATCGCCTGGTTGCAGGGGCGTATGGCAACACGCCCACACGCGGGGCAAGCGCCGTCCGATGGTGAAACCCTGGACACAGCCGCCGTTTTTGCCCCCTCTCCCCACCGCGGAAGAGGGCCGGGGTGAGGGGTGGCGGAACAGGGTTTCGCCCAAACTACACAACTATCCCCGCCCTGCCGCCCGCTCCCGTGCATCGAGCGCGCGCGTCAGCGCCGTCTCGACATCCGGCGCAGTCACATTGATATGCGCCATCTTCCGGCCGATTCGCGCCTCCGCTTTGCCGTACAGGTGAAGCACGGAGCCTCGCACTCCCAGCGCGGCATCCCAGTCCGGCGTGCCGCCCGCATCCGCCCACACATCGCCCAGCAGGTTCACCATCACCACGGGACTCAGCAGCTCCGTGGAACCGAGCGGCAACCCGCATATGGCCCGTACCAGCTGCTCGAACTGCGACGTGGCGCAGGCGTCCTGCGTGTAATGGCCGGAGTTATGGGGGCGCGGCGCGATCTCGTTCACCAGTAGCTCGCCCTCGATCGTCACGAACATCTCAACGGCCACCAGCCCTACTACATCGAGCGCTTCCGCGATCCCTGAAGCCAGCTTCACAGCGGCGTTCCGGACTTCGTCCGAGATTCGGGCCGGCACTATGCTCACGTCCAGAATCCCGTTCACGTGCTGATTCTCGGACGGTGGAAAGCAGACCACATCGCCATCGGGGCCCCGTGCAGCGATAACCGAAATCTCCATATCGAACGGCACAAAGGCCTCAAGGATTAACGCCACGCTCTGGCGCCGTAGCTCGGCGTGCGCCTCCCGCATGTCCACCGCCGACCGCAATACGATCTGCCCTTTGCCGTCGTATCCAGACGTGGCGGTTTTGAGCACGGCCGGAGTGCCGATCCGCTCGACCGCTCGCACCATGTCCGCCATCGTGTCGACCTCGGCGTACTCGGGAACGGGGAATCCGTTCTCGGCCAGTGCGCCCTTCTCGACAAGCCGATGTTGTGCGACGCGCAATACGTGGCTGCCGGGCCGTACAAACCCGGCGCCTTCAGCCGTGGCGACGGCAGCCGCGTTTACATTCTCAAACTCGTACGTAACCACATCACAACGTTCGACCAGCCGCATGACGGCATCGGTGTCGGTGTATGGCGCCACGATGCGGTCGTTTGCCACCTGTCCGGTGGGCGACTCCGGGTCGGAGTCCAGCACTACTACTTCGTAGCCCATCCGACGCGCGTCCAGGGCAAACATCCGCCCGAGCTGGCCCCCGCCGACCACGCCGAGAATGCCGCCCGGCAATATCGGCCCGGAACCCGTCACTTCTGCTCCAGTTCCGCCGCCTGCGCCTCGACATCGCTGGCCGTCTTCGCCCGGTTGGCCTCCAACCTGGCGCGTAACTCGGGGCGGCTGATCGCAAGAATCTGCGCCGCCAGCAACCCGGCGTTCGTCGCGCCCGCAGTCCCGATCGCCACCGTCGCCACGGGCACTCCCCGGGGCATCTGCACGATGCTCAACAGCGAATCCATGCCCTTCAGCGCGCGGCTCTCGACCGGGACGCCGATCACGGGCACCAGGGTTTTCGCCGCCACCATGCCGGGGAGGTGCGCCGCCCCGCCTGCGCCGGCGATTATCACCTCGATGCCACGTCCGGCCGCGTCTTCGGCGAACTTGAACATACGGTCAGGCGTCCGGTGGGCTGACACGACGGAAACCTCGTGCGCGATATCGAACTGATCGAGCACGTCCACGGCGTTCTGCATCGTCTCTAGGTCTGACGTGCTGCCCATGATCACGGCCACGAGGGGATCGGGCATTACCTGGTCTCCTGCTTGACACCCGTCGGGTGTATTCCTGATTTGTTTACGTGTTTACGGGGGATCGAGGACCGCAATGAACATGTCCTGTATTCATTGCTTCTGTTCCCAGATGTTCGCAGTGCTTGTCCCCCATGTCACGCGATCGCCTTGACCGCAGCCACGCTGAACATGAGCGGCAGGGGAACCACCTCCGGGGGAAGCCGCCAAAGCCCGTCGTCGCCCTGGATCATGCCTTGCCGTGCCTTGTAAGTGACGAACGGGAACTCGCGGAATCGCTTTATGGTCAGACCGGCGTTGATCAACACCTCGATGACCTCGGAGACCGGGTGAAACCACTCGAACGTGCTTTTCGCGCTAGTGAAAGATGCCTCTGCATAGTCGCTATCGTCTCCCTCCGGATCAAACCTCAACGGCACACCATCCCCGAAGTACGGATAACCCGGGTACGCGGCGCTGCTCTCCGTGATCGGCCTCGACTGTTGCAGGGTGTCCATCACCGGATGGAACTCGGCGATGTAGAACACGCCGCCGGGCTTCAAGGCCCGGGCGATGACCCGGCCCCAGCTATCCAGATCGCCGATCCAGCACAGCGCGCCGATCGACGTGAAGACTCGGTCAAACCGGCCATCAAACCGGTCGCCCATTTCCAGCACGTTCGCCCGTACAAACGTC
This sequence comes from Dehalococcoidia bacterium, assembly GCA_030747175.1. Taxonomy (GTDB): domain Bacteria; phylum Chloroflexota; class Dehalococcoidia; order Lucifugimonadales; family Lucifugimonadaceae. The sequence goes on along the minus strand of JASLLE010000001.1, from coordinate 85,232 downwards.
GCCGGGATGCCCAGCTCGGAGGCCAGTTCGCGGGCACGCTCGATCGAGGCTCCGGAGATATCGACTCCGGTGACAACTGCGCCCAGTCGCGCCCAGTTCAGCGTATCGAGCCCGAAGTGACATTGCAGGTGGAGCATGGAAAGGCCGGACACGTCGCCGACCTCTTCGACGATAAAATCGTGCAGCACGTCAGCGCCGCGCCTGAACTCATCGACCCGGTAAAAGTCGGACCCGGCGTGCACCGGCGTCACCTCGTCCCAGAACGCTTCGTTGTGTACGTAGGCGTCGTCTGAATTGCCTTCATGACGATTGACCGGCGTCACCTCTACTCGACCTCGGTCAGGACCTCGGTGTTGTGAGTCGCCGCGAGCAGCGGATAGATCTGTTCGAACACCCCGGTGATCGCCGGAGTCGCGCGTACCCGGTCACGAGAGGCGTCGTATTCAGCCAGCGACTCCCACGGCTGCTCCGTGATGAGGGTGCCGTGGTCCCCGAACGTCGTGCGCAGGATGCGTGGTTTGCCGAACCCCGCGTTTGCCATCTCCTCTGAAGCCTGCTTGACCAGGGCGAGAAGCTTTCCCCCGGTGCCCGGGCTCGGGACGTAGGTGCGCCGTACGACGATCAATGTGTAACTCTTTTCGCTGATTCGGTTGCGGCTAGAAGTGGTGCCTTTGCCAGAGGTCCCGTGGATTGTCGCGCCGCCAGCGTCGCTGGTCCTCAATCAACCGCCGTCGCCGTAAATTCCACACACCACACAACCTCGTCCGGCGATACGTCGCCGTTAATGCGCGTGAAAGCGGCCAGGAAATCATCTCTTCCAGAATAGCCCTCGGCCCCTGCGTCTTCATCCGAAACCTCACCGATCGCCTCCTGCCACACTCGGATGACTTCCAGGATCGCAAACGGTTCGCCGAACAGGCGAGTTCGTGCCTGGTGCGAGGACCCGGGGATCATGCGACGCCGCTTCCAGCGTCTGCGGGTCTGCGTCTTTCGGCCGGTGAGCACCGGCTCCACGTGTTCCGGCTTGAAGAGAATCACCCGGGAAGGGTAGCGAACTCCGCCCGGCTACGCAGCGCGCCGCTTTCGGCCGAACACCTTGCTGATAAAGCCACGGGGCTCGATCTTAACCTCTGGATCAGGCGTCGACTTGCGGACCGCGGCGATGTTTCGGCGAGCTCGATCGATGAGTTCTTCAGTCTGCTCGGGCGTTCGTTCCGCTGGTTTCGGGGTTGTGGTCGATACCCCTTTTGCCGCCAGCGACTCGTTGCGGACCTCCGACATCAGTGCCGCGAGTGCACGCACCTCGGTCAACTGTCTCTTCCTTGAAACGAGCGGGGATTCCTCCTCCATCTCCCTGAGCATTCTGGTGCGACGCGCTTCCCGGGCCATGTGGGCCGCAGCGATCCGGCGCTCCCCCGCTGTCTTCAACTGCTCCGCCTCACGCTCTTTTCGGTACTCTCGAAAACGAACCGCAGAATCCAACTTCATCTCGACCAGCCCGCGGTATTCGGCACTCGTCGGATCGTTCAAGGCCGTTTGTTCTTCATTGCGCTCCTGGCGCGTTTCTGCGGCCTGTTGCACCGCCGAGTTAATCGCATCGGGCCGGTTTCTCTCGACCCGCGAGAGATTCTGATCTCGAACTTCCGCTGCTACATCGCGCCGTCCCTTCGCAAGCCTTCGGCGCTCTATTTCCGGGTCGATCCCTCGCCGCTCCTGGTCCAGGCGTTCACGCTCCAGCTCCCGTGCCCGTTCTCTCCAGGTGTAGGTGAGTTCGTCAACTCGTTCTAGTCGTCCGTCGCTGCGGGCCTTCCGGTCCTCTATCTCATGCTCACGTCGCTCTTTGTGAGTGTCGCGAGCGCGCTGGACCGCCTGGGCGCTCATGGCCCTGTGCGCTCGATACCCGTCCCAATCGGACCTGTCTGAGAATTTTCTTTGGTTTGTCATGCGTCTCTTGGAAAGCAGGAAGCTAATATCGCTCTAGCCTCCCAGAGATCAGAGAGCACAGAATCAGGGTTAACCCGCCGATCCATGTGGCGCATTGCGTCAACACCTGATGTGTGCTCACGTTTTCGTGGCGCTTGACATCCGTCTGGTAGAGAACCCTGACGCACGCGAGCGCCTAGGCCTGCTCTACCCGGACACATTCAGCTGCCTCCGCGACCCGGGCCGGTCGGGCAGGGAATTGCTCCTACTGGGAGATTTCGGGCTGGTCTGAATCCCCTGTCATGTATCTGCAGTAGGACGGATTGAAGTACACGTAGGTGTGGCCTGCCTCCAATGTTGCGGCGAATGAGCTGAGACAAATTGGAGTTAACGCGGGCGCCCTGCGCGCGTGCGGCATCAGATGAACGGGGGAGCCGTGTACAGCGGGCGGTTCGCTAAATGCCCGAGCTAACACCGGTGTGCCCCCAGTACACGGCTGGTGAATAGTTCCATACGCAGCTTTGTGCGATTGCTCAGTAGTTATGAGCGACTTCTCAGTCGAGAGTCTGTCCGGGGACTTCTATCGTCGAAAGACACGAAGATATCGCCCGTTGCCAGCCGCCTGGAGTTACCGTGGGTATTCTCAATTCCGTCAAGTCGTCGATCCTCGGCATGCGCTCTGAAGAGTCCATTTCCGCCACCTCCGCGGCTCGTGCCAAAGAAGCATCTGAAGAGCTTCGTGCGGAGAGCACTAATGCCGCCGAGAACCGAAAGATGGCGGCGATATTGAAAGTCTCCCAGCTTGCCGAGAGCAGACGGGATCGGGCCGAGGAAGCGGCCGCGGATCGCGCCGCAGCAGGGAATGTCGATCCGGACGTCCAGCGTCAACTCATGGCGGCGGAACGCGTCCAGGCAGCCGCGAGGGACAAAGCGGAAGCCATCAAGCAGGCTGACGAGAACAAAGATAAGGCCGTGTCAGCGGCAACGGTGGAAGCGAACCGTACGGCAAAGATCAGGCGTAAAGAGCAGGCGGAACGCGACGACCCGAACAATCCCGAGCACAAATCAGAGCAGTCCCGACGAGCGGATGTGGCGATGGGGATCAAGGCATACCGTAACGAGCGAGAGGCCGAAGAGGCGAAAGCCGCTGCACAGCAGAAAGCGGCAATCATCCAGCGCGCAATGGAAGCCCGGCAGGCACGTGACGCCCGCCTGAGGGGCGAGGCGGCGTAAGGCCGGGGCCACTCAACCCCGGCATATTCGCAAACACGCCGGCCCTCGGCTGAACGGGCAGGCGCTCGTGGTACCCCGTACGGGATTCGAACCCGTGATCTCCAGCTTGAAAGGCTGGCGTGCTAGGCCGCTGCACCAACGGGGCGCGAGATGCGGTCGTTTGGCCAGAGGCCGCAAACAAGCATATCAAGCGGGAAGGCCGATTCCGAGAGCGATTACGGTTCAATCAACGGGTGTTTCCACTGTGGCCGTATCGTGGCGCCGATCAGAGCGTCTGGCCGCCGCGGACCGGACGCCGGTATTTGGAGGTATCAAACGCCTTCGCAAATACCGGCTTCGCAGCGCACAGGTCGGCCAGCGGACACTCGCCGCATAGAGGCCGTTGCGCCTTGCAGGTCTGCCTGCCGTGTGTGATCAGCAGGATGTGATACCGAAATATGTCGCCCGGCGGTATCTGGATCTCCATGATGTCGTGCGCGTCATCGACGTTTGTTTTCAGTCCTATGAGCCCCAGTCGCCGCGCCACCCGGTAAATGTGCGTGTCCACGGGCATCGCCGGCATCCCGAGCGCGAAGTTGAGCACGATTCCGGTCGTCTTCTTTCCGACCCCGGGCAGCGAGATCAGCCATGCCCGGGCTTCCTCCAGTGGCATCGTGGCAAGAAATTCGAGTTCAAGCCGTCCGGTTCGCTCCAGGATGATGCGCAGCATCTCCCGGATTCGGGGGGCCTTCTGGTTGGCGAGCCCCCCGTGTTTGATTGACTCCGCTATCTCGTCCGCCCCGGCTTCGATCACGTCCATCCATGTCGGAAACTGCTTTCGCAGCGAGTTGTATGCGGCCTCCGCGTTGGTGTCCGATGTGTGCTGCGTAAGGACGGTGAAGATCAGTTCTTCGAGTGCGTTGAATCGCGGGGCCCAGACCACGGGGCCATACAGTGGTTCGAGCCGGTGCATCGCCTCACCTGCGAGCGCGTTGCGGCGGGCGTTGCCTCTGAGCGCGGCGAGACCGGCGGCGGTTAGTTGCGGGGTTGTCATGGGAGGCCGGTATTCTAGCAACAGCGCCCGGGTGCACGGACCCGCAACTACTTCATGACCAGCATCCCGATATCCGGCGTCTGAATGTCACTTCAAGATGAGCAACACCAGGTCAAATAGCGCGTTCCTCTTCAACGGCAATGTCGTCACATTTGATGAACGGGACGCGGTCGCCACAGGTCTCTTGATCGAGGATGGACGCATCTCCCGGTTGACCTCGGGAGGCGATGAACCCGGACGCGGGCATCGGATGATCGACCTGGACGGCGCAACGGTACTTCCGGGATTCATCGACCCCCACGCCCACCCGCTGGCGCTCGGAGCAGCCCTGCGGGCCATCGACTGCTCACCCGCCGCAGTGACGAGTATTGCGCAGATCGTTGATCGGATTGCCGAGGCGGGCGATGGATCGTCCGGCGGCTGGATCAGGGCGCGCGGATATGACGAACTTCTCCTCGCCGAAAAGCGTCACCCGACAGCCGCTGATCTCGACAGGGCCGCGCCGGGGAGGTGTGTCAGGCTGTCTCATGGCGGCGGACACGGTGACGTGCTTAGCTCTGCCGCCCTGGCCGCCGTCGGGCTCAGCAAGGACAGCACTCCGCCGCCGGGAACCACGATCGAGCGTGACCCGGTTACACGGGAGCCGACAGGGGTGGTGTTCGAGATGGGGGGCTGGTTGCGGGACCGAATGCCGTCGCCATCGAACGAGGTGTTGAACGCCTATGCTGAAGCTGCTTCATCCGCGCTCGTCGCCGCGGGCGTGACGGCGGTGACCGACGCCGGCCGGGACAACACCGCTGACCGCGCCGGCCTGTACGCGGAACTGATCGCAAAAGACCGATTCCTGCCCGGGCTGACAGTGATGTTAGCGTCGGGGTCCGCGTATCCGCCCCCGGGCAGCCATCCCGGCGTAAAGGCGGGCGCCACGAAAATGGCGATCACGTTCTCGGGCGGCGAGATGCAACCGGACTTCGATGCCCTCGTGACACTGATCACCTCCGCCCATCGTGCGCTTCGACAGGTCGCCATACACGCCGTCGAACTTGAGGCCGTCGTGATGGCCTGCGAGGCGTTTGCTACTGTCGTATCCCGCACCGGGGCAGCAAAGTTGCGACATCGGATCGAACACGCATCCGAGTGCCCGCCCGAGGTGGCGAAGATGGTCGCGTCCGCCGGGCTTTCCGTCGTGACGCAACCGGGCTTCATCCACGGCCGCGGTGATCGCTATCTGAGCGCCCTTGATACGGAAGCTGGCGGCGCCGACCCGGCGGACCTGTACGCGGCACGAAACCTGCTCAACGCCGGGGTTGTGGTGGCCGGTTCCTCCGACGCCCCGTTCGGGCCTGTAGCGCCGCTGACCGGCATCCAGGCAGCCGTGACGCGTCTGTCTTCGAGCGGCGAACCCCTCGGACTTGGACAGGCGATCTCCGTCGGAGAAGCGCTGCGCCTGTACGGCCCCAATGCCGCATGGTTGGATCACCAGGAGACCGAGGCTGGTTCAATACAACCTGGCATGCGCGCGGATCTCGTCGTGCTGGAAAGCGACCCGGGGCGAGTAATGCCATCAGAAATCGGTTCGATCCCGGTCCTGGCGACATTGATCGGCGGTGAACTGGTTTACGGGTCGCTGCCGGGTCTCTAGGCCACGGTTGCTAAGAGCGTCGGCCCCCGGTCAGGTCGGCCAGCTTCTCCAGGGCAGCGCGCTCTTCGGTATCGGGCAGACGGCTCAGAGACTCTCTTGCTTCGTCTATCCAACCGAGGGCGATGTCGCGACTCGTGTCGATGAAGCCCGATTCACGTACCGCCTTTATCGCTGCATTCAATGCTTCCGTATCGATCTCAGCCGGGCGGTCATAGCGTGAATTTCGCGCCGCTTTAAACCAGTCGAACACCGCATTGGATTCCGGTTCCGCCTCGATGAGCATGATCGCCGGCAGAGTCAACACGCCCTCTTTGAGGTCATTGCCGGCCGGTTTTCCGAGCTCTTCAGACGTGGAGTCGTAATCCAGCACGTCATCCAGCACCTGGTACGCCATGCCCAGCTTGTAGCCATAATTCCGGAGGAGCCGGATCTCTGACTCGTGCGCACTCCCGAGGACGGCGCCGCTCTCCGAGGCCGTCGTGAACAGGGACGCCGTCTTATCGTAGATGCGTTGATAGTAGGACTCACGAGTCACCTCCGAGTCCTGGCCGTCCAGGAGCTCGTTCAGCTCTCCCCGGGACAGCTCCATGATCGTCTCGGAGAATCGGCGCACAAGCCTGACGCTGTTCGTGTCGCACACGAACCGGGCGGCGGCGGCGAACACGTAGTCGCCGAGCAGAACGGCGACGTTTCGGCCCCACAGGTTGCTCGCAGTTTCACGACCGCGTCGTGTATCCGCTGCATCGACCGTGTCGTCGTGAATCAGCGTCGCGATATGAAGGAGCTCCACAGCGGTGCCCATCATCACGTCAAGTTCAGACGGGTTTCGCCAGAGGCGTGAGGCGAGCAGCGTTATGGCGGGGCGCAGGCGTTTTCCGGGCGCCCCGAGAACATGCTCAAGTCGCTCCGCCATCACCCCCTCGTTTGAGCCCTGCTCCTCGGCGAGCGACGCGATATTCACGATTACGGCCTGGAGTCCCGGGAGAATCGGGGCGTAGATCTCCTCATACGGGCTGGCGGAAGTCATCTGCTGGATGAGTGGCCCGGTCATCGTGCGCCGGCCGCCGCGAGTCGATCAGCTTCTTCTTCCAGTATCGAGTCATCCAATTTCTTGAACATCGGTGTCGGGTCGGGGAGCGTCGTACCCGTCGTCGGGGGGTGACGGCGCCAGCCTGAAGCCAGCACATCGCCCTCGTGTCCCAGGAGTTCGTGGAGCGTTTGGCTCGAAAACGGCAGGTATGGATAAGCGACCGTTCGAAGTGTCTCGACGATGTTCAAGGCGGTCCAGAGCGTCGTAGCTCCCGCTTCGCGATCCTCTTTGACCTGCTTCCACGGGGCGCGGGCATCGATGTAACGATTGCCATGCTGGGCGAGCGCCATCACGGCGCGCAGACCGTCCCTGAAGTTGCGCGCCTCCAGGTGCTCTGCGACATCCACCAGCGCCGTATCACAGGCTTCAAGCGCCGCGTTCTCTTCCGGGCCGAGTTCGCCCGGTTCCGGCACCGCGTTACCAAAGTTCCGGGTCGTCAGTGTGAGTACGCGATGGACCAGGTTTCCGAAGGTCGCCACCAGCTCGCTGTTATTGGCCAGCAGATACCCGCTCCAGGTGAAGTCGGAATCAGATGTCTCCGGCATGATCGATGTCAGGTAGTAGCGGAGCGGGTCGGCGTCGTAGCGCTCCAGGTAATCCGGGAGCCAGACCGCCCATCCGCTGCTAGTCGAGAGCGGTCGCCCTTCCAGCGTGAGGAACTCGTTCGCCGGGACGTCTTCCGCCAGGTTTAGACCGCCGTGGCCCATCAATATCGCCGGCCAGATGATGGTGTGGAACGGGATGTTGTCCTTGCCCTGGAAGTAAAACGCGCGAGCATCCTCATCCTCCCACCACGCTTTCCAGGCGTCCGGGTTGCCGGAGTTCTGCGCCCACTCGATCGAGGCAGATAGATAACCTATGACCGCCTCGAACCACACGTAGATCCGTTTGTCTTCGAAGCCTTCGACGGGAACGGCGATGCCCCAGTCGATATCGCGTGTCATCGCCCGGTCCTTGAGGCCTTCCCGAAGTATCCCGAGGCTGAAGTTGCGGACGTTCGGGCGCCAGTCATCCTGGCCGGTGATCCATTCGGTGAGCCTGTCCTGGAACGCGCTTAACCGAAAAAAGAAATGCGCCGTGTCCCGGAACTCCGGGGTCGAGCCGTCTTCCTTGCACCGGATATTTCCGAGCTCGACCGGATCGACCGTGTTCCCGCAGTTGTCGCACTGGTCGCCCCGTGCTCCGTCAAACGAGCAGTGCGGACAGACGCCCTCGACAAAGCGGTCCGACAGGAAGCGTTGCTCGACCAGGCAGAAGGGCATGCTCTGCACGCCTTCGACCATGTAGCCGTTTTCGAGCAACTTCGTGAACACGCCCTGGGCCACGGCGTGATGATTGTCCGTGTCCGTGTGCGTGTACAGGTCGTAAGAAAAGCCCATCCGCCTGTTCGTGTCGACAAAAACGTCGTGGTAGCGCTCGGCGATCTCCCGCGCGGAGACACCTTCCTGGCGTGCGGCGAGCATCATCGGAGTTCCGTGCATGTCGCTTCCGGAGACCATCAAGACATCGTTCCCGGCCAACCGGTGGTAACGCGCGAAGATGTCTGCCGGAAGTGTGTTCCCGGCTATATGTCCCAGGTGAGGCTGTCCGTTGACGTAAGGCCACGCCACGGCCACGAGGACCCGTTCGGCCACGATCGCTCCGTTCAAAGTGCGGTTTCGTGCGCCCGTATGGGCGCGGCGTTCAATTATATCCAGCGCTTACGAGTCGTCAGCCTGATCCGCCGCCGAACCGGTCACGAGTCGGTAAACGCGACGTCGTTGTGCCCCCGTCGCATCGACCACGGCCTCGACTAAAGATCGTCCAGCCAGCCCGTCCCGTCCCAGGATTTCGATGGTTTCGGCGATCATTTCGTCCGAAATCTCAACCGTTTCCGGAGAAGCGCCTTCGATCACCAGAACGAACTCGCCGCGGACGGGACCGGAAGAAAAATGCTCGATCGCCTCGGACGCCGTCCCGCGAAACACCTCTTCGTGGAGTTTGGTCATCTCGCGGCAGACGGCAATCTGGCGAACTCCCAGGGTCGCGCCGATGTCCTTGAGCGCGGCCAACACACGTCGTGGTGTCTCGAATGCAACGAGGGTGCCTGTTTCATCCGCGGCGCCCGATAGAGCAGAACGACGTTCCGAACTTTTCCGGGGCAAAAATCCCAGGAAAAGAAATCGATCCCCCGGCATGCCAGATATCGAGAGAGCGGTCGTGATCGCGGACGGCCCGGGTACTGCGATGACCTCGTGGCCCCTGGATACCGCTTCCTCCACCAGGGACGCCCCCGGGTCGCTCACGGTTGGCGAACCGGCATCGGTCACCTGTGCCACGTCTCCAGACTCAAGTGCAACCATCACCCGTGCCAGTTGCGCAGGATTGGAGTGCTCGTGGTAGCTGATACAGGGCGTTCGGGCGTCCAGGTGGTTCAACAACTTGCGCGTCACGCGCGTATCTTCGGCGACCACGAGTTCAACCGATCGCAATAGCTCGGCCGCCCGCGGCGACAGATCGCCCAGGTTGCCGATCGGGGTTCCGATGATGAAAAGAGTTCCCATGAAAGCGCGTTGCAGAGGAGAGTTGAAACTCTGCGTAGCTACTTAATCTTGCGTCTGTCCCCACATGTTTGGCTATACTCTGGCGATCATGATTGATAACCAGGGCCGCGCGCGCGTCGCCCGGCCCGTGCTTGAAAAGACGTGTAACGGGAGAAACGACGATTAACCTATCAACCGGACAGCGCCTGATTTCGACATCCGGGGGCGCTGAGTTCGTCGTCACAAAGGGTGGCGAAGCAGACCTGACCTGTAACGGTATATCCCTCGAAGAAAAAACTGACCAGTCAACATCAGACGCTGACGGACCCGATATCCAGCTCGGCAAGCGCTACCAGGGCGCCGACGGCGGCGTGAGCCTGCTCTGCGTCAAGGCCGGCAAAGGCGAACTCGCCTGTGACGGCGTCGTCATGCAACTTCAGGGAGCCCGAAAACTCCCCTCCTCCGACTGACCTGGACCTGCCTGGTCGGCTATCCGGGATCGACTGCCTGCCCGCACTTCGTAGGGGCGTATGGGGTTACGCCCACGGGCGCGCAATCACCGAGAGCGTTTGTGCCTGACCTCCCGGTGTCCGATGATCCCCCTCTCCCTGATCGGGTGTACGGACCGGGGTAAGGGGATTTGCCGATAGGCAAACATGGCGCCAGCGCGTTATTACCCTCCACGTATGTCAAGGGAGAACCAGTCTTCTCCCTCATCCTGCACCTTCTTCCGCTGGGAGAAGGGACTTTTGAGCCCCTCACACCACGTAAAGTTCGTTAGAGATCCCGCTGGTCAGCGTCTCGCACCCCGCGTCCGTAACCAGCACCGTGTCGCTGCACCCGATAGCCCCCAGCCCCGGCAACCGCATCGTCGTGATCACGTGAAACGTCATGCCCCGGTGGAACGTCCGATGTTCGTTGGCGTTGATGCTGAAGATATGCCCCTCATCCCACCCGGGCGGAAACGCCGATCCGATTCCATAAGCGATGCGACGGCCCTGCACGTAAGGCACGTCTGCATCGTCAATCCTCTGGCGTGCGGCCTCAAACGCTTCCGAGGCGGGCACGCCGGGCTTGATTCGCTCCTTCGCCAGCCTGAGCGCATCCCGGTTCACCTCGCTGCCCCGGACCAGCAACTCCGTCGGTTCACCCACAAAGGCCGCCCGGGTGAGCGCCGAGTGGTATCGGTTCACCACGCCCGGCACCTCGAAAAACACCACGTCCCCGTTCTCGATCACGCGATCCGACCACGTGGAGTGAACCTGCATGGAGTGTTGCTCTCCGGAGGTGATGAATGGCGGCAACCCGCTGTACTCGCTGCCGGCGCGAACCTGCGCGCTCACCACCGCTGCGGCCAGGTCTCGTTCCGAAGCCCCCTCGGAGATGGCCTCCATCCCGGCGCTCACACCGGCCACCGCCACGCCGGCCGCTTCACGCATGTAGCCGATCTCGCGCTCTGACTTGATCAATCGCCCGATCTCCACGATCCCTGAGCCGTCGTGGAGCGTGGCGTCCGGCAAGACGAGCCGCAATCGCATGTAGTCGCGAATCTTGAGGAACCACGACTCGTACTCGACTCCGATGCTGCCGCGGCCGAGTCCAAGCTCTTCCAGAACGCCCGCGATACCGTTGATCGGGTCTTCTGTATCCCGGAACAGCCTGTAGTCCTCGACCACGGAGTACGAGGCGACGAGCGATTCTTCATGCGGCGGCGGAACCAGTATCGGATCGCCTTTGAGCGGCACTATCAACCCGATGAAGAAGTAGTAACCGGGGGTCTGATAGCCGGTCAGGTAGTAGATATTCTCCGGCGTCGTGAGCAGCAGCGCATCCAGCCCGCGCTCGTCCATGCGGGTGCGCACACCGTCCAGCCGGGCCTGAAACTCTTCATGCGGAAAGAACTGGTGGGTAGGTACTCTCATTTGATGATCCTGATTACGGGTAATCCGGGCTGGCGACACGCGGTGTCGAATTTCCGGCCGGGCGACAGCATAATGCCGGTCAGCCCGGGAGGCTAAATGACTGACATGCTTTCCAAAATCGAAGCCCGGCGAATCGCCCTCGTTGCCCAGGGGTTTGCCGAACCGCGTCCCGTAAACGCGGGTCACACGGATGTCCGCAGGGTCATCGACCGACTTGGCCTGATTCAGCTTGACTCGGTAAACGTAGCGGTGCGCGCCCACTTCATGCCGTTCTTCTCAAGGCTCGGCGCGTACCCGATGGAGCTGCTCGACGATGGAGCCCACGAACGCTTCGATCTGTTCGAGTTCTGGGGGCATGTCGCGTCCCTGATCCCGGTGGAGCAGTACCCACTGTTCAGGCACCGTATGGAAGATGGGATCAAGGATCGGTCCCGGACTCTGCGTGACGCTGGCGCCGGGTATTTGAACTTGATCCTCGACGAGATTCGAGAGCGCGGTCCGCTAACGATCGGTGATCTGGAAGACCCGGGGCGAAAGGGTGGGGGTGGCCGGTCGCCCGGCTGGTGGAATCGTGCCCCCGGCAAGGTGGCGCTTGAGTATCACTTCGCAACGGGCGATCTGACCTCTGTGGAGCGTCGCAATTTCTCCCGCGTGTATGACATTCCCGAACGAGCCATCCCTTCGAAATACCGGGATGCCGAGCACGTTTCACGGGAAGACGCCCACCGCGAGTTCCTGCGGATAGCGGCGCGCGCGTATGGCATCGGCACGGGAGCCGATCTCGCCGACTATTACCGGATTCGCATGCCAGAAGCGCGCCCGCGGCTGGCCGAGCTGGTAGAGGCTGGCGAGTTGCAGGAGGTCGAAGTAGAAGGCTGGGACCAGCCTGCCTATCTGCACCCGGACGCCTCGACTAATGGCAGGGTCGATGCCAGGGCTATATTGAGTCCGTTTGACTCGCTGATATGGGAACGGGACCGCACGGAGCGGCTGTTCGACTTCTTCTACCGAATCGAAATCTACGTCCCGGAGAAGAAGCGGCAGTACGGCTACTACGTGCTGCCATTCCTGCTCGGCGAAGACCTCGTAGCGCGCGTGGATGTGAAGGCGGAGCGGGATCGCTGCACTCTGCGTATCAGGGGCGCGTTCATCGAGGACGGGCAGGACCCGGCTCACGTCGCCCCGGAACTGGCCGCGGAATTGAAGCTAATGGCGGAATGGCTCGGGTTGAAACGAGTACGCGTGGGCCGTCGGGGCAACCTGTGCAGCGCGCTGCGCGAAGCCCTGCGTTAGCGGTCGGTTCCGGCCTGATCCGTCCGGGTCGCCTGGTTACGCGTTCGGTGCCTCGTCCACGTGCCGGGAGTGTGACGCCATCCGATGTGTCGGCGCAGTAACGCGTCAAGCGTCAGGGCGCTCAACGCCACAGACAACCCGGCTAGCCAGATCACCCAGCGTTCAATCGAAGTGGTCGCGGCGACAAAACCAGCGGGAGCTCCGACCGCTATCGCCAGGATGAGCGCGTGCCAGAGCGGGGCGGCAAGGAAAAACTTCTCAACCCGATTCGGCGTGATCCGCATCTACCACCGGAACTTTCCGTCCGCGCCCCGGCTGAGGCCGATTACCAGGCCGACCGAAACACCAACGGCGATCCACATACCGATCTGTCCCGTGACGATCCCCGCCACGGCGCCGATGCCGGCCCCGGCAACGATGATGATGCCCGTGGGTTTCCCGCGCTTGTCGGGTTCCTGATCCACTTGCTCGTCCTCAGGTCCGGTCAGATATGTCTCATCTGGTGGAGACGAAGATCCCGATTAGGAGCAAAACGACGAGGCCCCCCAGCGCTGTCATCATCAAGAGGCGACGGCGCTGGCTCTGTTCAACTTTCTGTGGGGACAAGAACGGGATCCACAGTGCCGCCAGCAGCGCCGGCGAAAGGGCGACCGACATCTCGCCGGATAACGTCAGGATCAGGAGACCCACGCTGAACACAGCGGAGAAAACGCCCCAGATCCTTCTTTTTCGTACGAGTTCCACGAATTTATTTCCTTCGCGAAAATGTGTGCAGTCCAATGTCGCGCCGGTAACGTGAGGGAAGCGTGAGGAACGAAACGACGGCGCAGCAATCCGCGCAGGGCGACAAACGGGCAGCGCGGTCGTCAGCGTCCTGTCCTGTTCAATAATGACTTGGGACAGACCGCGTTGGCCTGAGGCAGAACGTAGTGTCCTGAGGCTCTCGAAGGACCGGGTTCGTGCAAGCGGGCCCTTTCTGAAGACCCCCTCTCCCAACGGGAGAGGGTCTGGGCGAGGGAGAAGCTCGTTCCTCGATTACAGACGCCCGCGTACAACCCGGCCCTTCGAGAGCCTCAGGGCGCTGGCTGATCGCCTCAGGGCGCTGGCGCGTCGGCGTCATCCAAGGTCCCCCTCTCCCGGCGGGAGAGGGTTGGGAGCCTGCCCTTCCACGGAAGGGTGAGGGAGAAGTCGATCCCGCGAAAACCCCGGTCAGCGTTCCCCTCAGGCCTTTACTTCTTCCGCTTCTTCTTCCGCCCACCCTGGTTCCGAGAACGCTTCGCAGCATCACGAGCCTGCTTCGACTTAGCGCGCTTCGCCTCCCGGGAGACAGCCCTGTCCCGGGAAGAGTCAAGAATCGACTGAGCATCCTGAATAATCGAATCCGACACCTGCGTCCCACCCGGAATCGCGGGATCAAGCCCGCGCTTCCTCTGCGCGGCAAGATCACACGACCAGCAGGTGCAGGCCGCTGGATGCTTCTCGTTATTCAGATGATGTCGTTCACGCATATTTGTGTGGTTTCGAGGGTCTCGCCGAGACTGGAATTCTGCTCGAACCGTACCAGGGCGACGGGGTGATCCGGAATTCTTGCCTTGGATCCAACCTTTGTATTTTCCGTCAACTGCTGCACTTCAACAGAGGTCAACAACCGGCTTTCCTGAGAGTACGCGATGCGCGCCGGGTAGCCAGCTACCCTTGCTGCCTGTCTAGCGTGTTCGGTCTCTACGTACTCGCTGACGAAGCGACCGCGACGGCGAGTGAGGTTCTGGGATTTCATAACCTTAGATTACTAACCAAGCCGATAATTCTGCCCGGCTCTCAAAAGGGGACGGGCCACCAGCCATAGGACGCGATTATGGCGTAACTTTCCGGATTCGATCATTCTCTCCGTCGGCTATGTATAGATTCCCTGAACCATCGATGGCCAGCCCGTAAGGGGCGTATAACCGCGCATCGGTGGCAGACCCACCATCGCCTTCGAAAAAGCCGTTAATAAAAGCGATCCCGGCAAATGCCGTGATCACCCCTGTTTCCGTACTTAATTTTCGCACTCGGTTGTAGCCATTGTCAGTGATGTAAAGATTGTCGGAGCTATCTATTGCCAATCCGTATGGTGTGGAGATTTTAGCTTGCGTGCCAAGACCGTTGTCACCCGATGTTCCTGGGCCGATCCCCCCTACTACCGTGGTTATCGTCCCTGAGACGTCTACTTTTCTAATCGCTGCGTTATTTCTATCCGCAATATAAATCTGACCTATTGAATCGACCGCAACCCCATAGGGGTAATTCAACCTGGCAGACGTGGCAGGGCCTCCATCTCCTGAATACCCTTCGTTCTCATAGCCCTTCATACCCGCCACTGTGCTGATAATCCCTGTGTCGGCGTCCACCATTCGGATGCGGTGATACTCCCCGATGTAAAGATTATCTGAGGAATCAACAGCAACAACCGAAGGATTATTAAGTTGAGCACTCGTCGCTAACCCGCCGTCATCTGAAAATCCGTTTTCGCCAGTACCAGCCACGGTTGTGATAATGCCGCTGGTATCTACCTTCCTGATCCGTTTGTTACCGCTGTCGGCGATGTACAAGTTCCCGAGGCTGTCGATTGCCAATCCCCACGGATAATTGAGAGCGGCGTCGGTCGCCGGGCCACCGTCGCCAGAATATCCACCGACACCCGTATTGCCGCCGGCATATGCTGTAATCCATCCGTTGGCATCGATCTTTCTGACTTGGTGGTTGAAAGCGTCGGCAACAAATAAGTTTCCCGATTGGTCGATTACAACGTCTGTCGGGTTCGACAACTGTGCGGTTACAGCAGGTCCTTCATTACCCGTTAGTTGAGCCATCCCTGTACCGGCGATAGTCGTGATTATTGGGACCGAAACGGCCGTGGGTGTCGGCGTTGGAACAGGAGTAACTGTGAAGACGTGGGCAGCTCCTGCCCGGTTCCCAAGTTCGGTGTCCTCAAACGAACCGACAACTATATGTCCATCTCCCACCGCTACCGAGAACCCGAAACGGTCTCCGCTCGCGTTGGTCGGGCTTGCAATTTTCTCTGTTTCTGACCAAACCGTTCCATCGTGCTGAAATACGTAAGCCTTCTGTCTCAGTGTGCCTACAACCGCGATACCGTCTTGGACTGCGACGGTCATCCCAAACCGATCTCCCGACGCAGTATCTAGAGGACTAAGTTGCTGCGGCACGCTCCACACTCCCCCGGTTCGCGTGTAGGCGTACGCCGCTCCCGCCTCGCAGACGTCTTCGTTTGCCCCGACCACAACGGTATCGCCGCTAATGGCCACCGACTTGGCAAAGTCGTTAGCAGTGCAAACTTCCAGACCACTTCTGGTCAACACTTGCTCCTCGGACCAGGTGACCCCACTGCGAACGAAAACGTAAGCCGCCTGGCCTGAACCTCTAAGTGCTCCGACCACGAGGCTATTCCCACTGACGTCAACGGACGCCCCAAACTGATCGTCGAATTCCCAACTGCGACCAAGCCGCTGCTGTTGGTTCCATGTCGTTCCCGTTCGCACATATACATAGGCGGCCCAGGTGTGAGGCGCACCGACCACTATTGTGTCGCCGTTTACGGCGACTGATTGGCCGAACTGGTCGTTCGCCTGTCCGTCGGTAGGGACGAGTTTTTGTTGTTGACTCCAGGTGGTCCCGTCCCTCACAAATACGTATGCAGCCCCAGAATCATTTCCGCGGTCATCGTCCCCGGAAGCTCCGACGACGATCGTGTTTCCACTTATGTCGATGGATCTGCCGAACTGGTCCGCCCCAGATGCATCATCGGCCACCAATTTTTGCTGTTCAAGCCACGCGTTACCGCTCTTCACATATACGTACGCCGTCCCGGGGAACGTTAGGGCTTGAGTACCCCCGTGCCCGCCTACGGCCACAGTCTGTCCGTCAATGGCAACGGATACCCCAAAGAAGTTGTCGGCTGCGCCATCGCTCGCCAGCAGCTTGACGCCTTCAACCGCCGGCGTTGCCGTCGGCGCTGGAGTTAGCGTCGCAGTCGGCACGGGAGTGTGTGTGGCAGTTGGGGCTGGAGTTGGAGTAACGGTAGGCGCGGGCGTAGCAGTCGGAATCAGCGTCGGAGTCGCCGTCGGAACCGGAGTGGGTGACGGCACTACCACCACCGATAGCTCATACGCCCCGATGTCGCTGGCAGAACCTTGTGGTCTGGAAATTCCTCGTTGGTCCGTCACGGGGGCGAGAGCGTCATCACCAGCATCTATGGCGGGACTACCTGCGAGAATGGCGTGGGTGAATGTGCCGCCTCCATTGTCCCGCAGAGGTCCAAGTAACGGGTCAACTGCTGTAATGTCCCCAGAACTAAAGAGAGCACACGAACCATCGCTGTCGAGATTATGCCCAAGGCTCGTCAAATCACCCGGGTTGAAACAGTCCCCCCCGGCATTACTCGAGATGATGGTATTGGTGAGGCGGAATAACCCTCCCGGTGAATCAACGTAGATACCAGCGCCGGGATCTGCGATGTTTCCGGTTATCGTGCTATTCGTCACCATGGTGGTTCCCCGGCTCCTGATCCCTCCTCCTCCGCCGGATGCGCTGTTGCCGGATATCGTGCTGTTGAGGACGGTTAAAACCCCTCCCGTCTCAACCTTGATCCCACCTCCATTGCCGCTCGGAATCGTGTTGCCGCTGATGGTGCTTCGCGTGATCGTAACCGAACCGTCGGACACAAAAACTCCAGCTCCCTCACCTGCGCTGTTCGCCGTTATTGTGCTGTCAGATACCGTCAATGTCGCATCGGTTACTCGGATACCTCCACCGAGTGACCCATAGGCAGCGGTCCCACCGTGTCGAATGGTCATGCCAGATAGCGCCGAAGTGCCACCCGTTAAGTTAAATACGCGGTATCCCGGGGCCAACCCAACGGACCCTTGGATGATTGTGACCGCCGCACCTGATCCAGCGAGTGTCAAACTTTTGCTGATGACCAATTCTGATCCGAGCGTGAGAGTATACGTCCCACTCGGGATTCCAATGGTGTCACCAGACGTTGCATTTCCTATCGCCTCACGAAGCGAGCAGTCAACGTTGCACACACCGTCATCGGAGTCTCCGGTTTTCGTGACGGTGATAGTCGGAGGAGTTGTAGGAAGCGGTGTCGGCGGGGGTGTTGGAGTCGCCGTCGGTACCGGCGTCGGCGCGGGCGTTGCCGTGGGTCCGGCAGTTGGTGTAACGGTTGGCGTAGCTGTCGGCACCGGTGTTGGCGCTGCCGTTGGGATCACCGTTGGCGCGGGTGACGGAGTCGGCGTGGGTGCGGGCGGTCCTACTCCGCCGACCACGATCTGTCGCGTCACGGTGGCCTCGGCGCCGCTGGATCCTCGCACGACAATCTGCACCACGATCGCCCCGGTTACAGAGTAGACGTGCGAGGCGAAGATCTCGCCCGTCTGCTGGATCAGAAGCACGTTCTGCGGGTCTGAGCCGTCTCCCCAGTCCACGACCGCACCCAGCCGGTCGTCCTTGTCCGTACTCTCCACACGCAGTCCATCAAGCCGGACCACCTGGCCGATGTTCGCGAATATCGTCGATCCCTCGTTCAGGGTCAGAACGTTCGGGACCGGCGTGGGTGTCGGGGCGGCAGTCGGGACCGGAGTAGGCGGGGGAGTCGGAACCGGCAGCGGAGTGACCGTGGCCGCAGGAGTAGGGGTGGCTATCGGCGCGGGCGTCGGAGTACCCATAGATACGGGCACCACGGTGGCCGACGGCGATGGCGTCGCCGCCGCGGGCCGGGGTGTCGAAGTCGGGGACGTGGGAAGACTCGCCGGGGTAGCCGTCGCGCTCTGCGCCGTGGCTGGAGGCGTCCCAGTCGGCAACGACGGTCCGGGCGTCGGAGTTGATGGAACGGAAGCGGCCGTCGGCGTGGCGGTAGCATCTGGATCGACCGTTGGTATCGCCGTCGGCGGGGAGGAAGTCGGGAACACCACCGGCCCGAGTTGCGCCGTGCTGGAACCGACGGCGAACACGGAGAACCCCGGGACAAACGCACTGAAGAGCACGGCGTCAGCGGTCTCGGCCACGACGGTGGTGTCGAGCCGCGCCCACTGGCTGAACCGGTCCTGCTCCAGGTACTTGAACAGGTTGATGCGATCCAGGGTCAGGCCCTGCGCTTCGATCCATGCGGTCGCCAGCTCGAACTCCACCACCGACGGCAGATCAGAAGCGTCTTCGACCCCGTCCACCTCCATCACCATGTATCGGATCACGTGGCTGTCCTCAAGCTCGGGCACGCCCTCGGACGACGGCGACTCGATGCCGCGAATCGTCAACGACCCGTCCACCACAGGGGAGTCGGCCGAGATCTCCAGCCGCCTGATCGGCAGTTGCTCCACCAGCTCTGGCGGAAGCACCGCCACCGTGGTCTGGCCCTCCCGCCCCACCAGCGAGACCTACGTTGGCTCCGTGTCCACCTGCGGCAGCGTGGCAGGAGGAGCCGGGAGCCCGACAACATCGCCAGAAGGCCCGTCACCTGCAACCGGTTCGTCGGGGGCTACGTCGCCTCCGGCCGGATCGTCGGCAACCCCCAGGTCAATAACAGGTAGGCCGGCTTCGCCGACTTCATCCCATGGGAACACACTCGCGATGACCGACGCGGCGATCGACAGGACCACCATCGCCGCCACCGCCCACCACCACTTGCTCCTGCCGCGCGTTGATGAGCCGCCCAGCGAGATACCGGAACCATCAAAGCTCTGGGTCTTGGTCCGATCGTCGACTTCGCGCCGGAACAGTTCGGCGTGTCGATCGACCACATCCGGCACGTGCGAAGCCAGCGCGTCCGCCAGTTCTGTGGCTGTCTGGAATCGGTCATCAGGATTCTTCTGCAGGCAGCGCTCGATGATCCCTGCGAGCCATCCCGGAACCTCCGGATTCGCTGTAAGCACATCGGGCGTGTCCTCCTCGACGTGCATCCGGGCGATGGCCAGGGGCGATTCGGAGGTGTACGGGACATGCCCCACGGCCATCTCGTACAGGACGACGCCGAGTGAGTAGATGCCCGACTGAGGCCCGAGATCGGATCGCGTAGCCAGCAAACTCGGCTCGGCCTGCTCCGGCGACATGTACAGGGCCGTCCCGACCATCGCCCCGGTCCGCGTCAGGGTCTGTGCCGTGACTCCGCGTGCGATGCCGAAGTCGATCAACCGGGCCGTGTCGTCCCCGTCGAGGAGGATGTTGGAGGGCTTTACGTCGCGATGGATCACGCCGGTCGCGTGCGCCGCTTCGAGGCCCTGCGCCACCTGGTACGCGATCCACGCCAGCTTTTCGACCCCCGGCCGGGCGTCGCGCTCAAGCATCCCTTTGAGGCTTCCCTCTATGTACTCAAACGCCAGGAATTTGGGGATGCCATGGAGGTCGCCGCCGATGAGCCGGACGACGTTCGGGTGGTTGATGCCGGCGACCGTCTCGGCCTCGAACCGGAACCTTTCCAGGTGAACCTGGCTGAACGCAGGGCCATCGTGCAAAACCTTGACGGCGACCGTCTCGCCGGTCTGCGAATCACGTGCGCGGAAGACCGTGGCCTGTCCGCCCTCGTCGATCCGGGACAGGTCTTCAAATCTGCCTAACCGCGCTGGAGCCTGCATCCCGCTATCCCGTCACAACGCGCAAGGGTTTGTTCCGCCGGAACAGGCGTGAAAGACGCCCCCGCTCAGGTTCCAACTCACGCGCCCCGGCCACCACCACCGTGACGTTGTCCCGGCCCCCGGCGTCGTTCGCCATTCGCACGAGTTTCTTTGCGGCGTTGGACGGAGACGCGCTGGACACCACGCGGGCTATCTCGAAATCACAAACACGACCGTGCAGGCCATCGGAACACAGGACGATCAGATCGCCCGGATTTATCTCCAACTCGGACATGTCCACCTCGACCTCGTCCCCGATACCCAGTGCGCGCGTGAGCACACCTTTTCGGCGATCGCCGGGCGCTTCCCCGGGGGACACGCAGCCGGACCTCTCCCGCTCTGCTGTCCACGTGTGATCCCTCGTCAATTGCACCGCTTCGCCGTTCCTCACCAGATACGCCCTGCTATCACCGACGTGTCCGACGGATATGGTCTGATCCGCGAGCGACACCACCGTCATCGTCGTCCCCATACCCGCCAGTTCCGGAACACGTGCGTTATCCCGTATACGCGCGTTGGCCCGCTGAATTGCGCTGCTCACTCTATCGGAGCCGGAAGCTCCGGGCATCTCGGCGTCCGATATCGAACCAACTCCTGCGTATTCTTCAACGACCGTCTCGATTGCGATCCGGCTCGCCGTGGCGCCGCCCTGCCGCCCGCCCATACCGTCCGCCACGGCGAGCACTGCCATGACACCTCGCGGCGTGACCGGAGGGATCATGGTGCAGTAAGCGTCCTGGTTCTCGGACCTCACCGGTCCCCTGTGGGTCGAGGCGCCGACTTCAAGCCACATCGCCGCTGGTTCCTTGCCGGGCTAGTTCAAGCGTGGTGCCGGGGATGACACTAAGTGCCGAGGACGGGGCAGAACTGAGCGGACGATTACGATGCGATGATGAATCGATTACAGAGCGTCAGAGATCGAGCCTGTAACCGATCCCCTGGACGCTCTTGATTGAGTCCGGGCGCTGTTGCTGCGGATCGATTTTCAGCCGGATCTGGTACGTAAGCTGGGCGATCTGGTCATGCGAGACGGGAGCGCCCCCGTACTCCGGCCAGCCCTGCGCCGCGATCTCCTGCCAGGAGCAGACCCGGCCTCGCGCCTCGTAGAGCGGTGCGAGCACATCGAACTGCTTTCGGGACAGTGGCGCTTCCAGGGGTTCACCGCCGACAAGGACTTCACGAGACCCGCGATGCACCGTGAGCCAGCCGGCCCGTACCTCAGAGGAGTGAGTATCGATCCCGACCTCGCTCGCCGTCCGGGTCATGGTCGAATCGGCTGTCTGAAAGGTGAGCACGACGGCGGCGCGGCCGAGGTCGATTCGTCCCCCGCTTCTCAACGCGACCGGACCGTCGCCCACCGGCTTGCCATCCACGAACGTGCCGTTTTTGCTGCCGAGGTCGCGGATCGTGAAACTTTCGCCGTCGAAGACGATTTCGGCGTGATTACCCGAGACGTACTCGTTGTCCAGGACGATATCGGCAGGCGCACGACGTCCGATGACGTGGCGCGGGCCGGTCAGGGCGACTCGCTCGACGCCCTGGACACCACTTCTGACAATCAGGATCGCTTCCGGTGGGACAGCCATGCCATGACCTCCTCGCAACGGCGGGAAGTTTAGCAGTGGGCGCAATTTTCAGCGTCGGAGGGATTGACTCGTCGCCCAATCGGCCCAGTTTCCCGGCTTCAGGGGGCTTCTGCTGCACAGCTGTACCTGTAGTCACCGAGGCCGGGCGGCTGACGTTCTACCTCCGGGAAGGTAAACACCACCACGCGGTGTTCGTCGGCCTGTATCTCAAAAGTTTCACTTTCCGTCCATGCGCCTCCAAGTCCATCCACGCTTGCGCTGACCGTGACCGGACCCGGGTCCCCTTCGTTGCGCGCCGTGCAACGGACTTCCAGGCTGTAGTTACCGGTCGAGTCAGTGAATTCCGTCGTGGAAGTATCGACAAACCGGACGTCTGGTCCGCCAAAGACGCATGCCGCGATAATTGACGTCGCAGAGGTCACGACTGCCAGTGATTTCCTTATCCCCACGGCCTCTCCTGACAGGACAAAGTGGCAGACGAAATCATCACGGATTGGCCGAGGAATCCCGAATCCGTTGAAGCCGTAGCGCCCGCATCGCGGTCAATTTCGTCGATCAGGGGCCTGCGCACGGTCCCGAAACGTTGCCCGGGCACTGTGGTCGGGGAGCCGGGATTTGAACCCGGGACCTCTTCGTCCCAAACGAAGCGCGCTGCCAGGCTGCGCTACTCCCCGTATCAGTGCATGCCACGCGCCGAAGGTAGTTCGACAGGCGCGTCACGTTCAAGTCTATTTGAAATGACGCCGCGCCATCCACGTGGTTGAGCGCTATCGGGCGTCCATTTTCGCGAAAAGCGAGCCATTGCTCAGAACCGCCCACACGACGAACAACCAGATCGTCGCTAGCCGACGGTCACCTCATCCCCCACCGTCACGGTGCCGCTGGAAAGTGGCGTCACGAAGAGGCCGCGCTGACCCTCGATCTTCTCTCGCAGCCCCGGTTTGATGTGGTCCATGTTGTCGCACGGGTCACATAGCTCGCCGATCTTGAACTCCAGCCCATCGCCTATCCTCAGAGTCTGGCCCTCTTTGAGGCCAAAAAGCGATACGCCTTCGGTCGTGATGTTTTCCCGAAGCCGGCCGGGGTCCACCTCAAGCGTCTCGAGAATAGCGCGATCCATCATCAGGATTTGCCGGGTGCTGCCCGCCTCGGCATGCCGGTCGCCGACAAGACCTACTCCTGCCTCGACCTCCGCACTTTCCACGACGCTCATCGGCTGCCGGCGTGCGAGGTTCAGGCGGATATCAACGATTTTTCCGGTGCTTGAGTCGCTCATGATGGGAGCCTCCGGGCGTGCATGGTCAGCGGGTGATTGGTGACCGTTATTCTCACGTAATGTTCTGAGGCTAGCAGTATCGGCTATCCCGTCAACCGATTGGCCCGCTCCCACGAGTGAAACGTCACGACTCTCTCATTCCGGGCATCGATACACTCGGGATGTGGTTTCTCAGCGGATCGTTGCCGACCTCCATCTTCACTCGCGTTATTCGATGGCGACGAGTCGTGCCCTGGACTTGTCGTCGCTTGCGGAAGCGGCTGAACGCAAAGGAGTCCAGCTACTCTCGGCCGCCGACTTCACGCATCCGGAGTGGCGACGCGAGCTGGGTGAGAAGTTGATCGGCGACGGCTCAGGCATGTTTCGGCTCAAAGGCGCGTCGCGACGAAGCCCGAGTTTTATCCTGGGAACCGAAATCAGTTGTGTTTGGAGGGATCCGCCCGTTTCGGGACGAGGGCGACGGGTCCACCTCCTGCTGATCGCACCCGATCTCGTGGCGGTTGATGCCCTGATCGCCCGGTTCGGGCCACACGGCGCGCTGGGGTCCGACGGGCGACCGTTGCTGAAGCTATCGGCGCATGACGTTGCCGACCTCGTATTCGACGCGGACGAACACTGCGAGATCATCCCCGCACACGTATGGACGCCCTGGTACGGCGTGTACGGGTCGAAGTCAGGATTCGACTCGCTCGAAGAAGCCTTCGGGGAGCACGCTGGCAGAATCCACGCCATCGAGACGGGACTGTCCAGCGATCCCGGGATGAACTGGGGAGTGCCGGAACTGGAAGAACGGGCGCTGGTGTCGTTCTCGGATGCCCACTCGGCGGCGAACGTTGGACGGGAGGTAACCGTATTCGAGATGGAGCCGACCTACGACGGGCTGATCCATGCCATCGCGTCCCAGTCCATTGCCGAAACGATCGAGTTCTTCCCGGAGAACGGAAAGTACCATCTGGACGGTCACAGGGCCTGTGGCGTTCGGCTTACTCCCGCGGAAAGCGCGGCCGCTGATGGCATCTGCCCGGTGTGTGGCAAGAAACTCACCCTCGGCGTGCTGAATCGGATCGAGTCACTTTCGGATTCAGAGTCGGAATCACCAATCGCCAACAACGGCCTTGTCGCCGGACCGGCAAGCCGACCCCCGTTCAGACGACTTGTCCCACTTCGTGATTTAGTGGCAGCCACACTGGGATTTGGCACAAACAGCAAAACCGTGGGCCGAGCTATCGACAGCCTTATTGAGCACTGTGGCTCCGAACTAGTCGCCCTGATCGAAGCGGACCCAACGGAGCTGCAAGGCGCGGCGGGCGATGAAGTAGCCGCCGCAATCGTAGCGGTGCGACGGGGCGATCTGGAGATCGAACCCGGCTATGACGGTCTCTACGGAATGGTCGCCCCGAAAACCGGTTGAGCGCCGCCGATGTACGATTACCCGCGACACGGCCGGAGCCGCAGAGGCTTCGACACAGGGAGGAAATGCAATGATCGACCTGACCGACGAGATGAAGATCGCTCTCGACAACGCACTTGTCGACAAGGTGCCATGCATACTCGCCACCGCTTCGGCGGACGGCAAGCCGGGCATCGGATATCGCGGCAGCGTCATGGCCTACGATGGCCAGAGTCTGGCTTACTGGGAGCGCGCCAAAAGAGGCGGCCTGAGCAACATCCAATCCAGTCCCTACGTGATCCTGATGTACCGGAATCCGGGTACGCGACAGGCATGGAAGTTTTTCGGGAAAGCAACACTTCACGAGACCGGCGAGGTGCGCGAAGCCGTAAAGGCGCGTACCGTACAGGCAGAACTGGATCGCGACCCTGACGGAAACGGCTTTGCCGTAGTTGTCGAACTCGATCGCGTCGAGACGATGGCGGGCGAAGTCCTCCAGTCCAAAGACTGATCAGCCCGAGCGCCCTGGGGACGTCACATACTTTGTCAGACAGCGAAATCGTATTTCTCGGCACAGGCACGTCGGAGGGCGTGCCGCGTGTCAGTTGCCTGACGCGAGATTCCCAAACCTGCAAGGTGTGCCCGGACGCAGTTCGTCCCGGCTCGCACAACAGGCGTCGTAACACCTCGCTGCTGATCCGCTACCGATCGCCAGGTGACGGATCGCTAAAGAACGTCGTGATCGATGTCGGGAAGTTCTTTTACCACTCGGCGATCGAGTGGTTCCCGAAGGTTGGAGCGGCGACGCTGGACGGCGTGATCATCACCCACCAGCATGCCGACGCCATCGGCGGGCTGGACGATCTCCGTGACTGGACCAACAACGTTCAGCACGCGATCCCCCTCTACCTGCGGCAGACCGAGATGGACCACCTCGAAAAGGCGTTCTACTGGCTTGTAGACACGAGCCTCGCTTCACCCGGTGGCGTGTCAAGACTCGATTTCCAGGTGATAGATGAGCAGCCGTTCGATGTGTTCGGGCTAACCGTCACGCCGCTGCCCGTCCACCACGGCCCGCATACCTCCGCGTTTGGTTACCGATTCGGCGACGTGGTGTACGTCTCAGACGCGTCCGGGATCCCCGATTCCACCGCAGGATTGATGGGGAACGCGGATGTCATGGTGATGGACGCCCTGCGGCCAGCGCGCCCGCACGCCTCCCACTTCATCCTCGAGGAAGCGCTGGAGCAAATACGCCGATTCCGACCGGCCCGTGCCCTGCTCGTGGACATGACGCACGACTTCGACCACGAGACAACAAACGTCGAACTCGCGAAACTCAAAAAGTCAGAAGGTCTTGACGTACAACTCGCCTACGACGGCCAGCGCATCCCGGTCGATCTCTAGGCGGTCGCGAAACGGGATGTCACAACGGCCTCGCCATCGACCGATGAGGCCGATGTGACCCCCTCTCCCAGCGGGAGAGGTCGGAGGTGAGGGAGAAGTGGTGACTTCCAGCGTCGTTAGATGGTGACGTATGACGCCAGTCCCTAAAAATCAAACTCGGTGCCGACGCCGTTCTCTACCGCGAGGTCGTACACGAGCCGGGCGCAAGACAGGTCCTGGATGGCGAGTCCGACGCTCTTGAACAGCGTCACCTCGTCGTCGTTCTCCCGCCCACTCGTCGTGCCGTTGATGACAGCACCGAGCTCGCCGTGAATCTTGTCGGCGGAGTACGCGCCTTCCTGGATCGGGATCATGATGTCCCCGGCTTCAAGCAGGCAGGCCTGTGTCTGGTCCGTGATCACCTTCGCCCGCTGAATTGACGCCGTGTCCAACTCTCGAAGAGCCGGGGCGTGTGACCCGACCGAGTTGATGTGTGCGCCGGACTTCCACCACCCGGCCTCGACGATCGGGTTCGGCGCGGTCGTCGCCAGCGCAACGATGTCTGACTCGCCGAGCAACTCCTGCGTGCTACCGGCAAGCCGTACCTCGACCCCGGTTTCCTCCGCGAGTGAGTCCGCAAAGGCCTGGCGCTTGTCGTCCGGGTCGAGCGAGAACGCCAGTACCGCTTCAAGATCGCGCGCCGCGGCCATGCCCGTTACCTGCGTGTACGCCTGTACGCCCGTGCCCAGAATGCCGGCCACGCTGGCGTTGGCTCGCGCCAGGTGTTTCGTCGCTACGCCGGACACAGCGCCTGTCCGGACGGCTGTCAGGAACCCACCGTCCATGACCGCAAGTGTTTTGCCGGTTTGATTGTCCTGGACGATGATCGTCGCCAGCGTCGTCGGCAGGTCGTACTTCTCGGGGTTGGCCTTATATACCGTGACGGCCTTCACGCCGAGCGCGCCTGAAGAACCGAGGTACGCGGGCATATAGGCGATCCATCCTCCAACTTCGTCGTCGGTTATGACCGTGCGGTCCGGCATCTCTGCGGTGCCGTTTGCAAGCTCCGAGAACGCGCCTTCAACGACATCGATCGCCTTCGACATCGGGAGTAATTGTTGTACGTCGGAGCGCGATAGCAAAAGTGCCACGTTGAGCCTCGAAATGATCTGAGTTGAGTGCCGATACGCCCGTGGGGATCGAACCAACGGCGTTAAGGCTGCAAAGTATAACCGTGACCGGGCGTCCCTTCCCGGTCAGGAGAAACCGATCCTCGCCCACGGAAACGACGCCGAAGGGCCACCCGCTGCAACCGGGGGTCTCGTACATTGATACCCGACTTTGTTGTATTCATTCGGGCTCAAAATCTATCGGAAGCGCTGGACCGTCCTCGCGGTCTGGGTCGTGCTGTTACTCATAGCCCTCCCGTTTGCGCCACGCGCCACGGATACGCTCAAGCCGGGCGGTTTCTCAAACGACAACCTGCCGTCGGCGCAGGCACGCGCCGTCTTCCGGGATCGGCTAGATCTCACCCCGATCTCGTACGAGTTGATCTTTCGGAGCGACACCCACGGCGCGTACGAGGACGAGTTCACGAGCGATCTTCAAAACGCGCTCACCCGTATCGGCGCGCGGCCCGAAGTCGCCCGAGTCGTCACTCATCTCGATGACCCGGCTCGTGTCTCGCCCGACGGCCGTTCGGTCCACGTCACGATAGGACTCAGCCTTGATCTTGAGGACGCCCGTGATTTCCTGGACACGGCCCGCCCGCTTATCGAGCCCGGGCGCCTCGGGCTGATCTTCACCGGGGGGCCGCCGCTTTACGCAGACATCAGTCTCAGCAGTGAGCGAGACGTCCGTCGGGCGGAGATACTCGCCTTTCCCCTCTCCACGGTCGCCCTCCTGCTCGTGTTTGGGACAATCGTCGCTGCGTTCCTGCCTGCAACGGTTGGCGGAGTTGGAGTGGTGCTTGCGCTTGCGGCGGTGGCGCTCATCTCGCGCGGCGTGGATATGTCCGTGTTTGTTCTGAACATTGTCACCCTGCTCGGGATCGGGCTCGGGATCGACTACTCGCTCTTCTTCACAAGCCGATTCAGAGAGCAGATCGCAGCAGGGGACACGGTGGAAGAGGCGGTTGGAAGGGCCCAGGCCACCGCCGGCGCGGCGATCCTCTTTTCCGGGGTCACCAGCCTGATCGGACTCGCCAGCCTGGTGGCCTTCGAGTTCATGATGCTGCGTTCCGTCGGCATCGGCGCTGTCATCGTCATAACTGCGGCCATCCTGGCCGCACTCACACTCATGCCCGCCGTGCTCGGAATCCTCGGCCCGAGAATCAACGCATTCCGGGTTATGCCGTCTTTCCTGGGCGGCAACGATCGCGACATATGGGGACGGTTATCGCACTGGGTGATGGCGCGTCCGTTGACGGTCGCCGTGCCGACGATTCTGTTCCTACTGTTACTGGCGGCCCCCGTACGTGACATCCGGCTGGGCACCGTCGACGCCACGATCCTCCCGACCGAACTTGAGTCGCGACGTGGTTTCGACATCCTGCGCGACGAGTTCGGCCTCTTGAACCGAACGCAGATCCCGGTCGCGTACGTTTTCAGCGAGGCCGAAGACACCGATCCTCTCTCGCCCGGCAATCTCGAGCGGCTGTACGCCTTCGGGCGCGCCCTGGAGGGATTGAACGATGTCACGCGGGTACGCAGCATCGTCAACGTCGCGCCAGATCTCGACGCGGGAATGTACGCGACACTTTACAAGGTTCCGGAAGCCGTGACAGACGTGGCCGTTCAAACCCTGTTGCGAGACAGCATCCGGGAAGGGGCGGTTCTCTTCCTGGTCGAGTCGGATGTCGAGCCGTTCGGCCCGGAGGCGTCCGGCCTCGTGTCAGACATCCGCGCGTTCGATCCGGGTCTGGACGCCGCGTTGTTCGTGGACGGCGGATCGGCCGAGATAAAGGACGTGGTGGACAGCCTCTACGGGCGATTCCCGATCGTCGCCGGGATCGTCATCATCGCTACCTACGTCTCGCTCCTCGTCCTGTTCCGGTCCGTAGTCCTGCCAATCAAGGCCATTCTGCTGAACGTGATGAGCATCCTTGCCAGCTACGGTGCGCTGGTTTTCGTCTTTCAACAAGGCCACTTCAGCGGACTGCTCGGCTTCGAACCGATGGGCGTGATCGAGGCCACGACCCCGATCCTGCTGTTCAGCATCATCTTCGGGTTGTCGATGGACTACGAGATATTCCTCCTCGCCCGCGTTTCGGAGTCGTACAAGCGGAGTAGAGACAACACAGCGGCGGTGGCCGAAGGGTTGAAACGAAGCGGACGAATTATCACCGGCGCGGCGTCCATTTTGATCGTGGTGGCGCTCAGTTTCATGGTGGCCGACGTCGTTCTGGTGAAGGCGATCGGGCTCGGATTGGCGATCGCGATATTCGTCGATGTCACGATCGTTCGCTCACTCCTGGCTCCATCGATCATGCGGCTACTGGGGCCGCTCAACTGGTGGATACCGCGCTGGCTTGACCGAATCCTCCCGCGCATCGACATAGCGCCATGAAGCAACGTATTACGATCATCGCCGCAAGCGCGATTGCACTCCTGGCCATGGCGTGTGCAGGCACAGACCGCACGGTGCGCGTTCCAACGCCCTCACCGCTCGCACCGACGCCTGCGCCCGCGGCCCTGGTGTTTCCACAAGACGAAGGTCCCCACGACAACCGCCTCGAGTGGTGGTACTACAGCGGGCACCTGCAGGACGAGGAGGGCGACGAATACGGTTTCCACTTCGTCGTCTTCCAGTCGCTGGATTTATCGGACCCTGATGACGCCGCTCCCGGTTATGCCGCCCAGTTCGGATTGACCGATGTGCGGGCAAACGACCACACGGAGGACGCACGATTCTCGAGCGGCGAACAGCCGGGTTCCGGATCCGGTCTGAACGGGCTGCATGTCGCCGAGTGGAGCCTGAGCGCCAATCCATACCGACACAGGTTCGATGCCGGTACGGGTGGCGTTCGCCTGTCCTTGTCGATGACGCCGACCAAACCGCCCGCCCTGCATAACGACATCGGCTGGCTCGCCGGACCCGCAACGGGCTGGACCTACTACTACTCACGCCCGCGTATGGCCGCCGAGGGGACACTGGAACTGGGCGATCGGGTGTTTACGGTCACCGGGGACGCCTGGATGGACCACCAGTGGGGAGAGTTCTTCGTGCTCGGACACCCGGGCGGCTGGCAATGGTTCGGCATCCAGCTTGACGACGGCTCGGACCTCATGGTCACCGAGACCAGGAATGTCGACGGCGAGATCGACGCCCTTTATGGCTCCCTCATAGGTCCGGACGGCCTGGTCAGGTCATTCCGACCCGGCTCAGCCGAACTTGATCTGGTTACCGAAGGGTCCTGGACAAGCCCGCACACCGGCGCCGAATACCCGAACGGGTGGTTTGTGAATCTGCCCGCGGACGGGCTGATCCTGGCGATACGCCCGGTAGTTTCCGACCAGGAAATCATCTCCACGAGGCCGGAATCAGCGATCTACTGGGAAGGCAAAGTGGCCGTCACAGGAACGAGAAACGGTATTCCGGTTACAGGTAAGGGTTTCGTCGAGCTCACCGGTTACGTCGCGCCGCCGCCGCTGCCCTGGCGCTAGGGGCGTTGGGGAGGTGGCCCCGGTCCAGGCCTGCCGGTCGAATCCGGGTGGCGTGACACAACCCGGGTGGGTTTCCGGCACCTCCGCACTACCCACGGGACGAGACTGGTAGTAACCATCCACCGATTCGGCACGAACGCACAACCCACGTCTACTCGCGCATCATTCATAGTGTCCGCCATCGTCACAAAAGCAATCTGGTTTCGTTCCCGACGACGACCGGCCAGTGAATAATGGTGACCGGCGCCTGGCGGCTCGGATTACCTGGACCACACGGGGGGACCACGATGATCAAGTTCAAGGCATGCGGACGCTGTGAAGGCGATGTGTATTTCAACGCCGACAGACGAGGCGTGGATGTTTACTGCCTCCAGTGCGGTTCCCGACGCTTCTTCACGCACGATGACATGCGCGACCTGACCGCACAAAAGGTCACGGACGCCCAGGCGATCGACGATGTTCAGGAAGCCGCTTAAACAACTGTCTCAATGGGCCGGTCCTCCTGCCGGCCGATAAAGGCGCCGCCGAACTTCTAGCTCGGTCGGCGTCGGGCGGACCTGTGCTATAGCCGCCCACGCATACTAATAGGGACCCGCCATGTGCGGGTCCCTTTTTATTTGCGCTCTATCTGGAGGACATGAACGATCGATTACGCGAAGTGCTCCGGTGGAACACCGTAGAATCGCCGACGAGAGAATCATCCCCGCGCTTCGATGCCCAGCGGTGGTATGTCGACCGCTCGGGTGAATCATTTCCAGGAGTATCTGAACCGCTTCTCGCAAGCATCACCCTATGAGGAACTCCACTTGAAGATCACCGCCCTTTCAGCCGTATATCCGAACTACCGCAACGTCCCGCCGTCGTGGAGAACACATTTCTGGCAGATCGTCGTCAAAGTGGAAACGGACGCCGGGGTGTCAGGTTACGGCTACGGCGGTGGCGGCCGAGCGGCGGTCGAGGTAGTCAACCGGCATTTCGCGGAGCTGATGGTGGGTCGTGAACTGGATTCGGTCGATGACATCGCCGCTATATGGGATCACGTCTACCTGGAATCACTCCCGTATGGACGCAAAGGTGTCGCCGTGATGGCGTTGTCGGGCCTGGACCTGGCGTTATGGGACGCGCTCGGCAAAGCTGAAAACAAGCCGGTTTACGATCTGCTGGGCGGTGCCAACAAGGGGCAGATCCGCTCTTACGCAACCGGCGGTGACCAGCCCTGGTACGGCGAACTCGGGTTCACCGCCACCAAGTTCCCGCACAGGTGGACTGATGAGGCCGACTACGACTCGGCAGTGGAACGGGCGACCGTCGCCCGTGAGGCGATGGGGGGCGACGGACTGGTGATGATCGACACATACATGTCGTGGGACTCGGCCGTCACCACCCGCATGTCCGAACTACTGAAGCCATTCAGCATCTACTGGTTTGAAGACGTGTGCACGCCCGATGAGCTCGATGCGCAGGCGCGTCTACGGCCGGTCGCAGCACCGGTATTGATCGCGGGCGGAGAGCACGAGTTCACGCACTACGGGTACCGCGAGATCGCAAAAGCCGGCGCCCTGGACCTGTGGCAACCGGACATCACGTGGTGCGGGGGAATCACGGCCGGCCTGCGGATACTGGACGTGGCGCGTGACGCCGGGATACCGGTGGCCCCGCACCGGGGCGGAGAGGTCTGGGGACTCCACCTGATAGCGGCTTCAGACTGCATGGATCTGGCGGAAGTTCTTCCTGGGATGCGTGACGCAAACCGCGACGACCTGTGGATCGGCGAACCGGCCGCCGAAAACGGCTACATCGCGCCCACGGACGCGCCCGGATTCGGGGTCCGCCTGAACGAAGACCTGCTTTGAGAAGGCGGGCGTGACACGTTCAACACGTCTGCCCGCCCGCCATCGTTTTCAGGCCCGCAGCTCGCCCATGATGCGCTCACAGGCCTCCATGTAGACGGTCGCGTCCACGTTGTAGGCGAGATACTGCACGCCATTGCTCAGGAGCCAGCGGCCCATATCAATGTCACGGGCGTACGAGCCAACGGACTTGCCGGCCTCTTTGGCCTTGCCGCACGCCTCGACGAGCGCCTCTTCTACGATTGGATTTCGGACGTCGCCCGGGATACCGAGCGATTGTGAGATGTCGTACGGGCCCAGGAAATAGACGTCGATGCCATCCACTTCCATGATTTCGTCCAGGTTGTCCAGCCCGCGCTTGCCCTCGATGTGGCCGATGACGACCGTCTCATCGTTCTGGCGATCCGTGTGGCCGGGAGCGCCGTCTTTGAAGTAGTCGCCGGCGCGGGTGAAGATCGACAGCCCGCGCTCACCGATCGGCGAGTATTTGGCGGAGTTGACGAGCTTTCGGGCATCGTCCGGGTCGTTTATCTGCGGCACCTGCACGCCTGCGGAACCGATGTCCAGCACGCGGAGGATAAGCCGCTCGTCGTTGTCGCCCACGCGAATGATCGGCGCTACACCCGTGCCGTCCGCTGCGATCACAAGGTCCGCAGCCGTCTCCATGCTGATCGGCCCGTGCTCGGAGTCGATTATGCAGAAGTCCATTCCCGCATATCCGAGCGTGTCGATCATGGTCATCGACGGCACGATGACGAAAGGACCGATAACCGTTTCACCGGCTTGAAGTTTTTGCTTCAGCAGTCCGCCGCGAGATCCCATATGGATGTGCTCCGTTCGTTTTTCGGGCTCGATTACGAGAGTTTGATCCGGCTCCGGCCCTGGACACCTCGTAGAGCGAGCCGGGGCGTGGCAGGACAGTTTATAGGCCCTTTATGCCCCGGCGTGCGGCTCTTCGATACGCCGGGCAACGCAATCAGATCGAGCGCGCTGCCAGATCGAGACCGCTGAAGGTCCCGGGCGATGCGGGTGTACCATGCGGCCATCCGTGCAAGATGTCCCGCAGGATCGTCGGACGATGTCCGGCGATAGTGAGAACAATTGGATAGACACGACCTTACAGGTGATGAATCCGTTCCCGTGTCCCGCACAGGCGCTACGCGGTTTATCCCCGCCGGATTGGCGTCCTCGTTCTCGTCCCTCAGCAACCGAAACTTCCGCTACCTGTGGTTCGGCCAGGTGGGCGCCGCCACCGCGATGCACGCCGACCTCGTTGCGCGTAGCTGGCTTGTTTTTGAACTCACCGGATCATCGCTCGCCGTCGCGGGCGTGAATGTGGCGCGCTCCGTTCCGATGCTTTTGATCGGACTCTTTGGCGGTGTCGCGGCCGATCGATGGGACCGGAAGAAACTCCTCATCATCATCCAGGCATGGAGCCTGCTGTTGAACGCGGCCATGGCGATCATCGTCATCGGCGGCTGGGTTGAGATGTGGCATATATACGTGCTCGCCTTCCTGCTCGGCTCCGGGATGGCGATGAACCAGCCGGTTCGCACATCGATAATCCCGCAGCTCATACCCCGGGAACAGCTTCTGAACGCGGTGTCACTGAACTCGATCGCGATAAACGCCACGCGACTGATTGGCCCGGCGATAATCGGAATAGTTATCGCCGCATGGGGCGTCGGTCCGGCCTACGTATGGTCCACGATCGCGTACGGGATCGTGATCTGGACGACCACGCGCGTCGCGATGCCCCCTATCCGTTCCCTGGCAAAACGCGGCTCGATGGTGGGTCAGATGGTGGAAGGTTTTCGCTACATCGCCACCAACCGCCTCGTGCTGGCACTTGTTCTGCTCGGGCTTGGACCGCTGGCGTTCGGTTTCTCACACCAGACACTTCTGCCGGCGCTAGTCGTTGATGAACTCGAGCGTGACGCCGCCATCATGGGACTCATCATGGCCGCGGGCGGGATCGGCGGAATCGCCGGCGGTTTCTACATGGCGTCCCGTAAAGATCTGACACGCAAGGGGCTGGTGATGCTCGCGTCTTCGACGGTGTATGGAGTGGCCTTGCTCTTATTCGCCGGAGTAAGCATGGTCGTGATGGTGTTCCCACTCATCATCGCCATCGGAGCCTCGCAGACCATATTCCGGTCGGCAAACACCACGACGCTTCTCGAAAACACGCCGGACTACCTCCGGGGCCGGATCGTGTCGGCGACCCTCCTCGACACCGCTCTCGCGCCCGTGGCCGGCATCATTGCCGGTGCCGCAGCGGACGAAGCTGGTGTGCCTGCCGGCTACCTGGTTCTGGGCGGAATGTGCCTCGGTATCGTGGTCCTCTCCTTGCTCGCGTACCCGAGACTCCGGAAGATCTAGCCCCTACGGACCCTGCGTCCCGGGGATCTGGTTCTGCGAAAGGATCGTCCTGATCGTCTCGTACCAGATCTTGATGTCGTCCACATGCAGGGCGTAGAAGGTACCGAAAACCGGGCTGCTGCCATCGGGGGTGGTGACCCGGATGCCCCGGTTCATTCCGACCACCTCTCCGTATCTGTTTAACACCGGACCGCCGCTTTCACCCGGGTCGATGGCGGCGTCCATCGTCAGGTTGATACCCGCAGGACCGAGGTCGATCATCTGGGACAGGACGCCCATCTTGACACGGGCCGCTCCGACCGAGCCGTCCGGCTTGGGCGAACCTTCCGAGTAACCGAGCGCCATAAGAGGTTCGGCGATTTCATCGGCGGTCATTGACCCCGTCAACATCGGAACAGAGTCGGTGGCGGCGGGATCGAAAAACAGCAACGCAAGATCCCGGTCGAGATCGGTGGTCGCCACCACGGCCTGAAACGGCCCACCGAGGGCCTGTCTGACCAGGACGATCTCGTTATCACCTACGACGTGCTGATTGGTGACCAGTACGCCTTCATCGATCATCCAGGCCGATCCTTTATCGCCCTCGATCTCGATCTGGAAAACAGAAAATACCCGGTCCCGGTAGATCTGCGCAAAGTCTGGACCGGGTGTTGCCGTGGGAGCCGGTGTTGCGACGGGTTGTGGGGTAGGCGCAGGTCGCGGCGTAGCGGTCGGGGCTGGTGTTGGAATCGGCGATATCCCGGGGATCTCGGCGACCGCCGTCGCGACAGCATCCTCCACCGCCGTTTGCCGGGCTATCGCGATCGCCGTTTCCAACTCTTCGTCGCTCACACCTCCGCCGCACGCCGCCGCCAGCAGGACAAACACCGGCGCAAGCACCAGGAGCAGAGTTCGCGTGCCTCGACGATAAAGTGCTGTGAAGCTGGCTACAGAGACGGTCATATGCCGGGTTAACCTGGCCTTTATTGTCGGGGGATCGATCAGGCCGATGTGCGGCCATTGACTTGATACGACCGCCGAGCCGATTCGGCGCGCTTCCAGCCAGAAATGTTTTCGAGCCGGGGGAGATTATGCGCCGAAACCGGAAAAGAATCGGGCCGAGAAGTATCGGGAACGTTCAAGGGGCCAGGAAGGTCAGGTCCAGTAAATGCGGATGTCCTTCTGATTCAGGCGGAAGCCCCTCCACGAGCCGAGACAATGTGATCTCACGAAACTCTCCGATCAGGCTGTCGTCGCCCGCGAGTCGTGCATTTACCCAGGCGACTGGATCCTGACCGCCTATGGTCAGCAAGTAGTCGTAATACGCCAGCGTTGATGCCGCGCTCAACACCCCGGCCTCCCGTAATTCGGCCGCCAGGCCCAGCCCTCCCACGTTCTGCAACGCGGCCCGCCACATGACTTCATACCCGAGGCTGTGTTCCTCGAGTTCTGCCGCCTTTTCCACCTCGAAATCCAATAGACCATTGACGTCATATCGCAGTACGGCCAGGTCTGGATACCGTGTGAACTTTTCGCCCAGGAACTCCTCGATATGCCGCATCCCGACCGCCTCGAAGACCTGTGCCTGCGCCTCGCCGATGGCTGAACGCGCATCGCTCTGGACAGTACCTGATGTCGCCGGAACCAGAATCGCTGACCGGGCGTGCCCGATCTCGTGCAGCAGGGTGGCCAGCACGCTGGTCGGCGTCGTCGAGGCATCGACACGCACCCTGGCGACCCCGGTCCCGCTCCATGTCAGGCCGACCGATCTTTTGATCGTCGCACGACAGTCAGCGAGCGTGGAATCGTATTCAGATGTCGTGAGGCTGGCCTGCCTCTCCAGGCATATCGCCAGGTTTTCCACGTCGTATTCAGCGCGCGACAACAAAGAAATCTCGACGCGCTCGTCATCCAGGGACGATCCGGTGGAGAGAAAGTAAGCCGCGTCCGCGACGGCATACACGTCTGAAAGCCAGTCCTCGCCAGATTCACGCGGCTCGTCTGCATTCGTCGTCTGGAGGAACAGATCCGGAACAATGGCGAGCATCGCCGTGATCTCGGCATCACTGTACGTCGTGGGCGCCGTCGGCGCGGGCGCCGGTCCGGCTGCCACATCGAACACGATGGTGAACGAATTATCGGTTTCGTCTGACTCCCTGACTTCGCTGCCCGAATCGATCACCAGTCGCAACGTGTGGGTCCCCGGGGTAAGGCGAGCCGCCGGGACCGCTGCATCGACTTTCCAGATGCTGCCGGCGCCGCCCGAAGTGAAGCCGGAATCATCTATCGGGACATCGTCCAACAGCAGGGTCGTACGGAACTCGTTCAGGCTGGCGACGGGGCTGGCGTTCTTGATGGCGTAGTCCACGATCCCCGCGGTGAAAGCGGGTACGTGCCCGTTGCGCCCCTCTATCGATGCGCTGGACGCCGTGTCTCTGATTACGAGCGGCGCGTCCCAGCCCGATGGCACGTATGTCACCAGATTGGGTTGTGTTAACTCCTCGTGAGGCGGCGCGAGGATCGGGGTCGCCTCCGGCACCGGCTCCGGCGAGATCGCGGGTCCGGTGCCCCAGGTGAGCACGGCGGTGACGACATTATCGGTCTCATCAGATTCGTCGATCAGATTGCCGGGGTCGATCGCTACCTTCAGCGTGTGCTCCCCGGGGGTGATGCGAATCTTGTCGTCCAATCCTTCCCAGTCGGTCAATGCCGAACCCGAGAGCGCCGGGAGCCCATCGACCAGCCGACGATCCACGAGTACATCGTCAAAGTAAACATGAACCGAAATCGTGGCATCGGTCGAGGCGAGGCCGTGGTTTCCGGCCCTCCAGCTGATGAAGGTCGTATCGTCCACCGTGAGTGGGCCGGAGTTTCCGGAACCGGAAACGGCTGCCGTTACCACGGGTTCAAGCCTGTCAGACGCCGGTTCGATAACAAGGTTGACGGCTCGGGCGGCTGGCTGGGGGGTAGCTAGCGGCTCACCTCCCCACGTGAATGTCCGCTCATATACGTTGTCCGTTTCATCCTTTTCCGGGATCTGGTCAAGCGCGTCAACGATCAGGCTGAAAACGTGATCGCCCCGATCAAGCCTGACGCGATTGTTCAAATCGTCCCAGTCACGTATTCCGAAGGGTTGAAACGGCGGCGCCTGTGTGCTGACCCAGCTACCGACAAACACTCCGTCCACGTAGACATGGGATTCAAACTCGGTCTCGGTCGGGAATGGTGAGTCGTTCTCGAAGAACCAGTCAAGGTATGCAACAGATCCGGTTCGAAGGTCACCGGGATCGCTCGCCCCAGGTTCGGCGTGGACGAACAACGGTGACTGGCTCGCGCCGGGACTTGTTGGCCGCAGGTTGATCTTCGGTGCGGGGGTTGGAGTCGCGATCGAGACAGGAGTGGGAATTGGTGGCGCGGGCGTAGACGTTGGCGCGGATATTACGGTCGGCGCGGGCGTTGTCGAGGGTATCGCGGTCGGCGAAGGTGTTGCTGTTGCAACGGGCGTTGCGGTCGGCAGGGGGATCTGCGTCGGAGGGGGAAACGGGGTTGGAGAAGGTGTCGGAATTGGTGAAATCGTTGGAGTCGGGGTCGCTATCGCAGTCGGGGTTGGGACCGGGGGTATCGCCGCGGGCGTCGGGACGGGTGAGGAGGTGGGGGAAGGTGCGGCGTGTGGCGTTGCGGTGGGAGCGGGTTCAGGCGTTGGCGACGGGAGAACCGGGGTCGGTGATGGAGTGCTCGTGGGCAATGGCCGAGGAGTCGGTCCGGGATCAAGAACACCTGGCTCCGGTGCTGCCGCTGTCGGGTCCGATGTGGCGGGAGAAGGAGCCGCGGAAGGCGTGGGCCCGATGGCGCTGCCTGGAGTGGGCTCTGGAACACTTGCGCCGTTATCGGAACAGGACACCCCGGTCGCTATTACGATCACCCCCAGTAACAAGACGGCGCGCCTCATCCGGCGGATGACCGTTCTTCTGCGAGCCTTATCGCGCCATCTGCTGCCTGATCCAGGTCGGCGACCGGGCGTTGCGCAGCCTCAATGTCCGTGCCACCGGCAAGCGCCTCCTGAGCCCGACGGGAAAATACGAGAACCGCCTGGCTCACGTCACGGCCGGTCGCCCTCCTTACCGCAGCCGCGTACGCCCCGAGTTGCAGTTCATACAGTTCTGCGGCCTCGTTCGTCCGGTCGGTCTTGTAATCGACAATGACCAGCGATCCGTCATCGTCTTCGAACAACAGATCCACGTACCCTTCCAGGATCACCCCTTTGTGGCCGACCGGCGCGCTGACGTACGACTCCCGCCACGTCCTGCCTCTTGAGTCCGCTTCAGCGGCGCGGCGCATCACGGGCGCTTCCAGCGTCGCCTTCGCCAGGTCAAGAACCTCTTGCTCAGAGTCAACCACATCGTGAGAACGAGCGTGTTTCGCCGAGAGAGCCCCCAAAAGATACGGGTCGCCCAGATCAACGTCCTGCAAGACGGCGTGAACGGCGCGTCCGATCGCACTGGCCGCCCGCCCGCGCCTCCAGGGATCGACTTCGATCTGCCCATCTTCGGTCTTCTGCTGCTTCGGAAGCTCTCCCGGTTCATGGAGCGATGAAGCCGCGACCACCGGCGAGGCCTGCATCCGGCGGATCAACTCCAAATGTTCCCTTTCCCACGCTTCCGGGTCGTCCAGAGCATCGACCTGAGGGATGGCGTTCACTGGTAGGCTTTGCGCCCCGGGCTGCATGGAAAGCGCGGCGATCGGGGACCAGGTTTCCCGCGCGTCCTCCGAATATCCGGCGATCAACGCAGCCGGGGACGACCTGTCATTGTCCTTCCTGTACGTGCTGACGATCAGGTGATCCCTTGCACGCGTCGCCGCCACGTACATAAGGCGGACGTTCTCCATCTTCCCGGCGTCCCTCTCCTGATCTCGAAGCGCATCGAATCCGCCGGACTCGAAGTAAGCGGAACTGGAGCCCATGCGTACGCCGATATGTGACGCGGCACCCTCGTTATAGTCGAACAGGGCGTTATCGGGGCGATTCCGTTCGCCCGAATTCAATCCGGTTAGCATCACGATGGGGAACTCGAGGCCCTTCGCGGCGTGGACCGTCATAACCCGAACTACATCTGTCTCCTCGGTAGCGGCGGCATCTGGCGCGCGCACGTCCCGCTCGGCCTGCTGACGCCCCCAGAGCACGAAATCACGCAACGACGGCCGGCCTGCGTCGGCAAGGCGTCGCGCCATCTCGGCGACGATCTGGATACGCGACCATCGCTCCTCGGCGCGCCCACCTGCGAGTGCAAGTTCCCGCAGCCTCCGCTCCCGGACGAACCGTTCGATCAAGACCCCGGGCGATGTGTCGAGCCGTTCGTTGTGGAGAGTCCGCAGGGACGCAAACGCCCTCGCCACCGGGCCCTTTTCGCCGGAGTCGTTGCCGGGAAGTGTTTCGAGATAATTGAAGCCGTTTCTGGACCGCGCCCATCTCCAGAGATCGACATCCGAACAGGCGTATGCCGGCGATCGGAGCGCCGCAACGACGGCCACCTGGTCTGTTGGATCGTCTATCGCAGTCAACGCGCTCAGGAGATCCCGGATGTCCTCGGTCGCAAAAATGAGCGAATTCCCGGCGGTCGTGTACGGCACCTCGTGTTCATCCAGGGCTCGTTCAAGCAATGGCAGTGCTGTGCGCCGGGGGATCAAGATGCAGAGATCGCCGTAACGGGACGCTCTCAGGCCGTCGCCATCCCGCACCATCCACCGGCCATCGCCGACCTCGCGGGCGACACGCGAGAGGTCCGCCATCTCCGTTCGGCGCACCGCCTCAATTCTTCTTTCCGGGAGCGCTTCCCCCGCAAGGTGCACGCCGAAGCGTGGCTCGGTTTCCGGCGGATTGTCGCTGCTTTCAAGCGCGACGTAGTCGGCCTGGTACGGGCTTCCGCCGCCGTCCATCCAGCGAGCGAACACATGGTTCACCCATCCCACCAGCGACGGGTTTGAGCGGAAGTTCTCGGTGATCAGGGTGAGATCAACGTGCGGCTCGTTTCGCAGCCTGTTTAACGTCGGCAGATCGGCGTGCCGGAAACGATAGATTGATTGTTTGGGATCGCCGACGACGAACAGGGCGCCCGGGGCAGGTTGCCCGGCGCCGTCACGGTCGGTAAGCCCGCGAACAAGGTCCACCTGAAGAGGGTCGGTGTCCTGGAATTCATCGACAAGGACGTACGTGTAACGCTCCTGGAAGTGTCTTCGGGCGTCGTCATCTTCGAGGAGCTGCACCGCCCAGGTCAGCATGTCGTGGAACTCTGCGATCCCTGCGTTACGACGCTCTTCGGCGTACCCGGTTACGAACACCTTCAGGTGACCAAGTAACTCGCCGACGGCGTGTCGTCTGAGGTCGGAGAGTTCACCATCCAGCAGACCCTGGAAGTATTTCAGGTGTGCCTTGGCCGATTTGCAGGCGTTGACTCCGGACGCGTCTTCACCCCAGTCTCCCTGCCTGCCCCCGTTTTGCGAGAGCGTGACGTTTTCGCTGGCCAGCAGCCAGTCAGCGTCTTCGCTGTCCGGGCCGACACGCTCGAGCCGTTCCGCGACCGACCCGAAATCCTCCAGACTGGCGGTCAACTTGTCGCCCTCCGGAAGCCGGCAAAACCGGACCATGCCGGGCAACCACTTCCCCGCTTCGACAATACTTTGACCGGCAACCCGGGGGATCGCGCCAGATTCGGTGAAGTCGTGTTCGCTCACAAGGTGATAGTTGTCGTGCAGTCGTCGGGTGGTTTCGTACAGATCCGCTAGCGGTGTGCGCAAACCGAGACGAAACGCCATCGCGATCGCTGAAGCGAACTCGCCGTCATCTGGCTGATCGTCCAGCCACTGGGACCATGCCTCGTCAAAGTTGAGTTCCGCCTGCACCTCGTCCACCGGTTCGATCACCGGCGGCAGTCCCGCTTCCAGCGGCCGTTCTCGCAGCATGGACAGTGCGAAGGAGTCGATGGTCTGGATAACGGCGAAGTCGATCTCGCGAACGGCGGTGTCCAGGTATTCCCGTTCGGGACTGCCGATCTCGGCGTTCTCGCGAGCCTCGGTGACCTCGATGCGCACCTTCTCCCGGAGCTCTGCGGCGGCGGCGCGGGTGAATGTGATGACCACCAGTTTCGTGACCGGAACGCCCCGTCTCAGAAGAGCCGTGACCCGGCCGACCAGCGCTGTGGTCTTTCCGGTGCCGGCGCCGGCTTCCACGAACAGGCTGGAATCGAGATCTTCAACGATGCGCGCGCGGGCATCTGCGTCACGCGTCGTCACGGCGTTGCTCCCGCATCATCGGCAGACAGTCCCACGAACCTCGCGACCGCCGGATCGCCCGACTTGCGGTCCCATGCCCACGCACGACCGGCGGGACAGATCCGGTCGTAGGGGCAGTAGGCGCAGTTCTCGGGCGAGTATTTCCCGGTTCGCCCGGGGATCGAACTCTCTCCCGGATATGCCGGGAATACGCCTTCCTCGATACCGCCCACGATCCGATCGACGACCTCTTTAAATCGTGGGCCGGATCTTTCGAGAGACGTGCCGACCCTTTTCGACCCGGCGGCGTCCATCACGAACCAGAATTCGGCGTCGATCGATTCCGTTTCCGGCCGCCACCCTTTCACCGCCAGGGCGTATACGGGGAGTTGGAGATGCTTCCCGCCGTCCACCGGATCCGAAGCGATATTGGCAAAGTACGACGCTCGGCCGCTTTTGTAGTCGATCACGGTCGCTTTCGAGCCGTCGTCGCTGGCGTCTACACGGTCGATCCACCCCCTGAACCTCACCGCTCGTCCACCCGGCAATTCAACGACCACCGGCGGAACATCCTGCCCGTCTCCGAAGCCAAGCTCGGTCGCCACCGGGCGCTGTCCGAGATCCGTAATTCTCGATCGATGCACGTCCAGGAAGTCGAGAAGTCCGCGCCTGATCCGCTCCCGCTCCAGTCGCCACAACACAGGCCTGCCGGTCAGCCCGCCGCGTTCAAATGCGTCCAATTGCTGCCTGGTGACCTGCTCCAGGCGTTCGGCGTCGTTTTCCGGACTGGTCGGTTGTTGCGCCGGGGTGTCTTTGACAAATCGGTCGAGGATGTCGTGGATGATGATGCCGCGATCCAGGGCGCTGAGCGTCTCGGCGGCTTCCGGCGAATCGGTAGGCTCGACCCCCA
The DNA here is from genome assembly GCA_030747175.1 of Dehalococcoidia bacterium. GTDB lineage: Bacteria > Chloroflexota > Dehalococcoidia > Lucifugimonadales > Lucifugimonadaceae. The sequence continues at coordinate 42,212 of JASLLE010000001.1, read as the reverse complement.
CCTCGTAGGTCAGGAAATACTTGAACGGGCAAGTGGCCCATGCTTCGAGGCGGGTAGGGGACGCGATGTCGGAGAGTGACATCGGCGACCACGCCATTGCGCTGTTTGTACTCGGGCCGACAGCGCCGTCAAACCGGGTTAGCCGGCCAGTCTGAAAACGGTTTCTCTCCAGTTCTCGTCCCGCGGATAGATCTCTTCCGGGGGCGTTGAAAAGATAATGGTCTTCTGATCTGCGTCCCACGCTCTGCCAGGCGACAAGGCTTCGCAGTTCGTATTCGTAGCGATCGGATGGCGGGATTTCAAGCGGCCGCCGGGCTGCCGGCGCAATGACCTCCACCGGGCTGTCTTCGGCAAGGAGATTCGTCGGGAGAGGTTTGCCATTGACCGATTCCGCCGCCTCGGTAAACCAGCGTGACGGCCACACCTGCCGCGTCGCCCCGGGCTGTGAACGCGGCCGCACCAACACGCGTAGCGGCGCGCTTCCAAGCGCCGTCAGGTAGCGTCTTCGAGCGCTTGAGCGTTCATCGCCCAGGGTTTTCAGCCCGGGTACGCCGCGCCTCGCGATATCCGGGAGCAAGGGGTCCTCTGAACCGATCGCCGGGTAACTGCCCTCCGCCATACCTGCGATGTACACGCGGTCGAAATCACATCCCACCGCCTGCCGTAGTGGTGCGACGAACACCCCTCTTCCGAGGCGTCCCACACGCGGCAGTGGCCGGTCGAGTTCACTTTCGAGCGTTCGTCGAAATCTGCCGAAGGTCGGCAAAGGAAGCTCAATGGAATCGAGGTCGGCAATGGAGTCCAGAGCTGAACTCACGGCCTGCGCCGTGTCGTCATCCGCCTTCGGCCGTCCGTACCGGTTTTCGAGCGTCCGAAGCCATTTGACGAAATCGCCCCATGATGCGTTCTGGTCCGAAGGTATTGGCTCTGCCGCCAGGTGCCGCACGAATTCACGAAGCCGGTCGCCCTCGTCCGCCTCGGCGATCCAGCCGGGCCGGGACGCATCGTCGTTCTCTTGCTGCCTCGCCGCACCTTCCGCGCGTGTCCGCAACCGTCTCACGTAATCCGCCAGCCTCCGGTCCCACGATTCCGGGCCGTTGACAATCCCCGCCCGCCGTGATATCTCGTCCCACGCGGCGCCGGCCGCCGGAGATCCGTCAGCAGCGATGACGTGACTTCCCGTCACCCAGGCAGCCAGCCGGTCTCTTGCGAAGCCCGAGTCTCTCGGACGTTCTGAACCTCCCGGCTGCTCGGGATTCAGGGTCGCAAGAAGACCCAGAATCCAGCGCCCACCGGGCGTCTGTGCCAGCGTGACAGGCGAGGGCCCGGAGACCGGTATCCCGCTCAACTGGAAAGACTCGGTCAGGCGCGGGCCGTAGGAAAGTTCTTCAAAAAAAACCCCGATACGTGCGAACGGCGTGCCGTCCCGCGCGGCGGCGAGCACGTCACGGACGATCCAACGCGCCTCCTCGGCAGGATCGGGCGCCGACACGAGCCTGAATCCCCCGGGTTCCGATTCGATTACGGAGCCGGAATCTTCGTCCAGGATCGATGGCAAACCCGGAATCTGCGACAGGAGGCGATCGCTATCGGGGTCGCCAGTAGCACCGGACAGAACCCTGGCCGAGCGGCTGTCCACCAACGCAGAGACCAGTTCAAGGTGCTGTGCCGCCGGTTCTTCCACCAGCACCAACACAATCCGCCCAAAACGGCCCAACCCGGGCGCATCGGACCGCACCGCGTCAGCCGCCCGGGCGGCGAGGTCTGAAGCGCTGGAGAATGTACGCGCCCGTTCCCGGTAGCGTTTGTATAGTCTGAGAACCGCCGGCGTGAATCTCCATCTACCGTCGCCGAGCCCTCCCGGGTCCACGCCTGCGGCGTCCAGGTCGTCGAGCGTTCGGTGAAGCGCCCTGTGGAAGCTGTCCTGGCCTCGAATACGGCCAAAGGCGTCGGGCAGCGGGATCGATTCGTCGGTCGCGATCGCCTGGATGATCTCGGACGCTCGGAGCCTGGAGAGCGGAGGCCTGGTATCGGCTACCCCGGCTAGCGCCTCGGAGAAGTCTTCCAGGCGTATGAACTGGACGTTGAACAGCGGCCCGTCGGCCGCGAGGCGACGTCGCAGGAAGAATGTGCTGTGAAACGAGGGCAGGACGACCGTGACGGGGCCAAGCGAATCCTCACGCCGGGCGTCAGCGATTTCCTCTCGCAGCGCCTCGACCAACCGCTCCCCGGGCGGAACCCAGCGCGGACCAGGCTCGCGTGATGTCATAGGGAGCCGACCTTATCACCCGCGATGCGGGCCGCCCAACCATCGCACGTCAGTCACCACTCGATCACGAAAAAAGTGGTGCCCCCGGTGAGACTCGAACTCACGCCCCCGGCTTCGGAGGCCGGTACTCTATCCGCTGAGCTACGGGGGCTCGTCGAAGGCTCAAATAATAGCATGCGACGGTGGCTTACCAGCGCTTTCGTGGCCCGGTTTATTCGCGTCCCGGACGCCCCCGTGCACGGTGCGCCGGCGCTCCCTGCATCGGCCGGCGCAGACCAGAGCCGCCGGACATGAATGCCGGCACCAGGATTATCGGCGCGACAAGCGTGGTGACGATGGTCATCAAGATGGCGACGCCGAACACGTCCTGCCCGATCACCTCACTCGAAAGGCCGATCCCGGCGATGATCAGTGCGACCTCGCCCCGGGGCAGCATTCCTATGGCCACACGCCATGCGCCGCGGCTATTGAAGCCGACCGCAAGCGCCGGCAATCCTGCGCCGATCAGCTTGCTCAATATGCCCAGGCCGCTTAAAGCGAGTCCGAAAAGGATCGCTCCGCTCATCGCTCCAAGATCCACCTGCATCCCGATCACGACGAAGAAGACCGGGACCACGAAATGACCGATCTGGATCATCGGCTCTTCGATCCGGTGTTTCAACTCCGTGTCGGAAAGCGCGAGTCCCATCGTGTATGCGCCGATTATCATCGCCAGCCCGAAGTAGATCTCGGCGATCGCCGACGCCAACAACGCCAGAAACAACGCCAGCCCGACCAGCACACCAGGACTCCTGAACCACAGCAACGCGTTAGAAATCCGATTCGCCAGCATGCTTCCGATGATCATTAGTCCGAGCCAGAAACCGATCGCTTTGGCGGCGATGATCCCGATCTCGCCGACCGAAACCTCGCCGGTATCCGCGATGCCGATCACCACGGCAAGAATCAGGATGCCAAGTACGTCGTCTACGACTGCGCCGGCCATGATGGTGGTGCCTTCAGGAGTATCCAGGCGACGTACGTCTGCAAGTACCCGCGCCGTAATCCCGACGGATGTTGCGGTCATGATGGCGCCCACGAACAGGGCGGGGAGCAGATCGTGCGTGCTATCGAAGCTGGCGAACCCCATGAAGACCGTCGCCCCGAACCCGAAGGCGAACGGCACGATCACCCCACCAGCAGCAACAGCCGTCGCCGGCCGGACCCATCGGAAGAACTGTGCCCGGTTTGTCTCAAGCCCGGCCTGAAACAGCAGGATGATCGCCGCGACCTGGGCGACGAAAAACAACTCGGGCGCGACCGTCGTGATCGAATCTATGGCTTCGCCGGCCTCGTTGAGCGTCGTGGGGATTTCAAAGAACGGCCCGAGCGACCAGATCTCGATACCCCCGAGCGCGAACGGACCTATCAGGATCCCCGCGCCAAGTTCACCGAGCACTGCGGGAAGCGACGCGACCCGCTCAACGATCTCACCCGCCAATTTGGCGGCAAGGATGATGACCGAAAGGAGGAGGACGAGGTGCGCTACTGCCTCGACCGGGGATTCTGCCGCGCTCAAGAGCGGCAAAGGAATGTCCATGATGGTGATATTAAGGATGCCCCAACGTGCGCGTCACATGCGAACAAGGCCGGATTACGGCGATAAGTGAGGACGGGCGAAAGTGGCCTCCACTCCGGACGGCCCTGAAACATGGCTCTGGCTCAAGGGACGATCAGTACACGGACGGGGTTCAGCTGACCCAGCACCGGGTCATAACGCATAACCGCGATCAAGTCCCCGTCGCGGTTATACGCGCGGACTTCTGACTCCACGTTCTTGATCGCCCCGGCCCCGGGCGACACTGGTTTGCCGAATCCGATCGCCTCTTCCTGAATCGGATCGACCACCACCGCCGGCAGGTCAGTCAACGCCGTGTCGATCGGGTAGAGGCGCGATTCCCAGTCCCCGGCGCTGGCCGACTGTTCAAGTTCCTCAAGTGTCACCGCATCGTCGAGTCTAAAACGGCCGACCTGTGATCGCACAAGTTTCGTGAGGTGCGCCGTGTTGTTGAGAGAAAGCCCGAGGTCGTGGATCACAGAACGGGCATAAAAGCCGCTGCCGCACTCGATCCGCAGCCCCAACACCGGTGGCTCCCACGAGGTGACATCGATTCCGTAAACGACCACGTCACGCGCCTCTCGCTCCACCTCTTTTCCGGCGCGCGCCAGCTTGTAAAGACGTACGCCTTTCACCTTCACCGCGCTGTACATGGGAGGAACCTGGCTGATCTCACCCACAAACGCCGGTATCGCCGCCTCGATGGCCTCTCTCGTAACCAGGCCGACGTCCGACTCAGCGGTAACACGGCCTGACGCGTCGTAGGTATCCGTGGAAGTTCCGAACGTGGCCGTGGCCTCGTATACCTTGCGGCCCTGCACGAATCGGTCGATGAACCGGGTGGCACGGCCTATGCAGATCGGTAGTACGCCAGTGGCGTCAGGGTCCAGGGTTCCGCCGTGGCCGACCTTTTTCTGGCCCGTAAGCCGCCGGACGACCCGGATCACGTCCATCGACGTCATTCCAGCGGGCTTGTGGACGTTCAGGAAGCCGCCGTTTATCTGGGGCGGTCGAACCGTTCCAGGCGTGACACCTTTATCCGGGGCGCCGGCTTGATCGCTGTTCCCCGCTGAATCCCCGCCCTGCCTGGTGTTATTCGTCGTCATGACTTGTGCGGCCGTAACTCCCCAAACTCATGCTCCTGCCGGGTCAGGCTCCTCGGGCTCAAACGTGTTTTCGGGTAGCAGGCTGTCCTTCTCTGCCACTTCGTCCATTACCTTCAACATATCTGCGCCCTCGACAAGCGTCTCGTCCAGGTGGAAGACGAGGCGCGGGACATGCCGGATGTGAATCCGCTTGTCGATCTCACGACGCAAGAATCCCGAGGCAGATTCCAGCGCCTCAAGGCTGCCCTGGCGCACCTCGGGCTCGCCGAGCGCGCTTATGTACACATGCGCCGTCGCAAGGTCTGAAGTGCACTCGACGCGCGTGACCGATGTCATCGGCGCGAGCCGGGGATCGGAGATCGATTCGTCGATCAACTGCCCTAGTTCGCGCTGCAAAGTAAAGCTAACGCGCCCGTTTCGCCTGTTCATAAAAAGTCCGGCAGGAGCCTGTCGAAGTATGAGGAAGTAGTGTCAGAGGCGAGCCGAATTGATCGGCGGACCCGCAGAGATTCAATTTTACGTCCCCGATCCACCACTCCGTTAGCCAGTTATTAAGAGACCGAAGTTGAGGCTTCGCAAACCGGCACCCGAGACCTCGAAGTATCCATAGCGCGACAACACCGTGCCCCCTCTCCCGGTGGGAGAGGGTTGGGGTGAGGGAGGTTCAAGGTTCACGCGCAAACGGTATGTATTCATCGAGTCCCGTGCCGGTGAAGGTCCCTTGTCCTTCCGGGTTCGGAAGGATCGGGATGACGGAGGATCTGATCGTGATTTCCATTTGCCTTTCTCCCCTTTGCGGGAGAGCGTCGGGGTCACGAGTCCTCCCCGGAGGCCGCCTACAAAGACCGCGTAGCGCAGTCCAGCCCGCAATTCATCGGGCACACCCATATCCGGGACACCACGTCTGCCCCCAGCACCGGCGACGCATCCGCCGTCTTCAGCGTCACGACACCCCGGTACGGCGCGTACTCCAGGATCTCCACCTCAACGCCCGGCAGCAGCCCGCTGCTCACCAGGTACTCCAGCAATTCCGGGTCCTCCTCCGGAATCCGGTCGAGCCGCAAAGGCTGGCCCACCGGGGCCTCGTTGATGGTCGAACTCGCCGGACAGGGGCTGTATCCGCTCCCGGGAATCGGGTGCCCGAAGGGGCAGGTCGTCGGGTTGTTCAGCGTCACCCGGATCCGCTCCTCGAGCTCATCGGAGATCGCGTGCTCCAGCCGGTGCGCCTCCGCGTGTGCGCTGGCCAACTCCAGCCCGAGCATGTCGACCACCATCCGCTCGGCGAGCCGGTGCCGCCGAACCATCTGCTCAGCCAGGCGTGTGCCCTCGGTGGTGAGCTCAATCTCCCGGTTGGAGCCGTGCCTGATCAGCCCCTCTTTTTCCATCCGCCTGAGCATCCCGGCGATCGACGGCGCGGACGTGCCGAGTCCCTCGGATTCGGGAGTGCGTTTGAGCTGGTCTACCAGGTGGGCGTTGGTGACCGTCAACCCTTGCTCTTTCACCATGAAGATCGAGAGCAGGTAGTTCTCCGCCGCCTGCGTCAGCCGAGTTTCGGACGCGCCAGCCCCGGTCCGGCCACTTTTGGAAGGATTCTTGGTTTCAGCCATCGTAAGCCGAGGCTAGCAACGCCGATACCAGCCGTCAACGCCCGCAATACTGAGCGGTGACGTTCATATCTGGTGAATCCGACGATGGCGACAGCAATTACCGGGTGCTAGCATTGACTCTTGCGAATGCGAGAGCGTTCTAAAATTCGTTCCGGAGTAGCTCAGCGGTAGAGCGGTCGGCTGTTAATCCTTCCGGTATCGGAAGGATCGCAGGTTCGGTTCCTGCCTCCAATGCGCAATTTCAAGATGGCGGCGCCGAATCCCGGCTGTTAAAATCAACGTTTGTGTCCCCTCGGCTTTAATCCAAGCCGTAAGTGCACGTGTGTTCATAACTCGTTCCGGAGTAGCTCAGCGGTAGAGCGGTCGGCTGTTAACCGATTGGTCGCAGGTTCGATTCCTGCCTCCGGAGCCAACGCTCCTCGCTCTGTCATGAGCGAGTCGAGCCAAGATGCCAGAATCAACCTCTTATCACGTCTGCGTGCTCCAGAATGACGCCGACCAGCTGTATATCGGCTTCACTGCGGATCTGGAAGAACGTGTCCGTAGACATCAGATTGGAGATGGAGGCTGGACCCGAGGCCGTGGGCCATGGCGACTTGTTCATCACGAGCAATACCAGACCGAAACCGAAGCTCGGCGTCGAGAACGGCAACTGAAGTCAGGCAAACCCAATCAGAGGCTCAGAACACAACTGGGTCTGCGGTAGAGCGGTCGGTTGTTAATCCTTCCGGCATCGGAAGGATCGCCCTTCCCCGGAAGGGCCTCCGGAGCCAACGCTCCTCGCCCACCACGTTGCGAGTCGAGCCAAATCTCCCGAATTGCATCTGGGACGGACTACGGCGCCAGATCCTCGATACTCGCCGATGCAATCGTTAACGGATCGTCCAGCGTCATGCGGTACACCCCGGACACACGCGCCACTCCCGGCGTGAATCCGAACATCAACGGCGAGGCATCCGAGTACACATACTCGAACCCCGGCACCTCCAGCTCTCCGGCTCTGAACTCGACAATGATGCCCTCGCCGCCGTACCTCGCCCGGTCAACGACCTTCTCTACAACGTTGGCCCGTCGGTACTCCCAGTAAGAGGGAATCGGGTTCGGCGCCGTCCCGGCCAGCAAATGCTCCACCTCGCCGGCTCCAAAGGAAAACGTGTGCATGTTTTCCCTCTCCATCGGCCCGGGTCGTTTATCGAACACCATCGTCGACCGATCAAGGCCAAGCAAGAACGTTCGAGAGCTGGCTGCCATCAGATAGCGCGTGAACTTCACAGTGAATCGTTCCTGGTGATCATCCCGGGTTCTCCAGCATGTCCTCTCGATGGCCATGTGCCTCAATGCCACCGACGGCACGTCTGAATCGTCGTATAGCATGCACCCCTACCCGAATAGACCACCATCCCCCGAAGAGAGATCCCAGGCATGAAGATCGAGCAAATCTCAGTCACGGTGTTCAATACCCCGTCAAAACAGGTCAGCGACACCGACGGGCACACCCATCCCGGGGCTGAGCACGACTCCGAGCAGGCCATGCTCACCGTAACCACCGATGACGGCCACTCCGGCTACTCGTTCAGTTCGCCGGAAGCACTCCGGCCCTACCTGCTCGACAACTACGTCAAGAAAGTCTTCATGGGTGAAGACGCTATGGAGCGGGAGAAACTCTGGATCAACCTCGCCAAATGGCAGCGCGGCAGCGGAAACAACCTCACGGACCGCACTCTCGCCGCCGCCGAACTGGCCCTCTGGGATCTGGCGGGTCGTGCGCTGAACACCCCCGTCTGGAAGCTGCTGGGCGGGTATCGAGACAAGGTTCTTGCCTACGGATCCACCATGTGCGGAGACGAGATGGACGGTGGGCTCGCCACTCCCGAGGACTACGGCAGGTACGCCGAGTGGATGGTCGAACGCGGGTACAAAGCGATCAAGCTGCACACGTGGATGCCGCCGGTCGCCTGGGCGCCGAACGTGAAGATGGATATCAAGGCCTGTGCCGCCGTTCGCGAGGCCGTGGGCCCCGACTTCCCCCTGATGCTCGATGCCAACCACTGGTACTCCAGGATGGAAGCGCTGGAGCTAGGCAAGGGAATCCAGGCTCTCGATTTCTACTGGTACGAGGAGCCGATGGACGAGCACTCAATCGAGTCCTACCGATGGCTCGCCGAGCAGCTTGATATTGCGGTCATCGGCCCCGAGTACGCCTACGGCAAGTTCCACACCCGAGCCGAGTGGATCACCGGAAAAGCGTGCGACATCACCCGAGTGGGGGTCCAGGATGTGGGCGGGATCAGCCCGAGCATGAAGGTCGCCCATCTCTCTGAGTCGTTCAACATGGATTGCGAAATCCACGGCGGTGGCGCAGGCAACCTGGCCGTAATCGGGGGCATCTCCAACACCACCTGGTACGAACGAGGCCTGCTGCACCCCTTCATCGATTACGACGAGGTGCCCGCACACCTGAACAGCATCATCGACCCGATGGACGAGGACGGGTACATCCAAATGCCGAACCTCCCCGGGCTAGGCGAAGACATCAATTTCGAGTACATCGCAGAGCGCACGGTTTCGACGCACTGATCAGCGGGACGACGGTGCGTACGTTTTTGGTGTGTTGCCACCTCATCCTACCCCCCCTGCAGCCGCCCAATCCAGATCCCTGCGAACACCAGCGACAGTCCTAGCGCGTTGTTGAGGACCATGTTTCCTGCTGCCCAGAGGTAGCGGTCGTCTCGGATTAGCTGGTTCGTATCGAAGGCGAAGGTTGAGAACGTCGTGAATGCGCCCAGGAAGCCGACCAGTACGGCTATCCGCAGCTCGCCCGAGAGCAGATTGTGCTCCTCGGCCAGCGAGTAGAGCAGGCCGAGCGCCAACGAGCCGATGGCGTTCACGGTCAGGATGCCCCACGGGAAGTCCGTGGTCGTGCTCCGCTGCACCCAGTTGGACACGCCGTAGCGGGCAAGTGTCCCGAGTCCACCCGCCGCAAACAGGAAAAGAAGTCGTTCCATCAGGCGCCGGTCCTGACAGGGCGCTTATCTACAGGGCGTTTACTGATAGAACCCCGATCGGCATGGCACGCGCTTTGAGGGCCTTTACGGGTAGGACACGCATGACCGGATATCTCGTTCGCCGGAACGTGCAGAACGTTCAACCCGGCTACGCCTCGAACCGGAGACAACTCATCGTGCGCGTGATCCCGGGGATCGCCTGGATATCGTCATGCAGCACGGCCCCCAGCTCGTTCAGATCGTCCGCTTCCAGCACGACGATCACGTCGTACGGGCCTGTAACGCGATCAGCTTGAACGGTCGACGGCATCGCCCGGGCCGCCTCCAACACGTCGTTGCCGGCGCCCGGTGACGCCTCGATCAAGAGGTATGCTCGAACCTTGCTAGCCATTGCCGCCAGCCAGTGGCTGGACCTCATTGGGAACTCGAGGGTGTTATTCACGTCTCTGGGACGACGTCGGGATCCCTCGCATTATGCCCCATCGGGCAGGGTTGGGCAGATATCTGGTTGGGCCGGTTGGGTTACGGATGCCGGCACGCTTGGCGGTTGATTGGTTGCCCTGGTTGGAACGTGCGGGAGTATTCATGTACGTGATGCCAGGACGGGATTTCTCCCTCACCCTTCCGTGGAAGGGCAGGCTCCCAACCCTCTCCCGCTGGGAGAGGGAGCGACAGGGCGATTATGGCCAGCCGTGAATCACCGGCAGAATACGACAGGCCTTGATGTGAGCAATCGGCCCATAGAAAAAGGGCCCGCGGGAACTCAAAGCCCCATCGGGGCCTCCCAGAAAAGCCACTCCTGATGCAGGCTCTCCTTGAAGAGCGCCGCCATACTCTCCCGCACCTCGTCCGACGCGTCCTCTGCGAGCCGATCCGTGAAACCGCGCAGCCACGCCGTCACCTCCCGATACTCCGGATCGTTATATCCCGCCACCCAGCGGGCATGCAGCGACCCCTCGGGCGCAGTCAGATTAGCGGCCAGGCGCTGACCGGCGTCGTCGTAACCCCACTGGCAGGGCAACAACGCCGCCGCGATCTCGGCGATCCCATGTTCGTACGCCGTATCGACCAGGTGTTTCGTGTAGCTGATCGTCGTTTCTGACGGCTGTGTCGCCGTAAGCTCCTCCTCCGAGATCCCGAAATCGGCGCAAAAAGAACGATGCAGCGACATCTCCGAGTTCAGGGTCTCATCCAGCAACTTCGCGAAACGACCCATCGACTCTAGGTCCGGCGATTTTGCGGTAGCTATGGCGATGGCGCGCGCGTAATCGATCAGGAACAGGTAATCCTGCTGCATGAAGTAACGAAACCGGTCGAGTGACAACGTGCCGTCTCCGATGCCCGTCACGAAAGGGTGATCGTGGTGCGTCGCACGCCACTCTGTGTCGAAACGCTTACGCAGCTCGTTCGTGAAACCTCCGCGGAGTGGCCGGCCTTCTCCCGTCGTCATGCCCGCGATACCTCGACTACCGTCCCCGGCCCTACCGCTCGCAGCACCGTGGGATCGCCCTCGAGCATGCCCAGCACGTTGACCGCGCTCGCCGGACGAATCTCGTCGCCCTGCGACATCGGCGTCGGCCCGAAAAACAGGCACAGCGCACTCCCCGGCGGCCAGTAGGCGATGGCGCCGAGATCGACCGTCTCCTGCGCCGTGTTGTCCTCTTCTGCGGATACGGGGATCGAGAAATAGATCTCGTCGCCCCACGTGCTGGCGGACGCCTTGATCGTCAACGCCTCCCACACCAGATCGGCCGTTGGCGAGTCGTTCAGCTCGCCGTCGATCGTCACATCACCCGCCCGGATCGTGATCCGTCGGGCCATCACGACCGGTCCGCCTTCCAGCGCTCCCACAACTTCCGGGTCTCGTCGTTGAACGGGTAATAAGAGCTCGGCGACTCGCCGGTGCGCTGCGTGTGCTCCAGGACGGCCTGTTCCATCTCGTCGTGCTCCACGGCCCAGGGCAGGATTTCCTCTGCGAGCTGCGACGGCAGGACAACCACGCCATCGTCGTCGCCCATCACGATATCGCCGGGCCACACCAGCACACCGCCGCACTGGATGGGCTCATTGACCTGGTAGGGGAGGATGTGATCCTCGCCGACTATCGAGGTCGAACCCCCCGCATACACCGGGAATCCGTACGCCGCCACGGCTGCGCCATCCCGCACGGCCCCGTCCGTCACCAGCCCGGCGCCCTTGCGCGTCAGGATTCGTGAATAAACAACGTCGCCGCCCGTGGAGACATTCGAGAGCCGCATGGCGTCCGTAACCAGCGCATAGCCGGGACCGACGCTGTCCACCGCCTGCCAGCGGGGCGTCTCGTTGAAGCCATCTCCGTGCGTTCCGGTAGCGATACGCTCGGCGAGGTCTGGCCGCACCGGGAGGCTGCGAAGCGTCACCGCCCGGGCGCACAGGCGACGGCCGGTGGCGAGCGGCTTCACTCCATCCATGAACACCCTGTGATATCCACGCTGACGGAGCGCGCTCAGCACGGTTGCGTTCGACACCCCGGAGATCTGGGCCAGTAGTTCGTCCGAGACATGCGCAGTAGGTTCGGCCACTTCAACTCCATTCCTCGTTGTTTGATTCGCCAGTGAACCGGAATCGGGATCCCGGTCGTACCGTTTGTTTGGGGGAGACCGGCGAGGTATCCATGACCCATGAGTATTCATGAAGACTCAAGAACGCCGGACATCGCCGGAACTGCCCGGCAATTACGAAGAGCGGAAGTATAGCAAGCGGCTTTCGATCGATTTCCCTCGTTCTTTCGAGAGCTTTCGAAAGATTCAGGCGGTATTCCGGTGAGTATTTCGGGGCCGCCGTTTGCTAGACTCGCCACTTGCATTTACGCCGGCGCGGACACGACGAACCAGTTGGGGCCTCGCCGGTCGTCATTCTCAATCCGGAGGCCCCTTTGGCCCAACGCGAAACGGTAGGGCAGCGACGCAACCGGCTGCGTATCTTCTGGGACGACTCACTGGACCCCCGGACACGATCCGTGGTCGGCGGCGGCGTTATCGCCCTGGGGGTGCTGGCGGTGATTTCCGGCGGCTTCGGGAATGTGACAAACAGCGGCATGCTTATGTCGGTGTACATGGGACTCGTCGTGACCCTGATCCTGGCGCGCCGCGGTTATTACGCCGATCGCGTGTCCGTGTTTCTTGATCGCGACGGCGAACGCGTCGAAACCCGCCAGAAAGTGCGACCCGTCCTGAAGCCAGATCGCGTACAACCCCTGCACGATCCGTCCTACATGACGGCGGAGGAAGCCCTCGAGGCGTACCCGCCCACGACGCGCGTGATGGGGATCGTCCACGAAGGGCAGGTACGCGCCTACCCGCTGGCCGTACTGAGTTACCGCGAGGTGGCCCATGACGTGATCGGCGGCTCTCCCGTCGCCGTTACGTGGTCGCCCTTCTGCTATACCGCCCGGGCCTTCCTGGCGCCAACGGACTCCCCGATCAAGTTCGGCTCGACGGGTCGCGTGGTGATCAACTCCCCCGTGATGTACGACACCGACACCGGGGTACGCTGGCTCCAGTACCTGGGATCCCCCCTTGAGGGTCCTGATATCGGGTTCAGGCTGACCGAAATCCCGTCACTCAACACGACGCTCGAGGCATGGATCGACGCCTACCCGGAGTCCGAGGTGCTCGATGATAGCGTCGCTCCTACCATCGACCTGTTCGACAGGTATTACGCCGGCGGGCGGGCGGGGATGCATGGCGCGCCACATCGAGACGCTCGCTGGCCACCGAAAGAGATCGTCGCCGGGGTGGACGTTAACGGCGATGCCTGCGCCTTCCCGATGTCCTGGCTTCAGATCGAGCCCGTCGTGAACGAGACGGTCGGCGAGGCGCCCCTCGTGGTCGTTTATGAAGAGCACAGCGCTTCTGTCATGGCGTTTCGGGCCGAATCCGCCGACGGACGAACACTAACGTTCGAACCGGGTATCTGGGAAGATCCGGAAGATGACGAGGACGAATTGCGGGACGACGGGGCGGAGGACGTGCCAGACGATGACGAGGAGTGGGTGGAAGATGAAGAACCCGATTACGAGCCGATGATGATTTATGACGCCGAGACCGGGAGCCAGTGGCAGGCCACCAACGGGCTATGCATTGAGGGTGAACTCGCCGGGGAGCGGCTTGAACGGGTCGTGGCCGGACTATCGTTCTGGTTTGCGTGGACCAACTTCCACCCATCGACCCGGCTGCCCCCGCGGCCCGATCTGAGCGTCCTGGCGCCGGTCACACCAGATCCTCTGGATACCCGGGATGCCCGGGATGCCGGGGACGAAGAGTAGCGTGGCGTCGGGTTCTGAGAGACGAGGCCCGGATAAGCGCCCGAATGGGCTGACCGGCGTCGTGCTGGCTGGCGGCTCCTCGTCTCGCATGGGCCGCCCGAAACCGCTCGTCGTCGTGGGGGGCCAGCTGGTGCTGGCGCGTATCAAGGCGGCGCTCGACCGCGTATGCGACGAGATCGTGCTGGTGGTCGCAAGCGACCAGGACGACGCGACGCCCGATACCGGGCAGGCGCTGGAAATGCACGTCGTGACCGACCGGCTGCCCGATGCAGGGCCGCTTGCAGGGATCGAAGCCGGGCTTAAGGCCGCCGAGACCCCGCTGGCGTTTCTCGTGGCGGCAGACCACCCGTTTCTGTCACCCGCCTTGATCGCCGGCATGGCCGATATAGCGATAGACGGCGGATTCGACGCGGTCGTGCCATCGCAGGACGACCGCCTTGAGCCCTTGCACGCCATCTATGCGCCGGAAGCCTGGTTGCCGTCGATCACTCCTGCGTTGGATGCGGGGCGGAGATCGATTTACGATCTGATCAACGCGGCGATAGAGTCAGGCAGCCCCGGCGTGAAGATCATGGAGGACGCAGAACTCGCGTCGTACGATCCCGAAGGTCGCAGCCTGTTCGACGTCGATACCCCGGACAGTCTTGCGCAGGCCCGCGAGATGCTTGGGATCACCGGCGTGGTACGGCCGGATATCCGACCCGGCGGCCTGTAACGTAACCGCTATTCGTACCTCAGAGCCTCTGACGGGTAGATCCGAGCGGCCTGCCGGGCGGGTATGAAGGTCGCCACGAGCGATGCCACGAGAGCGATGCCAACTATGGTCATCACCGTCAGCCAGGGAATATCGAACGAAATGTCGTCCACGGTGTCGCCAATGTCGTTAATGATGTTCCAGCTGATCAACGCACCCAGGCCGACCCCGAGGGCGGAACCAAGAACCGTGACGAAGATCGATTCGAGCAAGAACTGGATCTGGATCATGCGGCTCTTGTAGCCAATGGCGCGCATCATCCCGATAGCGTGCCTGCGCTCAACGACGGCCCTGAAAGACAGGACGCCCAGCGACGCCACGCCGACGACCAGTCCGAGGCCCATGAAACCCTGGAAGAGGCGGCTGAAGGCGTTGTTCTGGGCGATACCGGTCCTGATCTCGTCCAGCGTGTCGATCGCTTCCATGCTGTTGTCCAGGAATACCGTCTCCATCGCAGCGGCCACATGTCCAGGGTCCGCGCCCTCACTCAGCCGAATCCTGAAAGTCGTAAACGGCAGCGACTCCCCGGAGATATCGGTGAAGACATCGACGCGCGTGACCAGGTTTGCGACCGGGCCGCCATCGAACTCGTAAGCCTCCGTAAACTGGTCCATGGCTCCGATAACGGTGCGTTGAGTCATGGCCCCGCGCCCGCGAGCCTGGCGAACCTCCACGTCGAAAGCGTCGACGGGACCGTCTTCGTCCTGTGACAGCCCTTCCACCCCGAACTGAGCCCCGCCGAACCGGATCTCGCCACTTCTCGCTTCCAGAAGATCGCCGCTGACCACCGCCAGCGAGGGGTCCTCCGCCAGCGCACTCCATACCGCCGCAGACACCGCTGCCGGGTCGTTGAGCGGAGTGTTGCCCGGCAGGTAGGCCGGGTCGAAATGCGTTATCTCCAGCCGCGTCTCCTGCAGATATTTCCGCTCGGCCCCGCGAACACCCAGCCCCAGGAACCGTTGCTCCTTCGCGCCGGACTGGCGTGCCTCGGCCGGGATGTCGGTGTGTGCCGTGATCACATCGAAATCTGCTGAGTTCAGGTTGGGCGCGCTTTCGATCGCCGCCTCGATATCTGTAACCGGGAGATCAAGACTCGTCTCGGCCCGGATATCGAATCCGCCGGTCACGCGATCGGGAGTCTCATCGATATCGCTTCCAATGGTGTTGAGGATCGCAAACACCATCATGGTGAAGATGACCAGTGAGAACATGGCGACGGTCAGCCCGGTCCGGAACTTCGCCGTCATCGGGTAAGCGATGGCCGGCCGGAGGATCGCCTTGATCTGCGGTGATCGTCCAAAAACAGCCAGGAGGCCGCGCGTGAGCAGGTCGGCGTTATACATCACGAGCCAGACGGCAGAGGCGACCATCCATGTCCCGGACAGGATGAACATTTCGATGCTCCCCGTCAGCTCACCCGTCAGCCACTCCAGCGAATCAAACGGAAGCGCCCAGAACACGAGAACGGTCGCACCGATGAAGGTGTATGACGCCCGGTCAGCGGCTGACTCGCGGACACCGTTGCGCCGGAGCATCCGCCGGATGAACAGGCCGATCCCGACCAGCGCCAGGCTGACGCCCAGCGTCCAGAACGCGGCCCAGCCGAGGACGAGACCCAATGCCGCCAAAATGGCGCCAACAACCATCAAAGGCCAGCCGATGGCGAGATAGGGCTGGAACACGCGGAACAGTCCAAGCGCGGCGAGAACGAGCCAGGGAAGGATCAAGAGATGTAACACAAGCAGTACCAGCGGGAGAATCGCGCCCTCCCGACGGCGATGCGCGGTGACCAGGCGATACAACTGATAGAGAGGCCCGAGGATCGCCTGTCCGAAGCGAAGCAACCGGGTCAACAACGGCGGCGTGTCGGACGGGACGAACTCCTCCGGGAGGCCGCGAATAGCGACAACGATGTTGAGTCGGCTGACCCTGTAAGCGGAAATGGCGACCGTCGCCAGCGTGAGGAGCATTCCGGCCGAAAACGCCGCCGCGACCGATGTCAGTGTGAAACTGTATTTGAAGACGAAAGTAGAGTCCTCTTCATCGTCGATCGCCCCGGTTAGCATCCGAACAAGCACCAGGCTTGCAAGAATGCCGAGCACGGTCCCGATCAGGGCGGCCCCGAACGCATAGGCGAATCCTTCGTACGTGAACATCTGGACCAGGTGACGCCGTTTCGTGCCGACCGCGCGCGCTATCCCCATCTCGGTGGATCTCGCCGCCGCCAGCATCACGAACACAAGGAAGATCAGAAGCAACCCGACGATTATCGAAAATGACCCGAAAATGGTGAAGAACATGAGCAAGATATTGCCGACGAGCTCGGCGAACTCCAGGCTGTCCCGTTTCAATTCATCTACGGTCAACACTTGGAGTCCTGAGAAAAGGAAGGTCACGGCTATCGTGAGATCTCTCCGCCCGGAATGTTCGTCCGACTCAACCTCGAGCGCCGCAAGAATGTGGGCCGCCAGTGTCGAATCCGCTGCTTTGGATCGGAATTCGTCCGTTACGGCAACGTCGGCCGAAGGGACGAACGACCCCCCGGGCGCAAGCGCCTTACCGGCGGCCAGCAACAGGGCGATGGTCGCCGCGGGAAGGTCGGTGTTGACCTCGGCGTAGGCCGTGATATCGGCCCCGGCCCCGAGTTCGGCGAGCGAATCCACTAGAGATCCCGCTACGCTCAGGCCGTCCGGAGACCCCAGGAGCGCGCCAATCATCCCTGTCGGATCGGTCTGTCCGCTCACATCAACGGGTTCGGTCAACACGGCCGAAGACGCGGCCAGGAACTTGTCACCGATCGCTTCAAGCAGATGCGTGGAAGCATCCTCGTCCGACATGGCCAGCAGCATTGCTCCGACCCGGGATGCCTGACGCGCCGTAACCGTGTCGCCCGGCGTCAGCTCTCCGATCAAGGCGCGAAGATCTTCCTCGGCGCCGGAGCTCAGAAGCCCGTTGCCGCCGTCATCGGCGTAGGCGGTGAGGATCTCGATCACGTCGGGAGCGCGCAACACATCGAACAACTGCTGTGCAACGGCCGTGTCGGTGAATTGGACCCGCAACGATTCCGCCACATCTTCCGCCAGGTCCACGCCACCGGTAACGCCGCCACTGGCGGACAGGTCGATGCGATTTACCTGGCCGTTCCGCCCCATGATTCGCTGCATGGCGCTCAAAGTCATTATCGTCCGACGATCGTTCGCCGCGAGTCCGCTGTCCCGGATGATCTCCCGCGCGATGAAGGCGTGACGCCCGCCGGGAGAAACGATCACGATCTCATCACCCACGCCGGCGTTCAACTCCTCCGCGGCGGCCTCATTGATCAGCACTTCGTCCTCTCCGAGCTGGTCGAGGCGTATTTGCGGCCCGTCGGCGGTACGGATATCGCCAAATCCGTCCTGGCGCGCCGTATCAAACCCGACGACCGTCATTCGTGACTCGGTCAGCTGGGATCGCGTGTCCAGGACCGGCAGGACCTCGCGAATCTGGGGCATAACCCCGTCAATCCGATCATCCGCGTCAGCGATATCGGTCACCAGGGTCAGGGTTTCAGAATCCAGGTATCGGTCCACAAAAAACGCCGTGCCATCTGGATCATCGGCAAATACGGCGCTTTCTGCGTCGCCCCCGGCCAGGGGCGTGCGCAGGCGGAGGTCGGTATGGCCGAGGGCGTCCAGGACCACGCCGCGTATCGAACCGGTGACCGTGTCCCCGATCGCCAGCGATGCAGAAATGATGGTCGTGGACAGCATCAGGCCGATCACGATCAGCACGGTCTGTGCGCGCCGTCTCGGGATATTTCGGAGGGCGAGCTTGAGCAAAATGCGATTCCGCATTGCCATGACGATGATGACGAGGCTCGTCATCGCCAGGATGCCGGCCAGCGATGCGGCGAGCCAGGTCATCGGCAGGCCGAACAGATTCTCCAAGGTCGCTAGTTCCCCTGGACCGCTGCGGACACCGACTCTTCGATCAGGCCGTCACGCATGTTCACGATGCGGTGTGTCCGGCTTCCGACTTCCTGGGTGTGAGTCACAAGCACGAAGGTCTGCCCGTGTGCTTCGTTCAGCTCACACAACAGATCCATGATCTGGGCGGTGTTCTCGGAGTCCAGGTTCCCTGTCGGCTCGTCCGCCCAAACGATCGCCGGATCGTTCGCCAGCGCCCGGGCGATAGCGACACGCTGGATCTGGCCGCCGGACAGCTCATTCGGGTTGTGGTCAGCCCAGTCGGCGAGTCCGACCTGGTCCAGCTTCTCCATCGCCTTCTCACGCGCCGTTCTCGCCTTGACGCCGGCGAGCACCAGCGGGAGTTCAACGTTCTCCCGGGCGGACAGGACCGGCAGCAGATTGAACGCCTGGAAGACAAAGCCCATGGATTTGGCGCGGTATTCGCTCAGCGCGTCATCGGACATGCCTCGCAAGGTCTGGTTGTCGATGAAAATCTCGCCGTCATCGACAACGTCCAGCCCGGAAACGCAGTTTAATAGCGTTGTCTTGCCGGAGCCGCTGGGCCCCATGATGGCGACCATCTCACCGCTGCCCACTGAAAGACTGACGCCCTTGAGAGCCTCGACGACCACGCTACGAGAGCGGTAGGTCTTGAAGACGTTCCGGGCTTCGATGATCGTCGAGCCGATTACCAATTGCGAACTCCACGTAGAGGTTCATTCGGTTTCGTTGCGGTCACACCGACGATACTATTTTCGTACGGGAATGGTCCCGGCGCCATAGTGTCGATTCGATCAAAGCCCGAGGGACAGATAATGGTGGCGAAAAGGCCTGATCCGATACCGAGACATACTTGTTGAACCCTATTCTGGATTCGTGTTTGCTACCTTTTCCCGGATATCGAAACCAAAACGAAAGGCGTTGAGTAAGGCGTCGGCCATCCGGTCCGGCGCCCGAATCATGTGATGACGAGATTGATCCTGGTACGTCACGGCGAAACTGATTGGAACGTGGACGGGAGAACACAGGGCCAGAACGATCAACCACTCAACGAGCGGGGGCTGGCACAGGCGGACAGGGTGGGCCGGTACGTCAGAGGCCATTTCGATGTCCAGACGACCTGGTCGAGCGACCTTTCAAGGTGCGCACAGACCGCTGAAGGGCTCGGGGCGCCGGTCAAGGTGAGCGAGTCCATCCGCGAGATCAATTTCGGGGAGTGGGAGGGCCGGCGTTTCGAGGAGATACGTCAGTCGAACCCGGACGGGATCGACCGATTCAGGTCAGGAGATCCGGAGTTCCGCCCACCCGGCGGTGAGTCCATGGGCGATGTCCTGGAAAGGGCGCGAAGGTTCATACAGGAAACGGGTGTGCTTGACGCAGACACGGACATCGCCGTGGTGGCACATGGCGGTTCGCTCAAATGCCTGATGGTCGTGCTACTGGAGCTTCCCGAATCCGCGCTGGGACGATTCCACTTTTCGAATTGCGGTCTCAGCGTCGTGGGCGCGGGCAACGGTCCGGCCACGCTTATGAGCTTCAATCAGACCGCACACCTTGATGGGACCGCGCCTATCACCTAACGAGCGGTGATGTCGTTCCCGGAACCGTCGCCGATCACGTATCTGCAGAAAGGATCCCCATCCGTGAGGCAGGCGATACGTTCCATGGGTAGTCCCGTGACGGTCGATATCACGGCGGTGTCGTACGAACACAACTCTGGATTCTGAATCGCCACAGAACGGTACGGGCAGCTCATCAAGCTGAGTGTGAGCTTGCCCCGTTCTCGGGTGACCTCCGGAGTAAAGTCCTGTTCCCGCAGGATCTCGATCAATCTGGGGATTCCGGCGCCGACATCGCCGCGCCTCTCGACAGAGTCCTGCGCCATATCCCGCAAGATTTCGTCCAGGACCTGTTTGCCCGATCTCCCATCAATCGAGTCCGAATCCAGCGAGATCAACTTCGAGACGAGTTGCCCGAGCATTTCGCTGTAGTGCTTCGGAAGCGTCTCGTGCCCGTGTTCAGTCAGAGAGAACGAGAACTCCGGCCGTCCCGTCCCGTGCCGGATCTCTGTGAAGGTCACAAGCCCGTCACGTTGAAGGATGTCCAGGTGGCGCCGTATTGTAGCCGGCGCCAGGCCGAGTTCCTCAGCGAGTCCGTTCACCGTTTCAGACTCTCGTTTCTGGATGAGCCTGAGGATTGTGTCCCTGGTTGAAGGTGATGCCATGTGGCTGGCGTAGTCCCGTTCGGAGTGAACGGCCTGCGCATCGGATGAACCTCGTCAAAACCATCATTAAACTGCACAAATATTGAGCAAAATCATCGTAGCACGCGTCCGTGGGAGCTCGGGAACCTCCTGTCGGGTGCTGGACGTTGGGTGACAGCCGGAGCCGGCATCGCCAAATTCCCCATCTCTCGATCTGGTAGAATAGGGTGCTGGCCCCGGGTCCATCTGCGCGAAACGTCGGGCCTCTTTTTTTGTACATTGCACGTCCCGAACGGACGATGGGAACCGACCCCAATCCGATCGTGACCGACGTATCCGCCGGGAGGAATGTCCGTTGGCGACAAAGAAGTCCACATCTGCTTCCGGCAAGACCGCTTCCAGGGCAAAGACCGCAGCAAAGCCGGCTGCGAAAGCCAGGTCCGCCGCAAAAACCGCTCGCGAGAAAGTGAAGTCAACAGCTGCCGCCGCTACCGCAGTGGAAGTTGAAGAAGTCGATCAGGTCGAGGAAGAACCGGAGTCAGATTGCAAGCACGCCTGGCTAATCGAACCCCCGAACGGGCCGACCAGCGACGGAGCCTGCACGATTTGCGGCATGAAGCGAGAGTTCCGTAACTCTTACGAATACACTCCGTCCTGGACGGCAAGGTCCGGGAAAACCGGCGCGGCAAAGGCGAGTGCGGCCAAGGCCGCGGCGAATAACACGAGCGCCAGTCAACCCGCTCCAACGGCCAAGGACTCCAAGTAACCCGGCCGCGGCCGATCGTCAACGGAACAGATCGGTTTCTGTGCTGCGTTGAAGCGCAGTGGCGTCAGCTGAATCAGAACTCGATAGACGCGCCCCTCTAACTATCGCCGCCGGCACGCCGCCAAACTCTCCCATCGCCAGCTGAGCGGCGGACGCCAATTCGTCCGCAACGGCGACAACCGTACCGCGCAATAAACGGCCGCGATCGTCCACCTCCCCCCGAGCGTCATCCAGTGGCTCGAACCCGGCGATGCCGATCGCAACGTTGGTGCTGCCCTCGCGCCACGGCCTTCCAAACGAATCGGATACGATAACCCTCACGTTTACCCCGGTGCGTGACTCAAGCGCGGCCCGGAGGATACGTGCCGATCCGTCCGGGTCCGGGGGCAGGAGGATCACCTGGTCGTCCGCCGCAGAGTTTGAGCTGTCGACCCCGGCGTTGGCACAGACCAGGCCGTGAACCGTCTCCGTGATCAGGACCCCGGGCGCCGCCCGGACGATCTGAGCGGACTGTTGAAGAATGATCTCGACAAGCCGGGGATCCTTCTTTACCGTCTCCGCCAGCTCGTTCGCCCGTCGCGACGGGATGACCGTGTTCATATTCACCACCTCCCCCTCAGCCTTGGACACTATCTTCTGGGCCACCACGATCACGTCTCCGTCTTCCAGCAGGGTGCCCTGGTCCACGGTCGCGTCAAAGATCATGGCGGCCAGATCATCGCCTGCCCGAACTTCCGGGAGACCCGCGATAGCTACGATTTCGATACGGGTAGGCATGTAACGGACTCGACGCTCGCTCCTGCGTTTGTTTGTGGTTCACTTGAATGACCGGCATCGCTGGTTCACCCGGGCATTCCATCCGGCCGGTGGACTATTATCGCCATCCCGTCCGGTATCGCGCCGCCTGATTCCCGTCAGATACAACCCGATTGACGTTCCGGAGTTAACGACCCATGCACCTGGTACCAAAAAGCGTCTTGTTCGTGCCCGGAAACAGGCCGGACATGTTTGAGAAAGCCGCCAACGCCCCGGCGGGCGCTATCGTCCCGGATATGGAAGATGCGGTGCCGTGGGGACAAAAGCAGGATGCCCGCCGTGAGATCGCCGCCAACCTGGACGTACTGGGGACGGCGGGCCTCCCGGTGATTCCACGGCTGAACTCACTGGACACCGGCCTGTTTGACGAGGATCTTGAGGCGGTGATCGGCCCGCGAATCATCGGCGTGTCCGTTGGCAAGGTGCGGAGCGCGGGCGATGTCAGGCGCATCGACTCCGCTATCACCGCATCCGAGCGCCGTAACGGCCTCCGGCCGGGCTCGATCTCAATCTACCCGTGGATCGAGACGGCGCGCGCTATCGCGTCTGCATATGAAGTGTGCAGCGCATCTCCCCGTATAGCGGCCGTATGTTTTGGCGCCGAGGATTTCTCGGCCGATGTCGGAATCGCCAAAGACCTGGGTGGGTGGCAGTCTTCCGCCTCTTCCGACGATCCGAACGGTCCCTCCGTGGCCCATGCACGGGGTGAGATTATCGCCGCGGCAGTCTCGTCCGGGGTGGGCGCCCTGGACACGCCCTACGTGGCGTTCAGAGACCCTGAAGGCCTGGCCCGTGAAACAGCGGTCGCAAGGTCGATGGGCTTCAACGGCAAATGTGCGATCCACCCGGCACAGCTTGAAATCATTAACGACGGGTTCTCACCAACAGAAGATGAAATAACCAACGCCAGCAGGATCATCGCCGCAGCAGACGAGGCAGAGGAAAGCGGCAGCGGCGCAACATCCCTTGACGGCAAAATGATCGACCGCCCGACCATCGTCCGGGCGCAGAACCTCCTGGCGCGCCTGGAACGGTAAACCGGCCGCGACGCGCCGTCCCCCGGTTAGCCGGGTTCGATCCTCATCAGCACCCCGTCCTCGACGACGCGTAACTCCGGGAACGTCTCGCCTGTGGCATCGGAGTCGTAAAGCGGATTGATACCCAGGTTATGGTCGATGATGGCCAGGACACGATCCTGCAGGCCTGATGGCCGGGTATCCGGCATCCTCTCGGGGAACTGATCCACTAGATCGTCCCAGTACCAGTCGAAAACGATGTGGGGCACCGATACCGGCATGACCGCCCGTTCGGTCTCGGCGACGTAGGACTGGTACCAGAGGCTGAACACGCTTCGCTCGGTCCGGGTGAACACGATTGATCCCGGTTCCATCGTCTCAAATGCGGCAATCGCGTAATCGGATGCCTCGCGATCATCGCTCAGGTCCAGCCGATCGTAGTTCGTGGCCACCGAAAAGCCGGGCACAGCGACGAGTATCGCAAGGATCATTACGCTCGCGATCCGGCGATGACCGACGGACCGCAGTACGGACGCGGTCTTCCGAATCTGATCGGTGTTGGAAAGCAGCCGTAAAACCCCCGCCGCCATCCAGATCGAGAAGAGCATGAAGACGGGGATCAGGTAGATGAACGAGTCCACCGTGCGGTAGGTCACGGCGTACACCACGAGCAGAGTTACGGCGGCCAGATGCCCCGCGACGAGCTGTCGCTGTCGTCCCCACATCGCCGGCAGGCCGACAAGTCCCAGCAGCACGCCGATGAACGCGAACTGGGCAAAGAGTAGATCGGCGGACGTCACCAGCCGGTCATACAGCTCTCCGCCCCCGACACCGAAAGCGTAGCCCTGGTACACGGTCCCGCTCACCATCCACCAGAAGCCCTGGACGCTGTCAGGATGGCCCCAGTTGAGGTCGGGAGCCTGGGCCGATGCCAGTGGGGCGTATGCGTACACGCCGAGGCCAAGGGCGCCACTCAACGCGATGGGCAAAACATGGCGGACCCGCAGAGAACGAACTCCTCCCCCGAGAAGGCCCCATGCGAGCATCGGAAATATCAGGGCGGCGATAGTCAGGTGGTTGCCAAGCGCAATACCGGACAACAGGCCGATACCTGCGCCGTAACGCCAGTCCACTCCGTCACCGCTCTGCCGGTCACGCAACCCCAGGGAGGCCAGCAAAATGGCTGAAACGAACAGCGCGTTCAACGCGTAAACCTCGGTGACGGTGGCTTGCGACCACAGCTCTCGTGACGCCGCCATCGAGAGGCTGGAGAGTCCGGCGGCAATCGAAATATGCCGATCGTCAATCCGTCCAGATGCCCCGGGAACGGCGAGGGTCCGCAAGATCCGTGCCGTCGCCAGAAACAGCAGTCCTACCGCCGCTGCCGCCGTAAGTGAGGAGAAAAGATTTCCATGCAGGGCTTCACTGCCGAAGGGGATAGCCGCGGAAAACCCGCGTAGCGCTATCAGGTATGTCGGGTACCCGGTCGGATGCGGTATGCCCCACGTGAACGCTGCTGCGAGGAGATCTCCACCGTCTGACGCGGAGTTACGCCATGTGAGCCCCGGCGCCAGCGTGAGAGCGTAAAGAAGGAAGGCCAGGCCGGCGATCACGAACGCGATCACGCCGACGCGGTGTCTGTAGATAACGCCAGGCCAGCGTCCGGGCTCAGGCGCCGAGTCGACCTTCATCATTACATCCGTGACGGTGAGAGATCTGCGCGTTGGTCGATTGTAGAGATCAGGTCACAAATGAAAAGGAGGCCCGGATAAACCGCGCCCCCTTTTCGAGATTTCGCCTGTCGATCAACGCCCTGCGTTGACGGTTAGTCAGCCAGGTTAGTCCTTCGCTGACGAAGAACGTACACGCCACCACCCAGGATCAGCAGCAGACCGAGTCCTGTAATCAGGACCGCCTGTGTTGATGTCGGCGCCACGTCACCCGCCGATGGGAGGACCACCGGGACCGGAGTCGCTGTCGGCTCAGGAGTCGCCGTCGGCACTGGAGTCGCAGCTCCGCTGGTGTCCCGGCTCTTGGAACCGAGCCTGAAGGTCGAGAACGTTTTCGTCTTGGCCGAGAATTTAATCGAACCGTCGGGGTTGTACGAGAACGTCGTATTCAGTTCGGTCCAGGGATCCTTCTCCGGATCTTTAGTCTTGTACAGGGAGACCGACTGCGGATCCTGGTTTGCGTCGGACAAGGCGGTGTTCGGAACGGCCACGGAGACCGTCGCCTCCGTTTGCAGCGTCACATCGACCTGATCACCCGAGGAATCCCGGAACTCGATAACAAGCGGTGCACTGACAACCGGGGTTATGCCGACCGGCAGTTCTGTGAACCTGTCCTGGTTCACCGGGGTTGCGCCGGCAGACGTATCGCCTGTTTTCGGCACAAACTCGGCAACCATGACCAGAGCAAGGTCATTTGTCAGGGCGCCCACGGCGATATCGACGTCGGCTTCAGTAGGAACGATCTTGTCGTCGGTGCCGGAAGCCACCAGATCCAGCTTGGCGCCAGTGGACGGCAGAACGACGGCGATATCCAATTCCTCGATTTCGTCGATGTCGTCGACGGCAGGCAAGATATCAATGAACTCAACAAAATCGACTAGTTTTGGGACGTCCACCGGGTCCGGGTCTGCCGGCGGTGGCGGTGGCGGTGGCGGTGGCGGTGGCGCGAAGTTTTCGATGTTTACGTTCACCGACTTCGTGATACCGGTGGCGGATTGCGTTACCTCGGCCTTAACGACGACGCTGCCGGATGCCGAAGCCGTGTAAATAATCGAATCCCCGGTCGCGGAGTCAACAGAGCCACCGCCGGAAACGATGGACCAGTTAACGGTCAGGCCGGTGATCGCCGTATTGGATGTGTCCGCACCCTCGGAGACCGCAGAAAGCCGCAAAGTGCCGCCCACCTGGACGCTGCCGGATGCGGGACTGGCGACGACCGAACCCAGCTGTTTGGCAAGGCTCAACGGTGTCTTTATGGACGATGCAGCCACCCCTGTGCTGGGTAGTGTGCTGTTGGATGAAGAGAAGACACTGCAAACGTAGGTGGTATCGGCCACGACGTTTGTCGTAAGTGTCAACGTGGCGGTGGTTCTTCCCGTCACGCTTCCCGTCGCAGTTGTGCCGGACGTCGGGACACAGTCCACCCGATAACCGTCGACGATAGCGCCGGATTCGGGAAGGGTGGAGGTACCATCTGCCGCCGTCCAGTCAACCTTGATGCTGGTCGGGGTCAACGGCGTCGCAGTCACAGACGTCGGCAGTGAGGACGCCCCCGCCCACGGATTGGCCGATGTCGCGACCATGACGGCGATCAGTCCCAGAGCGAAGATACCCAGTATCCAGCGCTTCGGGACGACGGATCCAACGGATCCCAGCATCGGCTACCTCCTGCGATCGGCAACGTATTGGGCCAGGGAACAACACAGCATTCGCCAGGACCCCGAGAGTAATAAAACGACACTCTCGTAATCGGTGTTTCAGGTAATAACTAAAGGCGCACAGAGTTCGAACGCGCGTAGTTCGCGAACGTGGTCACGATACACTACGGCTTTTCGGGCAGTCAAGGTACGGAAGACCCCCTAAAGGACCATATTTTGAGTTCGATTCCTCATATTCCGGGCAGGCCGATAACCTCCGGTCCCGGTCTTTTTGCCGGACGCTCCGTTTGGACGCCCTACATTACGTACCTGATTGAGCTATGACATTGGCGTCCCGGTGGCAATAGGTACAATCCGCACTGTTTGCTGCTGATCATCGATCCGTCTAGGCGAGGGATACCTGTTAACGGGTTAGCGCGTGAAATATAGGCCGGAATTCGTTCCGGCGTGAACGGGGGAAATAGTCTTGGATCTTGGCATTAAGGGAAGAAATGCACTGATTACGGGCGGTAGTCGGGGGTTGGGGCGGCAATCTGCTATCTCACTCGCACGGGAAGGCGCCAACGTGGCGATCTGTGCCCGTGGTCAGGAACGCCTGGATGAAACGGCGGCCGAACTCCGAAATCACGGCGGCAGCGTAGTCGCCATCAACGCGGACATGTCGTTGCCGGAGGCCGCCGCCAGCGTATTCGCTGAGGCGGAGTCGGCTCTGGGATCGGTAGATATTCTCATCAACAACGTCGGCGGCAGCCTCGGCACGTCCACCGTGCTTGCGACTTCCGAAGAGGATTTTCAGGCCGTTTTTGACGTCAACCTGTGGTCGTCGGTCCGATTGATGCAGCTTGCCGCGCCCGGCATGCGCGACCGTAAGTGGGGCCGCATCGTCAATATCGCGTCGATCTGGGGCCGCGAGTACGGCGGTAGCGCTCCCTACATGGCTTCCAAAGCGAGTTTGATCGCCGTAACAAAGCACCTTGCGATACAGCTGGCCCCTGACGGGATCTGCGTCAACAGCGTCGCACCGGGCTCGATCGAGTTTCCCGGCGGTGGCTGGGAACGGTTCAGAAACTCCAATACGCCGGAGGATGTCGCCGAGTTCTTGAAATGGAATCTCCCGGCGGGAAAATTCGGCTATCCGGAGCCGATAGGTGACACCGTGGCCTTCCTCTCGTCCGAGAACGCCGGTTGGATCATGGGCGCGTGTATCAACGTGGACGGCGGGCAGTCGAAGAACCTCTTCTAGGCCGCAGGAGCGAGCCGTTATCCCGGGAGCGATCCCCGCGTCCGGGAAAACCTCGGATTTTCCGGTGCCCCGCGATTACCCGAGGGACGGCGGAAGGCCAATTTCCGCGTCCAGAACGCGCTCGGCCCAGTGCGCCGCCCGAAGCGCTCCGGCGTCGTCCCACGCGGTCGACACGAATTGAACGCCAAGCGGCAGTCCGTCTGCGCTGAGGCCGGTCGGGATCGTCACCACCGGCGTCCCGGCGTTTGTCCACGGTGTCTGGAACATCGGGTCGCCCGTGCTGGACAGATCTCGGGGTGCGGGGGACGGCGTCGACGCCATCATGATGACGTCGTACCCGGAAAGCCCCGTGTGCAACTCGTCATAGAAGACCTGGCGTATTCGCTGGCCGTTAACGTACGCACTCAGCGGAAGCAGGGTCGCAGATTCGATGGAAGCGCGGATGTTTGGCGCGTAATCGTTCGGTTGCCGGTTGAACGTCTCCCGGTGTGCGATGGCGGATTCACTGTAATGAACCACCAGGTGCGCCTCGTGCAAACCGTCAAACGAGGGCGGAAGCTGGAACGTTTCGACGTGTGCGCCCGCATCGGCCAGCCGGTCCGCAACGGCCTGTGTATGGGAGACGACCTCCGGAGTCGCCTGGTCATCGAAATACTCACCGACCAGTCCGATACGCGGTTTCCATTCCGCCGCCGATCTATACGACTCGCCGATCGACCCGCCGGGCGCGGCCTTTGTGGATGGATCCCTGGGATCGATACCCGAGACTACGTCGAGCATCGCCGCGCAATCGGAGACGCTCCGTGCCATCCATCCCACGGTGTCAAAGGACCAGCTCAACGGGTATACGCCAAACCTGGACACGCGTCCGAAAGTCGGCTTGAACCCGACGACGCCGTTGTATGCAGCGGGCCGGCACACTGAACCGGCGGTCTGTGATCCGGTAGCGATCGGACACATCCGCGCCGCCACCGCGACAGCCGATCCGCTGCTTGATCCGCCGGGCGTACATTCGTGATCCCAGGGGTTGCGCGTTCGAGGTGGATCACCACTCGCGAACTCCGTCGATACGGACTTGCCGAGCACGACCATCCCGGATGCGCGCATCCGGGCAATGGAAGTCGCATCGTGATCCGGAACAAAATCCTGGAACACGGTCGACGACATCGTGGTGCGTAATCCGGCCGTGTAATAGATGTCCTTCACGCCGAACGGCACGCCAACAAAAGGACCACGGCGTCCGGGCGAATCAAGGGATTGGTCCGCGACGCGTGCCGCGTGTCGGGCGCCCTCGCTATCGACCGTCTCCCAGGCGAGGAGATCGGGCTCGTATCGCTCTATGCGGGTAAGCAACGCTTCGACGTATTCTGCGGCGGAGAACTTTCTCTCCACGATCGCGCGTCCCGCGTCGAGGGCTGTCAACTCGTGAAGTTCCTTCATGACGAGACCTCGTCCGGACCGACCTGTGGAACCTGGAGATAAAACGCCGGGAAGTCATCTGTCGAAAAACTGTGCTGCCCAACTGACCACGCGGCACGGGCGAACCTCGCAACGGTGGCAGATGAAGCGGAGGCGCGCTCTTCGCCCCATCGGGTCACGAACGCCGCCCGGAATCGGTCAGAAAATTCCTGTTCGGACTCTGATGGGAACGGGCCGTCAACCATGTGCTGCTCTCTATCCGGTCAGGTTTTAGGGGAGTGATGTTAACCGGTAGCGCCCGAGGCCAACCTGAAAACAGAAGAGCCCCGGGAATTCAATCCCGGGGCTCTTCAATTCTCTTATGCTCTCGGGATCAGGCGACCTCGACCGTGGCGCCAGCGGCTTCGAGCTTCTCCTTGCTCTCGTTGGCGTCGTCCTGTGAGACGGCTTCCTTGACGTTCGTCGGAGCGCTTTCCACCAGGTCCTTTGCTTCCTTCAGGCCGAGCGGCGTGAGCTCGCGAACCGCCTTGATTACGGCGATCTTGTTCGCTCCGAAGTCCTTCAGGACAACGTTGAACTCGGTCTTCTCTTCTTCGGCAGCAGCGCCGCCGCCATCGCCGGCTGCCGGCGCGGCCGCGACCGCTACGGGAGCAGCAGCGCTCACGCCAAACTCATCCTCGAGCGTCTTCACGAGCTCGGAAAGGTCCAGTACCGACATTTCTTTGATGGCAGCAACCATCTCGTCTTTTGTCATCGTCATGTCTCTGTCTCCTTTGGGGTTCCGGTCTTCAAATCCCGGGACGGATTATTCGTGGGGTTGAAAGCGTTGACGGGTCCCGGCGGTCCGCATCGCAAACCTGTATTCCTTATTCGGCGGGCTTGTCTTCTTCCGCCTCTTCTACTTCAGCTTCGGCCTCGGTGACGGGCTCTTCGTCCGCAGCCTCTGGCTCGTCCGCTGGCTCTTCTTCTGTTTCAGCTTCGGCCTCGGCGACGGGCTCTTCTTCCGCAGCCTCCGGCTCATCCGCTGGCTCTTCTTCTTCTTCTGCTTCAGCTTCGGCCTCGGCGACGGGCTCTTCTTCCGCAGCCTCCGGCTCGTCCGCTGGCTCTTCTTCTTCTGCTTCAGCTTCGGCCTCGGCGACGGACTCTTCTTCCGCAGCCTCCGGCTCATCCGCTGGCTCTTCTTCTTCAGCTTCGGCCTCGGCCTCGGCGACGGGCTCTTCTTCCGCAACCTCCGGCTCATCCGTTGTGGCTTCGGCGACCGGTTCTTCAGCCTGTTCCGTTGCCGCCTCCGGCGCTACGTCCGGAACCTCAGCCTGGGCGTCGTCATCCGCATCGGCGACTGCAAGACTTCCGCCCTGGTCGATGTGTGCCTGCAGGACCGTCAACAATCCGCGGACTGTACCGGCAAGCACGCTGACCAGGTTGGCGATCGGGGCATTCATCTGGCCCAGCACCCTGGCCACGAGTTCTTCTCGACCGGGCAATGTGGAAAGATACTTCACACGATCTGAGCCAACGAGCTGTCCTTCCAGAAACGCGCCGTTGATGACCACATCGAGCCGATTCTCTTCGATGTGCTTCATCAAAGCGCGAGCCGGGGCGACCGGGTCGTCCACGCTCAGCACAAATCCCGTAGGTCCCACCACGATATCGTTGATCTCTGGACGATCGATCTCGGCGGATGCGATCTTGACCATGGTGTTTTTTGTAACGCGATAGGTTCCGCCAGCCTCGCGGACAGCCCTGCGCAGCGCCGATAACTCGGTGACGTTCAAGCCCCGGTAGTCCGTGCTGATGATCAGTTTTGCTTCGCTGAGGATGCCCTTGAGCTCCTCTACCTCAGCGATCGCCTTTTCTGTCGGCATTCATATCCCTTCACGGTTCCCGAATCACTTTCGGGCAAAAAAACAGCCCGAGCCGCAGACCCGGGCATCAGAAACGTGGTGTTGAGCCACACAATTCTGGTGCCACCTGGGCAGGCGCTTTCGCCTTAAGCCCCCGTTCAGAATTCGGGGGCGCCTGCTGTCTACAGCGGCCGATATCGATTGTTTTGAACTAGATTCTAGAAGAAATCCCCGGTCTCAATAGCAACGTTCTCAAAAAGGACTGTTACCGATTGTAACCGCTAAAGCTAACTTTCTGTTCCGACTGTCTCGTCGATCTCAAGTTTGACCGGCGGGCCCATCGTAGATGTCAGCGTCGCTGACTTGACCAGCTGACCCTTCAGACCGGACGGTTTGGCCCGCACGATGGTGCCGACGACCGACTCCAGATTTTCAAGCAGTTGCTCTTCGGTGAAACTCACCTTGCCGACGCGGGCGTGGATGATAGCGTCCCGGTCCATCCGGATCTCGGTGCGCCCCTTTTTCATTTCTTCGATAGCGCCAGCGACATCGTCCGGCTGAACCACTGTGCCTGTGCGCGGATTCGGCATCAGGCCTTTCCGGCCAAGGTAACGGCCGAGCCGGCCGATTTTGCCCATCTGATCCGGTGTGGCGATCGAGACATCGAAGTCGGTCCATCCGTCCTCGATCCTGGCGATGATCTCGTCGTCCGCCACGAAGTCGGCCCCGGCGGCTTCCGCCGCACGCGCCGTCTCGCCTTCTGCGAACACCATCACCCGGGTTTCATTACCGGTCCCGTGAGGGAGGGGGGCGACTTCCCGGATTTGCTGTTCAGCGTGTCGCGGGTCTGCGCCGGTCGAGACGTGCAGCTCTACCGTCTCGTCAAAATTCGCCGGGGCGAGGTTCTTCACAAGGGCGACCGCATCCCCGGCCGACCGCGGGACATCGCTGGTCCCTTCAAGGGCAGCCCGATACTTCTTTCCGTGTTTAGGCATTCGTGAAATCTCCAGACCAGGCATCTATGCGAGATGCGGTCCACGGTCGCTGTTGGCTTAGTCGACGATGGCCAGGCCCATGCTACGGGCGCTGCCTTCGATGATCTTCATAGCGGCGTCCACATCGAAAGCGTTCAGGTCATTGACCTTGGTCTCCGCGATCTCCCTGATCTGGGAACGCTTGACGCTGCCGATCACCTCAAGACCCGCGGTCCCGGATCCCTTTTCGATCCCGGCCGCTTTGCGCAGAAGATCGGACGCCGGTGGGCTCTTGGTCTCGAAAGTGAAGGACCTGTCCGAATACACCTGGATGGCGACCGGGATGATGCTCCCCGCCTGCGATGAGGTGCGCTCGTTGTATTCCTTGACGAACTGCATGATGTTGACGCCGTGCTGTCCCAGCGCCGGGCCGACCGGCGGCGCAGGTGTTGCCTGCCCGGCGGCTATCTGCAGTTTGATTACGGTTTGTACTTTTTTAGCCAATTCTTGTTACCCGCGCGCCGTTTTCAGGCGCGATTTCCGTCATGCGACGGGTCGTTAACCTTTTTGTATCTGCAAAAAGTCCAGTTCAACAGGCGTTTCTCTTCCGAAGAAGGACACCAGAACGCGTACCTTGCCTTGCTCTTCGAGCACGGCGTCAACGGTACCCATGAAGTCAGCGAACGGGCCATCTACGATCCGGACGCTGTCGTCTTTCTCGAAACCGATACGGACCTTCGGTTCCTCCGCCCTCATCTGGCGCAGGATTCGATCCACTTCCTCTTGCTCCAGCGGCACGGGCTTTGGCCGGCGCTCACGTTCATCCTCCGCCGAGATAAAGCCCGTTACGCCCGGCGTATTCCGGACCACGTACCAGGCCTCGTCATCCATCACCATCTGGATGAGCAGGTAACCCGCGTACATCTTTTTCGCGACCGGACGGCGCTGGCCGTCCTTGATCTCGATCTCTTCCTCGGTCGGGACGACGACGTCAAAGATCTTGTCTTTGACGTCCATCGTCTCGATTCGTTGTTCGAGATTTCGCTTAACCCGATCTTCCTGACCGGAGTAAGTGTGGATGATGTACCAGCGACCGCCTTCGTCGACGACCGTCTGTTGCTCGGTAGTCAGGACTGAGGCTCCAATTAGGTGATCAGGAATTCGGCCAATCGGCCGAATCCCCAGTCAATAGCGCCCAGGAAGACGCCGAAAAATGCGGCGACAATCAGGACGAGGATAGAGAGGCGCGTCGCCTCTTGCCGGGACGGCCAGGTCGTGCGCCGCAGTTCAGCTATGACTTCGACAAAAAACCGAAACACTCCGCCCCGGGGGGCGGAGCCGGTTGATCGCATAGCTCGCTGTGCTGGTTGCCTGCTGGCCATGATGTATTCCTACCTGGTCTCGCGGTGCAACTGATGACTGCGGCAGCGTGAGCAGAACTTGTTCAGCTCCAGCCGCGCGGTATTGTTGCGTCGGTTTTTGGAGGTGTGATACCTCCGCTCCCGGCACTCCGTGCACGCCAGGGTTATCGAATCTCGGGGTCCGCCTTTAGCCATATGGCGGGTTCTCCCTTGCACTCAGCCCCGCGAGCGGGACTCAACTCTGTGCGATCCCGCCGTTACCGGGGGACCTCACTTGCTGTCAGACTACCCTCAGGCCGTGCCGCCGGATCCGGAAGGACGGCCCGGGTAGTCGCCATTGTTAGTCGTCGATGGAGATGAACACCCCGGAACCAACGGTCCTGCCGCCCTCGCGTACTGCGAAGCGGAGTTCCTCTTCCAGTGCCACCGGGTACATCAACTCGACGTCCATCTCGATGTTGTCGCCCGGCATCACCATCTCGACGCCTTCCGGCAACTGAATCTCGCCGGTCACGTCCGTGGTTCGGATGTAGAACTGCGGCTTGTAACCGGTGAAGAACGGCGTGTGACGGCCGCCCTCTTCCTTCGTCAGGACGTAAATCTGCGCCTTGGCCTTCGTGTGCGGTGTCAGCGTTCCCGGCGCGCACAACACCGCGCCACGGGAGATCTCGTCCCGGTCGACACCACGGAGAAGACAGCCGACGGCGTCGCCGGGCAAGCCTTCCTCCAGCGTCTTGTGGAACATCTCGACGCCGGTAACGGTCGTCGTGGAGGTATCGCCGAATCCGACGATCTCGATGGTGTCACCCATCACGACCCTGCCGCGCTCGATCCGGCCCGTGACAACGGTGCCACGGCCTTTGATGCCGAAAACGTCTTCGACGGGCATCAAGAAAGGCTGATCGACCGGTCGGTCCGGGATGTCGATGTAGTTATCGACCGCCTCGGTCAACTCCAGGATCGCCTGATTCCACTTGTTGTCCGGGTCGTCAAAATGCTCAAGCGCTTCGAGCGCGCTGACCTGGACAACGGGAATGTCGTCGCCCGGGAATCCATAACTGGTGAGCAGCTCGCGGAT
Source organism: Dehalococcoidia bacterium (assembly GCA_030747175.1). Lineage (GTDB taxonomy): Bacteria > Chloroflexota > Dehalococcoidia > Lucifugimonadales > Lucifugimonadaceae. The sequence goes on along the minus strand of JASLLE010000001.1, from coordinate 7,513 downwards.
CTCCATCTCGACAAGCTCAAGCAACTCAGGGTCGTCCATCATGTCGACCTTGTTCAGGGCGACCACCATCTTGGGTACGTTCACCTGACGAGCAAGCAAGATGTGCTCACGGGTCTGGAGCATAGGGCCGTCAGGCGCCGATACAACCAGGATGGCGCCGTCCATCTGGGCGGCCCCCGTGATCATGTTCTTGATGTAGTCGGCGTGTCCCGGGCAATCGACGTGCGCGTAGTGACGGTTGTCCGTCTCGTACTCGACGTGCGTGATCGCGATCGTGACACCACGTTCACGCTCTTCCGGCGCATTATCGATCTGATCGAAGGCCATCGCCTTGACGCGATCATTTTTCGCCGAAAGGACGCCGGTGATGGCGGCCGTCAAAGTTGTCTTACCGTGGTCGACGTGGCCGATAGTGCCAACGTTTACGTGCGGTTTGCTGCGGTCAAATATTTCCTTGGCCATTTAACTCAAGTGCCTCCGGGCCATCGAGTGACGATCGACTAACTGCTTATAACGAGGAGAGCTGGAGCCCACAACCAGGATTGAACTGGTGACCTCGTTCTTACCAAGAACGCGCTCTACCGCTGAGCTATGTGGGCCTCGCGTCGAGGTACGGAAAGCGCTCTCATAGACTGGTGCAGGGGGTAGGATTCGAACCTACGTAGCCGTACGGCGGCAGATTTACAGTCTGCTGGATTTAACCACTCTCCCACCCCTGCGCCAAACGGCAATTCTAACATTAACACCGCAGCGTTGGCGTCGGAAAGACGTAATTCGAAACCGGGCCGCCCCGGTCGGGTACCGGATGCCACTTTTCCTAAGAGTCTGGAGCCCCAGGGGGGATTCGAACCCACCGACCTGCCGATTACAAATCGGCTGCGCTACCACTGCGCCACTGGGGCTCATCCTGAACGCCAATGTACGAACGGTTAATTTTGAAGGCAGATGGCTCCGCATTCAAGGGGCGCGCGTTGCGCTTCTGCCCATGACCGGGAACGATCCGGGCGCGAAATCAAAAGTCGGGGATACGTGACACGGTCGTACGATGCGGCTTCGAGCCGGACTCAGACCCTGGCACGTGCCTCGTCGCTGACGCGTCTCATGACCTCGGCAAGTGTCAGCCCGTGCTTGATGGCAAGCGCTCTGCAGTCTTCGTACTCCGGCGCTATTCCGGCCAGGTCGCCGTCCACGCGCTTTATCTTGACCCGTGCAGGGCCGAGTGAGGTCCCCAGCTCCACGATCTCGCGGTCCGCTGTGTATCGCTCGACCGCACGCCGGCGGACGCCCAACGTGGAGGTTTCACGCAAGATCACGCCGGCGGCGTTGTCCGCGTCGCCTTCTCTGACCAGCACAGACAGGAGCACGGCCGGCCGATTCTTTTTCATCTGGATGGGCGTCATCCACACGTCGAGCGCGCCGGCTTCAAGGAGCCGCTCCTGGACGTATCCAAAACCCTCCCCGCCCATGTCATCGATGTTGGTCTCCAGTAAAGACAGGCCGTCGTCCAGGGACTTTGACCTGGGTCCCGCCGCCGTCTCGCCGATCCAGAGTCCCAGCGCGTTCGGGTAGTCCTCCGGGTCTCGAGAACCGGCGCCGTATCCGATCTTTTCCACGGTAATTTCAACTTGATCGAAGCTGGCGATGGAGGTGACGAGAGATGCGCCTGAAGGCGTTACCGTCTCGCCCTTCGGCCCCCATTGGCTCGCCGCTCTTACCGGCGCATTAGCGGCTGCGTATACCTGGGCCGTGGCCGGTGCGGTGCCGGGGATTCGCCCGTGATCGCTCATTACAAAACCCGTCCCCGCCGGGAAAGAGCCGGCAAAAATACGCTCGACGCCGAGCAGACGGAATCCGGCGATGACGCCGACGATATCCACGAGCGTGTCCACAGAGCCGAGCTCGTGCGGAGTCAGGTGATGACGATCCACGCCGTGCACGACTGACTCAGCATCGGTAAGCCGGTCCAGCACCTCTATCGCTTTTGTCTTCACTTCGTCCGGCAACCGGCTGGATTCGACCGTCCCGGATAGCTCGTCCCAGCCGCGCCTTCGCAGGCCCTCTTCATCCAGGTCCACGTGCAGAAGTGTGCAGTTGAGCGCTCCGCGTGAAACGCTTTCGGGTCGAAGGGTGTACCCGCGGACATCCATCAACGAGAGCTCGGATCGGAGGTCGTCGATCGGAAGCCCGACATCGATCAAGGCGCCGAGCAACATGTCGCCGGACGCCCCGCCGATCATGTCGATATAGGCGGATATCATCGTGCAAGCATCCCGATGTCTGTCATCTCAAGCGCAATCAAAGGCGCTATGAGGACCCACCGCTCGTCGTCGGTACGACCGGCGCCGCCGCTTTGCCGATCGCCTCATTCATGCTGCCGGATCGGAACCCGGACAGGTCCATCGTCACGTACAGGTAACCGGCTTCGCGGGTCGTCTTCACGATTGTCTGCCGCGTCTCATCGTCGACCAACGCCGCCAGATCCTCCACCGGCACCTCGATACGGGCGACATCGCCGTGGTGGCGTACCCGCAACTGCCGGAACCCGGCTTTTCGAAGCCCGCGCTCGGCCTTCGCTATCTGGGTCAGAGCTTCAATAGTGACCATCGTACCGTACGGAATTCTTGACGCCAGGCAGGCCTGCGCCGGTTTGTCCCAGGTCGGGAGTTCCATCTCTTTTGAAAGCGTTCGAATATCGGCCTTCGTCAGCCCCGCGTCGACAAGGGGGCTGCGGACTGTGAAATCACGCGCCGCGTCCAGGCCGGGCCGAAAATCCCCAAGGTCGTCGGAGTTCGTACCGTTTGCGATTTCGTTCCAGCCCTCGTCGCGAGCGATCTCTATCAGGTGCGTATACAGTTCCGTTTTGCAGAAGAAGCAGCGCTGCAGATCGTTTGCCGCGTATCGAGGATCGTTGATCTCGTCGGTGACGATCACCCGGTGGTTCCAGTTGTGCGTGGCCGCCAGTTCCACGGCATCGCTCAGCTCATCTTCGGACAGACTTGGCGAATGGGCCGTGATGGCGATGGCCCTATCTCCGAGTGTTTCCTGAGCCGCCGCAGCCAGGAAAGCGCTGTCCACACCACCGGAATACGCCACTATCAGGGAACCATAGCCGCGCAAAATCTCGGTCAGGCGCTCGCGCTTTTCGGCCAGGGTCAATTCGACCACCGGACTCACGGGGGTGCTTGTCATCGGTCGCTCCTCAGAATCTCGGGAGCCGCCGATCCACGCTTCAGGCGCCCGGTTCGGCTGCAACTCTCGATTCAGCGTAGTGTAACCCGTCACGCTGTCGCGGTAGAGCCGCACGAACGGCCTCTCCGAGTGTCCCGACCCGAACCCCGGATCTGTCATCTTCCGGAGAGCCATATGATTCACCGCCGGCATTTACAGGGAGAATGCATCCACGAAACCCGAGGCGATCGGCTTCGGATCGCCTGCGGTCCGCCTGCGGTACCGCCCGCAACTCGCCGGAAAGCCCGATCTCGCCCGCCGCCGCAAGTCCCACATCAACGGCAACGTCGAGAAGGCTGGATGCGATGGCGATCGCCACCGGCAGATCCGCGGCCGGTTCGGTGAGCCTCATTCCGCCGGTCACGCTCACGATCACGTCCTGCGAAGCCAGCGGCAACCCAACCCGCCTGGCGAGCACCGCTACCACCTGGTTCATGCGCGCGAGGTCGATGCCGGTGGCGACGCGTCGCGCCGTCTGCCCACCAGAGGGCGCGGTCAAGGCCTGGACCTCGACTATCAACGGACGTGTGCCTTCTATGACGGCTGCGACGGCCGTTCCGGGCGCCGGTTCGGGGCGGGTTGATCGGTCGGTCAACAATGATCTCGAAGGATCGGACACCTCCAGAAGACCTTTCGTCCCCATCTCGAACACACCGACCTCGTTCGTATGGCCGTACCGGTTCTTGATGCCGTGAAGAGTGCGCAGGTTCCCGGGTCCGTCGCCCGACAACTGCAGAACAACATCCACCATATGCTCCAGTACGCGAGGCCCGGCTATCGAGCCGTCCTTTGTCACATGCCCGGCAAGAATCAACGGGATGCCGGACATCTTCGAGCGAGCGGTCAGGCGCCGGGCACACTCCCTTACCTGGTTCACACTGCCCGCCGCGCCCGGGACATCCGGCGCGGTCACGGTCTGAATTGAATCAACCACAACAAGGCCGGGTTTCAGGATGTCGATCCGGGCAACGACGGCGTCTACGTCATCTGTGTTCAACAGAAAAATCCGGTCACCGCTTACGCCGAGACGTCCGGCGCGCATCCTGACCTGGTCCGCGGATTCCTCGCCGGAAACGTAAAGGACCGAACCTTGCCTCGCGGCGACAGAGCCGGCCGTCTGAAGCAGTAGGGTGGACTTGCCGACACCCGGATCGCCCGACAGCAGTAGTACCGACCCGGCGACAGCGCCGCCGCCCAGCACGCGGTCAAACTCGCCTATCCCGGTCCCGAGTCGTTTCGACGTGTTCGCCTCGACCCGGGACAACTCGATCGGCTCGACCATCGAAATCGGATCGGATATCCGGGAGCCAATCGCTCCGCCGTTTGACCCCGGCCTGTTACGCGGCTCGAAGAACTCGTTCAGCGCATTCCACGCGCCGCAGCGGGAACAACGGCCCTCCCAGCGCGGGAAGCGGGTCTCGCACTCGGAGCAAACGTAAACGGTCTTCGTATCGGATCTTGGCAAGTCGTTGATCCCTGCCCGGAACTCCGGGCGTCATCGTGGGTGTTCCGGAAGTATCCGGTTTACCCGCGTGGGCGACAACAAGCCCGCGTCACACCGAAATCAAAGCGCCAGCCACGAAGCTTTCTCACCCGAACGCACCACCTTGCCAATGCTCTTGCCGATGCCGAGGTGCCCGGAAAACACGGTCCACTCCTCGCGTTCCGCCCGGTCAAGGAGCTCGCGACGTGAGCGGGTGGAGATCGTCGTGTCCCAGTCAAATATCGGGCACCAGTCCGGTTCCGATATCTGGGCTACGTTGTGAAACAGGTCGCCCGTGACCACGCCGGTCTCGCCGTTCGATTCGATAAGCACGCACTGGTGGCCGGGTGTGTGCCCGTTCGTCGGGAGCGTGGAAACGCCGGGCCCGATTTCGTGCACGCCTTCCACCAGTTCAAGGACGCCGAGCGCCTCGAGTGGTTTGATGGATTGGTCAAACGCCTCGTTCGAGTTCTCGGGCCGTGAGTAATGCTCCCAGTCAGAACGGGCGACCAGGTACCGGGCGTTCGGGAACGTGGCCCTAGCCACGCCATCGTTGTACGAGACGCTCCAGCCAATGTGATCGCCGTGGGTGTGCGTGATAACGACGACACCTATTTCCGCCGGGCTCACGCCGAGTGCACTCAGGCTATCGAGCAGCTCGCCGGGCTTTCCGGTGTGGTCATGAGGACCCGGACCCATCCCGGCATCGACGAGAACAGATAGGCCATCGCCGCCGCTTGAAGATCGAATCAGGTGGCCGCGCCACTGGGACCTGTAAAACCCGTCCGGATCCAGGGCGAAGTCGCGGTACGGACCCCATGCCGAAACCGGCACCGCCGGGTATATCTCCGCGGGATCCCGGTCTGTTCCCTGGTGGTCCTGGACGGTACTGATCTCAAATTCGCCAATACTGAGACTTGTCGACATGATCGGCTCCAACGGCTCATCAATCGAAGTACAGACTTTCACGGCGGTACCGGCGTGGCGCCCGGGTGACCGGGTATCGAGAGGCGGGTGTGGCCGTGAACCCGAACACGATATACCTCGAATAACCGGGCGGCAGGGAATCACCAGGCGAGGGTTACCCGGATGTTTGAGTCAGCCGGACGCGAGAAGGGGGAGCCGTCGGCTCCCCCTTCAATCTGATTCGTATGTCGTCCTGAAGACGCTTACTCGGCTTCAGCCGTAACGGCTTCTTCGCCCTCTTCCTCGGGCGCCGACTTGCCTTTGGCTTTCGTCGGCGTCGTGATGTTGACGGCGCCTTCTTCGTCGATATCCAACTCGACAAGGTCGCCGGGCTTGAACGCGCCGGCAAGCAGTTCGTCGGACAATCGGTCTTCAATCTTGTCCTGTATCAATCGGCGCAGCGGACGTGCTCCAAAAGTCGGATCGTAACCCTTCTCGGCGAGCCACCCTTGCGCGCCCTCGGTGACCTGCAACACCATGCCTTTTTCAAGCAACTGGGCGCGAACCGTTTCCAGCATCAGGTCGACGATCTCGACGATGTGGGTCTTGGTCAACGGGTGGAACACCACCGTCCCGTCAAGCCGGTTCAGGAATTCAGGCCGGAAGAAGCGTTTGACCTCATCCATGACCTTGTCAGACATTCGCTTGTAGCGCTCTTCGCTCTGCGAATCGTCTACTTCACTCACCCGGCCGAAACCGAGCGAGGTGTCTCGCTTGATCAGGTCCGATCCGAGGTTGCTGGTCATTATTACGACCGTGTTGCGGAAGTCCACTTTCCGGCCCTTTGAGTCGGTAAGGTGTCCGTCCTCGAAGATCTGCAGCAGGATGTTGAACACATCCGGATGAGCCTTCTCGATCTCGTCGAGCAGGATCACCGAGTAAGACTTCCGGCGAACGGCTTCCGTGAGCTGCCCGCCCTCGTCGAATCCGATGTAGCCGGGAGGCGCCCCGACAAGCCTTGCGACCGTGTGACGCTCCATGAACTCCGACATATCGAGCCGCACCATGGCGTCCTCAGCTCCGAACATGAATTCGGCAAGCTGTTTCACCAGGTGGGTTTTTCCGACGCCGGTCGGGCCGAGGAACATGAACGCGCCGATGGGACGCGCCGGGTCCTTGATGCCCGCCCGGGCGCGGCGAACTGCCTTCGCGACCAGCGCGATTGCATCGTCCTGTCCGACCACCGTCTCGTGGAGCGAGTCTTCCATGTGGATCAACCGCTCCGTCTCCTCAACACCCAGGCGGGTGACGGGGATGCGCGTCCACATGCTAACGACTTCAGCGATGTCTTCGTCCGTGACTTCTTTCGCGTCCGGCTTCTCTGCGTCCCAGGCGGTCTGAAGTGATTCGACCTGCGTGGACAGCTTCATTTCGCTGTCCCGCAACTCCGCCGCCCGCTCGTACTGCTGGTTGGAGATCGCATCGTTCTTGTCCGTGCGGACAACTTCCAGATCCCGGGAGGCCTCTTTCAGATCCTTGGGCTGGATGCTGTTCTTGATCCGGACGCGCGATGCCGCCTCGTCGATCAGGTCTATCGCCTTGTCCGGCATGTGCCGGTCAGGGATGTACCTGAGCGCGAGCGATGCCGCCGCACGCAGCGCCTCGTCGGTGATGGCGAGGCCGTGGTGTTCTTCGTATTTGCCCTTGATGCCACGGAGTATGTCGACCGTGTCCGTGATGTCCGGCGGGTCGACGGTCACGGGCTGGAAACGACGTTCCAGCGCAGGATCGCGTTCCACGTACTTCCGGTAATCGTCGAGGGTCGTCGCCCCGATCGCCTGCACCTCTCCGCGCGCCAGCGCGGGCTTGAGAATGTTGGCGGCGTCGACGGCGCCT
>JASLLE010000019.1 GCA_030747175.1 Dehalococcoidia bacterium | reverse complement strand
GGGAGTACTTGCTTCGTCTTGTCATCGCTCCATCCTCTCAAGGAATGGAGTCTCCAACTTTCCCGGGGCGGTTCAACTCGATACCGGACCAGGCGGATTTCCCTGGATGGGTTTGTTGTGATCTCACCCTCAGCAATTAGGAACTTGAAAAACCGCCTTAGGCCAAGTTGAGCTTCTGTGACTGTCTTTGGAACGACAGATTTCCCCAGATGGTCCAAGTAAGATCGAACGTCCGATGGGGTTAACTTGGATACCGGAGGCCAATCACAATGCTCCCCGAGTCTCTTAGCCTCTCTCACGTAACAAGAGACCGTGTGTGGCCTTAAGCCCTCGATTTTCAGGGCAAGCTCAAACGAAGAGAGATAACCGACATAACCGACTGCTCTATCCGACTTTCGCATGTGCCTACTCCAGGTGACTGGAGGGGCGAAAGGAGCTAACTGCAAAGCTAAATACAGTTGTCGGTTAGTGAAATGGTGGGTCCGGCAGGGATCGAACCTGCGACCGATCGGTTATGAGCCGACTGCTCTAACCACTGAGCTACGGACCCGCGTACAGAACGACTTACAGCGGTCCGGTGCGAGTAGTACCGGCCAACCGTCAATCCACTACACGCGTGACGGTATCGCTGTGTAGAACAGTTTAGCGGGACGGCGACCCGACCGGTCGCTGTCCCGCATGCGATCTAACGGCAGTCCACCTTTATCCTGGCGCTGGCATCGCCACTGCTTCATGGACTTCAAGCTCGCAACCATCAGCCCACCCCAGGTGCGGATGTCCGGCCAGGACCGCCTGCGCCGCTTCCATGTCCATGGCTTCAAGAATCGAGTAGCCCATAACCCCGTGATCACTTGGGGTACTGCCCGATGGCGACAACTTCACACCTCCCATAAGCGGCGATCCAAAGTCAACGAGGGCGTCTCCTGCATTCTCCGCCCAGGCGAACCAGCGATCCATCCCGTCCTTCATCTCCTCTTGAGACATGCTCTGCGTTTGCTCCATCGCCGCCGTCGTCGCGTGGTAAATCACGATGAACTTTTTCATGTTGCCCTCCCGGCAATAACTCAGACTGAGTTGATCGGACTATAACGGACGTGTGTCGCCTGGCCCAATCTGGATGTCGTGATCCCCGCATACGAGGCGCTGGCATCGGGCGCCACGAAAATACGTATCCAGTCGCGTGGCCTCACGTCACTTATTTGATATGGCGGGCGGATATTTGAAGCAGAAGCGAGTCACACGTGGTTTAGATCGGGCACGCCACGCCCAGACCACGGTGCTAGACTCCCCCGGCTCCGCTGTTCTCGCAGATTCACACAAGCCCTCTAACTCAAGGAACCTCATCTCATGAAGATCACTGACGTCCGCATGGAGGTCTACAGCTGGCCTCGTGAGAAGCCGATCACTAACGGCCTCTACACCTACACGCACTCGGGCATCCGCCCGGTCATCATCGAGACCGATGAAGGCGTCACCGGGATAGGGCTTGCCGGGGGCGACCAGGTTTCGCCTGAAGTGACCGTGTCTATGGTTGAGCACTTCAAAGAGATCCTCATCGGCAAGGATCCGCTCGACAACGAACGCCACTGGCACGAGATGTGGCGCCCAAAACTTGTTGGGCGCCGCGGCATAACGACGCGCGTGCTGGGCGGCATCGACATGGCGCTCTGGGACATCAAAGGCAAGGTCGCGAACCTGCCTCTCTACAAGCTGCTCGGCGGGTTCACGAACAGGATCGACACATACGTCGCGGGTGGCTACTACGAAGAAGGCAAAGGCCTCAAAGAACTGGCGGCCGAGATGGAGCACAACGTCGATCTCGGCGTGCGCGCCGTCAAGATGAAGGTCGGCGCGGCGCCAATCAACGTAGACATCGAGCGCGTGCGCGTGGCTCGGGAGGTGATCGGGCCGGACATCCGGCTGATGGTCGATGCCAACAACGCCTACCGCCACTACCAGGCGATCGAGTTCGCACGGAAAGCCGAGAAGTACGACCTGTTCTGGTTCGAAGAACCGGTCGAGCCGGACGACTACATCGGCCAGGCAGAAATCACGCGCGCCACCAGCATCCCGATCGCCGCCGGGGAGAATGAGTACACGCGTTACGGGTTCCGGGACATGATTAACACCCGCGCCGTCGACATCCTCCAGCCGGATGCGCTGGTCCTTGGCGGCGTTACGGAGTTCATGAAGATCGCCGCCCTGGCGCAGGCAAACGACCTGGACATAGCGCCGCACGGCAAACAAGAGGTGCACATCCACCTGGTGACGGCGGTTCCGAACGGCCTGATCCTTGAGTATTACGCAGACACGTTCGATACCATGCACGGAAACATCTTCAACGACACGCTGAAGATCGAAGACGGCTACGTTTACGCGCCGGATCGCCCCGGGCTGGGTATCGAGCTCAACACGGAGTTCCTGGCGAAATACCGCGTGGGTTAGATGTAGACCTCGTCTACCGCGATTCGCAACAGGTAGACGTCTTCGCGGTCCGGATCATCTGGCTTGAACTCCCGGAAGAATTTGAAGCCGGCTTTGTCCGCCACGCGCTGCGACGCAGCGTTGTCGTGGGCGATGGATGCCACAAACTCGTTCACGCCGCGTTCACGATGCGCCCAGCGGATCAGGGCCAGGGCCGCCTGCGTCGCGTAGCCCCGGTCCTGGAACGGAGTGAAAACCGAGTAGCCGATCTCCAACCCGGCGGGCGCTATTTCGCGCAGGTACGGCGGCCCTGGTGCGCTGTGAAACCCGGCATGTCCCACCATCTGCCGGTCTGATCGCCGCACGATCGCGTACATCAACCACTGGGCCAGGTCGGGCATGGCCCGCAGTTGCGTCAATCGAATCCCGATCCACGGACTGGTGTCCGCCTTCCAACCGTCCCAGAGTCGAATTCCCTCGAACTCAAGTCCTTCGCCACCCTGACCGGTGATCATGAATTCCATGAACTCCGGCGTCATGCACACCAGATCCAGTTCACCCGCTTCGATAGGGCCGGATACGTCCAGTCGTCCCGAAGTAGAAAGATATGGAACGCCGTCTGGCTCACTCACAACGCGGCCTGCCGTGTCGCGTCTCCACGGGTTACGCCATCGCCGGGTCGATCTGTAATTGCGAGTTGTGGCGGCATTAGACCCGGAATATACTCGGCTCCGCCCTCGGGGACACCTCGCGTGCGCCAATCGCGAGCAGCCCCTACGAGAGTGGCGTCGTTCGGGAAGATATGGAGTGACTGTTGCCTGATTTTGATTTTGCCCAACCCACCTCACTGGATGAAGCCCTGGCCCTGTTCGCCGCTGAGGGCGAAGTCCGGGCGCTCGTGGGCGGGACAGACATAGTTGACCAGCTCAAGACCGGCCGCAGGAACGCCGACATGGTGGTCGACGTGAAGCGAATTCCTGAACTCCAACGCCTGGAAATGGCGGACGACGGCCTGCACATCGGCGCGGCGCGCGCCCTGACCGACATAGGTGAGTGCCCGGCCGTGCGATCCGACTACCGGGGACTCGCGGACTCTTCCGTACTCGTCGGATCGTGGCAGATACAGAATCGGGCCGGTCTTGGCGGAAATGTCTGCAATGCCGCTCCCTCCGGGGACACGATCCCGTCCCTGCTTACGCACGACGCCAGCGCCATCGTCGCCAGCACGTCCGGCAGACGAGAGATCGCACTCTCAGATTTCTTTGCCGGTCCCGGGCAGACGGTTCTCCAGAAGGGCGAGATCCTGGTTGAAGTGGTGCTCCCACCGATCCCGGATAACAGTGCCAGCGCCTACCTCCGGTTTATCCCCCGGAACGAAATGGACATCGCCGTTGCTGGAGTAGGGAGCTTCCTACAACTCAATCCCTCAGACAACACCGTCCAGAAAGCGCGTATCGCACTGGCGTCGGTAGCGCCCACGCCGGTCCGTGCCCGGGCGGCCGAAGAGGCTCTCGAAGGCAACGTACTGAGCGACGAGCTGATCGAGACCGCTGCGGTGGCTGCCGTTGGCTCGGCGACTCCGATTTCGGACGTGCGCGGCTCGGCCGAGTATCGGCGTGAACTGGTGAAAGTCCTCACGCGACGCACACTGGGGATTTGCCGGGACCGGATCAGCGGTTAACTCTCCCGGTTCCGTCACCGGCCTCCCAGAAATAAACCCCGGAGATTTCAAGCACCTCTCAAGCATCGAGGACCCCAGCACATGAAGCACATTTCAATGACGGTCAACGGCGACCAGCACGAGTTGCTCGTAGACACGAGCTGGACACTGCTGGAGACGCTGCGCGACCACCTCCGGTTAACGGGCACCAAAGAGGGTTGCAGCAACGGCAACTGTGGCGCATGCACCGTGATGATCAACGGGCGGACGGCGAACTCCTGCCTGGTCCTCGCCGCCGAGATGGATGGCAACGAGATCACCACCATCGAGGGCATCGCTACGCAGGGCAAACTCAACGCCGTGCAGGAAGCGTTCATCAAGGATGGAGCGCTCCAGTGCGGGTTCTGCACACCAGGGTTCATTATTTCCACGACGGCGTTGCTGCAACGCGACCCCAACCCGTCCGAAGTGGAGATCCGCACCCGCCTGGCGGGAAACCTCTGCCGTTGCACCGGTTACGACAAGATCGTGATGGCGGTCGAAGATGCGGCGGCCATGCTCCGGGGTTAACAGGCTCGGAACTCGATGTTGCGGCGGGAAGCGACTTGCATAAAGACGTAATCCCGACTTGATGAGGTGGCCGTTTCGATCATTCTGCGTCGGTTTGAGGCCCTTTTCGCCGTTTCATGACGGTTGTGCCCGGTTCGCACCATGGGTCTTGTTTGCCCTGTGGTAACGTGACATGAAGTGAGCCGGTCAGTCACCTGGCTCAAAGGGAACCGTATGCCGGTTCGGAAGGTCACCCATGGAACCCGTTTTCCGGGAAGCCGTATCCCAGTTACATGATGATCGCCAGGTAGTCGTCGCGACGGTAGTCAAGACCTCCGGCTCTACCCCACAGAAACCCGGCGCAAAGTTGCTCGTTCGAGACGATGGCAGCGGTGTCGGCACTCTCGGCGGCGGTTGCGTAGAAGGCGACATCTGGTTCGCCGCGCAACAGTTGTTGAAGAGCGGTGGGAACGCGGAGATGCGTTCATACGAGCTCAACGAAGAGCTCGCCGCCGAGGATGGCCTCATATGCGGCGGGACGATGTTCTTCCTGATAGACCCGATCCGTCGTCCTGTGGATTACCAGGTTCATGCGGAAGAAGTGGTGTCCGCGTACGAAGGTGGTCCCCCGGTCGCGATCGCCAACCTGATGGTCGCTCCAGAGTCTTCCGGATTCGCCGTCGGCGCAAAGCTGCTGATCCGCGAGAACGGGGAGACGGCGGGAACGCTGGGAGATCCAGCGCTGGACAAGCGTTCGGCGATGAAAGCCGCCAATCTGATGGCACTTGGCAAGCAGGAATACGTCATCGACGAAGAGAGCGGCGCCGAGATATTTATCGAGGCATTCACCACGCCGCCGACCATGGTCCTCGCTGGCGGCGGGCACGTATCGAAGGCGCTGGCCCCGATTGCCCGATCGGTCGGCATGCGCGTATTTGTCGTGGACGACCGCCCTGAGTTTGCAAACGCCGAGCGCTTCCCGGAAGCAGACATCGTTCTGACCCAGGACTTTGTCAGCGGCATCGCTGACCTCCCGATAAACGCCAACACATTCATCGTAATAGCCACTCGCGGCCATCGGTACGACGATACCGCACTGGAAGCCGCGGCCCTCACCCCTGCGCGTTACGTCGCCCTGCTCGGCAGCAAGCGCAAGACGATCATGATCTACGAGGAACTGCTCAGGCGCGGCGTTCCGATTGAACGCGTGCGGGAACTCCGGGCTCCGAGCGGACTGGACATCACGGCGCGCACTCCCGAAGAGATCGCTATCAGCATCGTGGCGGAGATCCTGATGTTCCGGCTCGGCGGTACGGGTCTGCCCATGAAGCTGGACGAAAAATTGCTCCAGATCGCGGCCGAACATGCCCGCACCGAGGCGGCGACGACCGCCGTCGACTGAAGACGGCCAAGACTTTGTCGATCTGCGCCATCCTGCTTGCCGCGGGCGAATCCAGCCGGATGGGCACGCCGAAACCCTTGCTTGATTGGTTCGGCGCTCCCTTGATTCAACGCCAGGTTGAAGCCTTACTGGACGCCGGTGTCGACGAGGTATTCGCCGTTACGGGCAACCGCGCCGAGGATATCGAATATGTACTCAAGTCGGTGATGCCCCGGATGCCGAAGGGCGATCGCGTACACGCAGTGAGGAACGACGCCTTCCTGAACGGGAAGACAACCTCGATAATAGCCGGACTTTCCGCCCTACCCCCGGATACAGACACCATCGTCTTGCTCGCCGTCGATCAACCCCGTCCTTCATGGTTGATCCGGGACGTTCTGGAATCACATAGGTCGACCGGCGCGCTCATCAGTTCGCCCGTTTACGACGGCCACGGCGGTCATCCGCTGGTATTCGATGGGTCACTGCTTGACGAGCTCCGGGTTATCACCGAGGAGGGACAGGGCGTCAGGGAAGTCGTACGGGCGCACGCCGATGCCGTCAACCGGTTGGTCGTCGACACGCCTCTCGCCCGGCTTGATATGAATACGCAGGAAGAGGCCGCCGCGGCCCGCGACGTGTTCCCGGATCCGCGGGTCGCCTGAACATGACGATCGGAGAAGCCCTTTCCGGGGCGCGCGAATATCTAAGCGAAGCTGGCATCGACGGGTGGCTCCTGCAAGATTACCGGGGCTCCAATCCGATCCTCTGGAACCTGATCGGCGGCGTCCGGCACATCACCCGCCCTTGCTGGTTCATGGTCCCGACCGATGGCGATCCGACCCTTCTCGCCCACGAGGTAGATGCGGGACGATTCGATTCGATGGTTGAATCCGCCGGGACAGATGGAGTGCGGGTCCAGGTGCGGCGCTTCGGCAGCCGCAGCCAGATGCTCGATGAACTTCGCGAAATGCTGTCCGGCCGGCAGCGAATCGCCATGGAGTACTCGCCGGAAGCGGCGCTTCCACGAGTGAGCAGGATCGACGCCGGAACCGTCGAACTCGTTCGTTCCCTGGGAGCCGAGGTCGTTAGCTCCGGTGATGTGCTCCAGTACTCCACCGAACGCTGGACTCCCGGGCAACGAGATTCTCACCGCGTCGCTATGGAAGGGCTGGTCCGCACCGTCCATGACGCGTTCGCTTTTATAGGCGAGAACATCAACTGGAAGCTCACAGAACACGACGTAGCGGAGTTTATCCGGGGCCGCTTCGAGAGGCTGGGCCTTGTGGCGCCGGACGGGCCGATCGTTGCCGTAGACGCGCATGCTTCCGATCCGCATTACGAACCCGGACCGGACACATCGGCCGTCGTCAGGAAGAACAGCCTGGTGCTGATCGATCTGTGGGCGGTCTCCGCAGAACCCGGATCGGTTTTCGGAGACATCACATGGACCGGTTTTACTGGAGAGCCCGGTTCGAGGCATGAAGAGGTGTTCAGGGCCGTGGCGGAAGCCCGGGATACGGCGGTGACTTTCATGCAGGACGCGTTTGCTGAAGGGCGTGAACTTGAGGGCTGGGAAGTGGACCGAACGGCCCGTGATGTGATCGCAAAATCTGGATACGCGGACTACTTTGTGCACCGCCTCGGGCACAGCATCGGCTTTGAAGTCCACAGCAATGGCGTTAATCTGGATGACTGGGAGACACACGACACGCGAAAACTGATCCCGGGCATCGCCGTATCGGTTGAACCGGGGATTTACCTGCCAGAATTTGGTATTCGGTCTGAAATTGACGTGTTTCTTGGAGAACACGGACCGGAGGTCACTGGCGAAGTGCAACAACAAATAGTCAGAATTGAAGTTTAGGGGGTCCGGGGGGTGCGGCCGGGGATCTGCGTTCAAGGTTCGGACAGAATCTACGTGGCCCTGGATAACGGAAAACCCGTGTCACTACCCCGGGCAAGCAGATAAATGTCTTTGACAGCATTCCTGGTCGGCAACGCACTTCTCGTGCTGGTGCTGCTGACGTGGAACTTATTCACCCTGGTGTCGATACGCTCCGACTCGCCGAAAGACCGGTCACATTGGACCGTCGCCGTCGGTCTCCAATGGCGGTTTGGCGCAGCCACGGCCGCGTTGATCGCCGTGACGGTCGCCCTCTTCGACGCCATCCTGTTCGGCGAAGACGGCCAGATCACAGAAGTAGCGTCCTTCTACTCACTGTTGGCCCTATCGATTGCCGTGACGCACGCGATCGTCTCGCTCCTTCTATTCGCCGGGCTGATGGGCCGGGGAGAAGACATGGCGTCGTCATCGTTCAGCGACGACTCGCCGTGGCGCCGGCCCCTCGAGTGGGCGACGGTCGTGCTGGTACCCGTGAGCCTGCTCGGCGCGCTCATCCTCGGCATCGTTGCATGGGCGCTCGCCTGATCCACGTCGTCCGGGGACGGTCTCAGACCTTGATGCAGGCCACCGCGTGTCCGTTACCGTGATCGCTCAATTCCGGCACGATTTCCGCGCACTCATCAGTGGCGATCGGGCAGCGCGTCCGAAATACGCAGCCCGAGGGCGGATTGATAGGGCTGGGCATATCACCGGCCAGCACGATCCGCTCCCTTTGCCGCTCAATCAACGGGTCCGGAATCGGCACCGCTGACATCAAGGCGCGCGTGTACGGATGCGTGGGGTTCTCGTACAGTTCTGCACTCGGCGCAAGTTCCATGATTTTGCCGAGGTACATCACGGCAACGCGATCACTGATGTGCCGGACGACCGAGAGGTCGTGCGCTATAAACAGGTACGAGATGTTGAACTCTGATTGCAGATCGGACAACAGATTCAGGATCTGCGCCTGGATAGACACGTCCAGCGCCGAGACCGGCTCGTCGCACACGATGAACGACGGCTCGCCGGCCAGCGCCCTGGCGATCCCGATTCGCTGACGCTGACCGCCAGAAAATTCATGCGGGTACCGGTTCATCATCGCCGGGTTCATTCCGACGCGCTCAAGCAGCTCGGCGACCCGGTCTCTGCGCTGGTCCTTATCCCCCGCGAGTCCATGAACGGTGAGCGGTTCCCCGATGATTCGGCCGGCGCTCATACGCGGGTTCAGAGACCCGTAAGGATCCTGGAAGATGATCTGCATTTCAGACCGGAACGGCCGCATCTTTTTAGCGGACACTCCCGTCAGATCCACGCCCCCGAACTCCACCGATCCGGCAGTGGGCCTTTGAAGCTGAAGAATCGCCCGTCCGGTGGTCGTTTTGCCGGAGCCGCTCTCCCCAACCAGCCCGAGCGTCTCGCCGGGAGCGATATCGAAGGAAACGCCGTCAACGGCCTTCACTGCGCCGGTCTGGCGTCTTATCAGGAATCCCGAGGTGATGGGGAAATGGACCCGCAGGTCACGCACCGATAGTGTTGGCCCATCGGACGCGAATAGCGCGCCCCGTTCCCCGTCGATGCGCAGAGTTTCTGAGGTCAAGATCGACCGTGCTCTGCTGAATGGTCTTCCGAGATCCTGTCTTGCTCCCAACAGGCGGCCTGGTGGCCGCCGTTCGGGGAAACCAGGGCCGGCGGCTCAACGCGACAACGATCGACCGCCCATCGGCATCTCGGGGCAAACGCGCAGCCTTCTGGCAAATTCGCCAGGTCCGGGATTTCGCCCTCTATCGATGTCAGCCTCGTGCTCGCGGCCGCATCCAGACGAGGTACTGAGCTCAGTAGACCTTTTGTATACGGGTGTCGCGGGCCGGAATAAATTTCATCAGCCGTGCCTGATTCGATGATCCTCCCGGCGTACATTACGGCTACCCGTTGCGCGTACCGGGCGACCACTCCCAGGTTGTGCGTGATGATCAGGAGCGCCATCCTGAACTCTTCGCATAGCGATTGCAGCAGTTCCAGGATTTGCGCCTGGATAGTCACGTCAAGCGCCGTAGTCGCCTCGTCAGCGATCAGTAACTTTGGGTTGCAACTGATCGCCATTGCGATCATCGCTCGCTGTCGCTGCCCGCCGCTCAAGTGATGAGGATAATCATCAAATCGCCGTGACGGGTCGGGCAACCCAACCCGTGACAGGATTTCGACGGCACGATCACGCGCCGCCCTTCCCTTCAAGGCAAGGTGCAGCTCAAGCGCCTCGGTAATCTGCCTGCCGATCGTGAGAACGGGGTTCAGAGATGTCATCGGCTCCTGGAAGATCATGCCGATACTGCCACCGCGGACCCGCCGCATCTCTCGCTCAGAAATACCTCGCAGATCCCGTCCTTCGAACAACACGCTTCCCGCGGTGATCTCACCCGGAGGACTCGGCACGAGCCGCATTACCGAGAGAGAGGTCACGGATTTGCCGCATCCTGATTCGCCAACGAGGGCGAGAGTCTCTCCCTCGTCGATGTGGAAAGAAACACCGTCCACCGCTTGCACGTAGCCCTCGGCGGTCGAAAACCTCGTTGCGAGCCCGCACACTTCAAGCAAGTGCGGAACTCCTGCGCCCGCGTGGGGAACGTCTGGCATAACCGGTTCAATCCCGTTACTCAAGGGGCCGCTCGCGGATAATGTGGCCGGACGCGTAGCATCCCGTCCGCAGGTGGACGACGGACGAGCGGATAGAACCCGTACACAAGAGGAGATAATTCATGGCTTGCCGGTCGATTCTAGCTTTGCCCGCCGCCGGATTGGGCTTCTTCTTCAGCGCATTCGTCCTCAAGATCGGACTTGGTTCGGTGAGCGGCGACCTCGGAATCAATGATTTTGGCTACGTCACTTCCATGTATGTCACTCTGATTCTCTGGGTCGTCATGGCTGCGGCGGTGGCGGTTATGGCACGGGCCCAGATGGTCCCGATGATGCTCCGCCTGCGGCGGGACCGTTTTATCGATGTGGGCTAATCCCATACCGAACACAGGGAGGTCGATATGGATTTCCGGGATGTAACGCTACAGGCCATCGACGATTTCAGCACGCAACTGGATGCGGCATTGGAAAGCCTCTCGCCGGACCAATGGCGGTGGCGACCAACACCCACCGCCAATCACATTCTGTGGACCGTGTGGCATCTGACCCGGGTCGAGGATGGTTGGCTCAACTGGTACTTGAGCGACACCGGCGAGAGATGGAAGACGCGTGGCTGGGCGGAGAAGTTTGGAATGTCGGCCAGAGACAAGTGGGGATTCGGGGATACCACGGAGGAGGTAGGGGCCTTTCCGGATGTGCCGGCAGATGTCGTCGCCGGCTATCGCGCAGATGTACTCGAAAGCGCGCATAGCGTTGTTCGCGAGATGTCGGCGGACGATCTTGAAACCACGAACCCGGACCGGAATCCGTTTCACCCGCGTCCCGCCCCGACGTTCGCATTTGTTCTGGCCCGGATCTCGGTGGAATGTTCCCAGCACATCGGGCAGGTTGCATACATCCGGGGTCTCATTCCGGGACAGGAAAACTGGAAGAGCTAGCCGGTATCCCCTCTCCCGATGGGAGAGGGTCGGGATGAGGGAGGTTCTATCCGCGCCAGTTTGTCTGAGCGCTGGTTTGCCTGCATCTGGTCACCCCTGCTCGTGGT
This sequence comes from Dehalococcoidia bacterium, assembly GCA_030747175.1. Classification (GTDB taxonomy): domain Bacteria; phylum Chloroflexota; class Dehalococcoidia; order Lucifugimonadales; family Lucifugimonadaceae. The sequence continues at coordinate 26,173 of JASLLE010000019.1, read as the reverse complement.
GGAGATGCGAGCACTTCCACCCATCCGCGGCAATGCCTTTGGCAGACACGTGTCGCCGACGGACGTATCGCCAGAAATCCCCCGGGTCGGACCATGAATGCCGCGGTGAAGATCCCTCGCCTTCGCTCGGGACGACAGATGCGCCCGGGATGACGGATTCATGTGCCTGGATCGAGGGCCATAGTTGCCCCTCTCCGGATGGGTGAGTGATAGGACGGGCTAAAGGCTTCCCGCCTCCATGCCGCCGCCAGACAACTGCGTGCCGATCCCTCGCTCCAGCGCTATGTCCAGAACGCGCTTCCCCACGGCGATGTCCTCCATCGCAACACCCTGCGACTCAAACAGCGTGACCTGGGAATCATCCGTACGCCCGGGATGGGTCCCGGCGACGATATCGCCCAGGTTCACGACCTGTTCCCAGCGGATACGCCCGGAATCAGCCGCGGCCATCAGGTCCGCACACTCTATCTTCGCCTGATCGACATCGTCGGTCGCTATCACGTCTGACTTCACGACGGCGCGCGTGTCCAGTTCCCGCCTCTGCCACCCGTTGGCCCCGGCGGCGTTGATGTGGACGCCGGCCTCGATCGATTCTCCCAGTAGCACCGGATCGCGCGCATTCGTGATGACGATGATGATATCGGCGCCCTCAAGACATTCATCTACCGAAGTGGCGGCCGTAACGGGCAACTCCAGTTTCTCCGTCATCGCCGTCGCAAACCCGTCCCGGCTATCGGCGGTCCGACTGTAGACGGAGGCAGTTTCGATCTCTCTGACCCCGGCCACGGCTTCCAGTTGTGTGCGAGCCTGGTACCCGGAGCCGATCACCGCGACCTTGCTGGTTTCGCACCAGCGGGCCATGTGCCGGGTTGCGACTCCGCTGGCCGCTCCCGTACGAATCTGGCCCATCAGGTTGGCGTCCAGGATCCCAAGCAGCCCTTCTCCAGATGCTCCATAAATCATGACCTGGAACGAAATCCCGCCGGCGCCGCCTACATAGGACTTCGATCCCACGATCCCTTTTTCGGGCCAACCGGCGGACATCAGGTTGTAGGAACCGCGTCCGAGCGCGATGCGGCTGCGCGGGTGGTTTGTCACCTCGCCGCGTCCGCGCGCGTCAAACACCTCGTCGACGGCGTCGAGCGCCAGTTCCATCGTCAAGATTTCGCCGACTTGAGCTTCCGTGAGGTGCAGGGTCATCGAGATTGTTCCTCTTTGCTGGTACTGGTCCGGGGTTTCGGGAGTCTGCCAATACCGACTATTCGTGTTCTCGGGCAACGGAATGCGTTGCCCCGCCCTTTCCAGCACCCCCAGCTCCGTTCCACCACCCAAACATGTGGTTCACGGGGCCGTGTCCGTTTCCAACAGGAAAGGCGAGACTCAAGGCTTCAGTAAGGTACGCCTTCGCGTCGGCGATAGCATCCGGTATGGACGCCCCGTGTGAGAGCCCCGCAGCGATGGCTGACGAGAGAGTACATCCGGTGCCGTGCGTGCTCGTGGTATCTATCCGGGCATCTACGAAGATCGTGAACGACTCCCCGTCGAACAGCACGTCTCGCATCCGGCCATCTCCCTCATCTGCGCTTGAGTGCCCGCCTTTTACGAGGACGGTCGTTGGACCCATCGCGTGGATGCGCCGTGCAGATTCCTTCATGTCTTCCATATTTTCGATCTGGAGATCGGTCAGCACCATCGCCTCGTCCAGGTTGGGCGTCACTACACTGGCCAGCGGAATGAGGGCGGTCCTGATCGATTCGACCGCGCCGTCTTTCAGGAGGCGGTCACCACTCGTCGCCACCATCACCGGGTCAACCACCACGTTGGAGAGTCGGTGCTCCCGTAGTTTCTCCGCTACCAGCTCGACGATTTCGGAACTCGCCAGCATTCCGATCTTGACCGCGTCGGTCCCGATGTCACTCACGATGGCGTCGATCTGTTCACCGATTACGGGAAGATCCACGGCCTGTACGGCGGTGACACCTTTCGTGTTCTGAGCAGTGATCGCCGTCACGGCAGACGTGCCGAACACGCCGAACGCAGCGAATGTCTTGAGATCTGCCTGAATACCCGCTCCGCCACCAGAGTCAGAGCCGGCAATGGTCATGGCGCGTGGTGGCGTCATGGTCTCGGTGATCCTCACCAGGATTCTCCTTCATAAGCCATGTCCCAGAATTTAACCTCGTAGCGCAAGGTTCGCTCGAACACGGACGAGAGTCGTTCGACCACGTCGTCCGATGCCGCGTTCACCACGGCTTCTACGTGTTCAACGAATGGACCGAGCACCTCTCGCGTGTGCAGCCTGATCCACTCCCTGTAAAAGTCGTTATCCGGTGCGGCCCCGGCGTCGGTCAACCGCTGTCCCCAGTCCATGTACACGCCTTCCGTTACGGCAAACGCAGCACACACGCCCGGGTAACCGTGCTCGTATCCGGTCCGTACCAGGAAGTCTCCGAAGGCGGCCGTTGTCGGCAGTGGCGTCGCAGACCGCCACTCGCTTTCTTCGACCCGGAGGTCTTTGAACGCACGTAGGAAGAGGGCGTCTTCTGCTCCCATTAGCGCAGCCTGGAACTCTGCCATGGGACGCGCTGCGGCGATATCCGGCGCCTTCGCTTCGGCGACGCCCAGGGTCTCGGACAGGTCATTCACGAAGACGTAATCCTGCACGAAATATCGGCGAAACTTTTCGATGGGCAGCGATCCGTCACCAAGTTCCTTTATGAACGGGTGATGCGCTGCGGCCTGCCAGAGATCGGCGTGTTCTGCTTTGAGTCGAGAGACATTAGTCAACGATGAGACCTTCTTTGAAGTTGCCCTTGGAGTTCGATTCTAAGTGCGGATTACCTGCCCGAGGCTCGTGTGCATTGCGGCCGATCCATCCGACCCTGATAATCCCGGGCGACCCGCAAACGACCCGTGACTGATGGAGCGGAGGCTCACATGCCCCGGGAATGGATTTTCGAAGACGCTCTGCCGGTTATCGGTTCGATCACCGAGGGCAATGCATGGGACGGCAACAGGCTGTTGTTCACCAACATCGCCATGGACAGGGTGCTGGCGTACGACCCCACCGCGGGGACGGTTATGACGGTACGTTCCGATACGAACGGAGCGAACGGGCTGAACTTTGACGCTGATGGTCGGCTCTTCGCGTGCGAGGGCCGGGGCCGCCGGATCGCCCGATACGAGGACGGCTTGCCCGGCGTCACGGTGGTGGATCGCCTCAATGGCAAACGCCTCAACGGGCCGAACGATCTGGCGATCGATCCACAGGGGCGGATCTACTTTTCCGACCGGATTAACGACGTACACGCGGGCATGGGGATCGAGTTTTCTGCAATTATCTCCGCAGACCCTCAGCCGGACGACAGCTATGTCGCGGTGCAACGCACGTTCGACTCCACGATGCCAAACGGGCTCCTGTTCTCGGCCGATTACAAGATCCTCTATGTAGCCGAGAGCGATTACGCGGCGGGGCGGTTCCGGCAACTCCGCGGATACCCGGTCAAAGACGATGGGTCCCTTGGCGAATTCGAACTTTTGCACGACTTCGGGCCGCATCGCGGAATAGACGGCATGACATTGTCTTCGGGTGGCCATATCGTTGCCTGTACCGGCTGGGAGGTTTCCGGGCCGGGCGGGATGATCACCGTTTTCGAACCCGACGGTCGGATCGTGGCGACTCATCCGACGCCGGCGATTCGCCCGACTAACTGCACATTTGTCGGCGAAGACCTGTACGTCACCAGCATCGAGGGGCATCTCCTCGTCGCCCGCGACACCGGCATGACCGGCCACCTGCTCTACCCGTAAGGATCTCCCGATGCCAGAACCCACAGATGACTGGACGTTCGAGACTATCGCCGAGCGCGATTCACTCACCGAAGGCCCGGCGTGGGACGGCGATGGACTGCTGTACTCCCACTGTACCGCCGATCTCACGCTGCGCTGGAATCCGGGCACCGGGGAAAGCTCCGTCTGGCGTGAAGGCACAGGCGCCGCCAACGGTATGGTGTTTGACGGCAACGGACGCCTGTTCGTCTGTGAGGGGAAGAATCGGCGAATTGCCGAGTACGTGGAGGGCGAACCGACACGCGTCGTAGTGGACAATTTCGAAGGACTTCCTTTCAACGAACCCAACGACCTGGCCGTCGATTCACGTGGCCGCATCTGGTTTACCGATCCCAATTACGGTGGCAGGCCTCTGAGCATTCCTACAGAACAGGTGTATCGCGCCGATCCCCAATCGGATGGCAGCTACTCGGTTGATCGTGTCACCGAAGACATGAGGAGGCCCAACGGGATACTGGTTTCGCCCTCGGAGGATCGGCTCTTTGTGGCCGATACCCCTAGCGGAGCGAAGGCTCACCCGAAACTCGTCACGTATCCAATCGCCGCCGACGGATCGCTCGGTGAACAGGCCACCGTGCATGACTTTGGATGGGGTCGCGGCATCGACGGAATGTGCTGGGACGCAGACGGCAACATCGTCGCCACTGCCGGCAGCCACCGCTACGGTCCCGGTCCGATGATCTACGTGTTCGCAATGGACGGCCGCGTTCTGCAAACGCAAAGAACGCCGTCCGATATGCCGACCAACTGTCTCCTCGCAGGCCCCGACAACGACGAGCTGTTTATTACGTACGAAACGGGGATAGTCCATAAGGTTCGTGATTCCGGGTTGAAAGGTCTTTGAACCCGGCGGACACGCCAGTCAACGACGAACGCCCATCTCTATTGACATCGCCCGGCTGCGTTAATACCCTTTCGGAAACTTAATGCGCCCCGGGGGAGCTTGGGAAACCAGGCTGAGAGGACAGCTCACTTGCTGTCGACCCCTAACCTGATCTGGGTAATGCCAGCGGAGGGAGTGGATTGATGCTTTCTTTGCCGCCCGGATTGGGCGGTTTTCTTGTTTTGCAGGAAAGACCGGGGCCAGAGACTCGATTTGGAGGTCTCCGGTGATCAGAACAACGGTAATTACCCTCACTATGCTCATCCTCATCTTCATCGTAGCCTGCGGCGATGACGAGGACGAAGACAACGAGCTAGTGATCATGACCCACGACAGCTTCAACATCTCCGAGGCCGTCATAGAGGAGTTCGAAGAGGCAAACGACGCCACGGTTGTCCTCCAGCAAGCGGGTGACGCGGGCGAAGCTCTGGTACGGGCTATTCTCGAGAAGGGCAACCCATCTGCGGACCTGTTGTACGGCGTCGACAACACGTACCTGGGACGTGCGCTGGACGAGGAAATATTCGAAAAGTACGAGTCCGATCTCCTCGACCAGGTACCGGACGAGTTCGAGTTTGACAGCTCAGGGCATGTGACCCCGATCAACTACGGCTACGTGAACCTGAACTACCACCTGGACTTCCTTTCGGAAAACGGCCTGACCCCTCCGACAACCCTGGAAGAACTGACCGGCCCTGATTGGGATGGATCACTCGTCGTCGAGAACCCCGCCACATCGTCGCCAGGCCTCGCCTTCTTGATCGCCACGGTGGCCTACTTCGGCGAGGACGACGACTACGATTACCTCGACTTCTGGGCCGATCTCAAGGCCAATGATGTCCTGGTAAAAGATGGCTGGAGCGACGCCTACTACACCGATTTCTCGATGTACGGCGGCGACAGGCCGCTTGTGGTGAGTTACGCCACCAGCCCGGCTGCCGAGTTCTTCTTCTCCGAGGACCCGATTGAGGCGCCGCCGACGGGCAACATCCTCATCGACAATGCCACGTTCACCCAGGTGGAAGGCATAGGAATTCTCAAGGGAGCGAACAGTAAGAACCTGGCCAAAAAGTTCATCGATTTCGCACTCGGAACCACCTTCCAGGAAGATTTCCCGGACAAGATGTTCGTGTACCCGGTGAACAAGAACGCTGCAACGCCTGACTTCTTCAGATTCGCAGAGGTTCCATCGCAGCCCGCCAGCATCGGCGCGGAGGAAATTGGCGAAAAACGTGACGGGTGGATACAGGAATGGACCAACGTGGTCCTGAGGTAAGTTCGCTCGTGGCTGCGACCCGGGTATTTCGGCAAAGCGTTATGTCCGGGTTGCGGCCTTCAAGTTGTGGGCTATCTCTATCCTCCTGTTGACGTACCATCACCACGCAATTCAGCACGACAACGAAACCGCCCCTGAACTTCTCTTGAACGGGCAGGAGGTTGCCTACATCGACGGATCTGGTGCGCGATGAGAGCTAGCCGATTACTGGCAATCGGGCCGCTAGCGTTCCTCGGCGTATTCTTCCTATATCCGCTCGTGGCCATCCTGGCGAAAAGTTTCGGCGGCGGTGCGCTTGACCTCGGCCCATTTCAGGTACTGCTGGGGGATTCCTACTACCTGGGACGGATCTGGTTCACCATATGGCAGGCGGCGTTTTCTACGTTCCTGACACTGCTCCTTGGCCTTCCGGTCGCCTACCTGTTTGCCCGGCATGAGTTCCCGGGCAAGACCCTCCTGAAGGCTTTGACCACGCTTCCCTTCATCATGCCCACCATAGTGGTGGCGATGGGATTCGTGGCTTTGCTCGGCCCGGGAGGTCTCGTAAACACCGGGCTTTCCAATCTTTTCGGAGCTCACGCCCCTCAGATCCGAATCGCCAACACCCTGACGATAATTTTCATGGCCCACGCCTTCTACAACTACTCGATAGTTGTACGGATCGTCTCGGCATACTGGGCCAACCTGAGCCCGCAGTTCGAGGAAAGTTCCGCGATGCTGGGCGCCGGTCGTGTTCAGACGTTCCGCCACGTCACGCTGCCCCTGCTGCTCCCTGCGATATGGTCATCGGCGATCCTGGTCTACATATTTTCGTTCACATCTTTCGGCGTGGTCCTCGTCCTCGGCGGATCGCAGTTCGCCACGATGGAAGTCGCAATATATGAGCTTACGGTCAAGTTGTTCCGGCTGGAAATCGCTGGAGCTCTCGCGATCATTCAGATCGTTTTCACGTACGTCTTCCTGTTCGTTTACACCCGGATTCAGGCGCGAAGCGCAGTTCCCGTCACGCTGGTCCATCGCGAGGCGGTTTCGCAACGGAAGAAGAGTGTCCGGGACATGATCGTTGTCGTCGGGATAATCGCCGGGTTGTTGGTTATTCTCTCCCCGCTACTGGCCCTGGTAGAGCGCGCTATATCGACCAGCGACGGGTATTCACCGACCCATTTCGTTGCACTGTTTTCCAACGATAGCGGGTCGTATTTCTACCGATCCCCGCTGCAGGTTATCTGGAACTCGATTCGATTCGCTCTCGCGTCCATGGTCATCGCCATGCTGGTCGGCACGGCCGCCGCCTACATCATCGTGAGGCCCGGCAGGCGTTCGAGCATTATTGACGCCCTGTTTATGCTGCCCCTGGTTGTCTCCGCCGTTACGCTCGGATTCGGGTTCCTGGTGGCGTTCAACCGCCCACCCGTCGACCTGCGAGGTTCGTGGCTCATACTCGTCATCGCCCATTCGCTCGTGGCGTACCCATTCGTAATCCGGACCCTGCTGCCGGTGCTGCGCGGGATGCCTCCGCATCTGAAAGAGTCAGCCGCCGTTCTGGGCGCGTCTCCGTTGCGCGTCTTCATTCACGTCGAACTTCCAATCATCGCTCGCGCATTGATCGTCGGCGCCACGTTCGCGTTCGCCGTCTCCATGGGGGAGTTTGGAGCCTCGTTGTTACTCGTACGGCCCGAGTTCGCAACGATACCGGTAGCGATTTTCAGGCTGCTTGGTCAGCCGGGTGAGGCGAACCTGGGCCAGGCGCTCGCCATGAGTACGCTGCTCATGGCGGTGGTTGCACTTGGATTCGTGACGATAGAACGGTTCCGTTACCGGGACGTTGGCGGGTTCTGATGCCGGAGACTCCGATCCTACGACTTGAAAATGTTCACAAATCCTACGGCGATACGTTCGCTATCCATGATGTCTCGCTGGATGTAGACCGTGGCGAGCTGGTCTGTCTGCTCGGCCCGAGCGGATGTGGGAAGACAACGCTCCTCAGGATCATCGCAGGCCTGGAATCCATGGATTCAGGCACGATCTCGTTCGATGGGCAGAACGTGCAGGGGGTAACGCCTCATTCACGAGGTTTCGGTCTCATGTTTCAGGACCTCGCACTTTTCCCGCACATGGACGTCTTCGGAAACGTGGGATTCGGCTTACGCATGCAGGGGATGTCGAGCGACAGGGTCCAGATGCGGGTCGATGAAATGCTGGAACTTGTTGACCTTGGCAACTACCGAAACCGAAAAATCCATGAACTTTCCGGAGGGGAACGTCAGCGTGTCGCTCTGGCACGGTCGCTTGCCCCGGCGCCCAAATTACTGATGCTGGATGAACCGCTGGGGTCTCTGGACCGGGTCCTGCGTGAGTCTCTCCAGGTCCAGGTCCGCTCGATCCTCAAGGAGATCGGCGTGACGGCGATCTACGTGACGCACGACAAGGATGAAGCGTTCGCCCTCGCAGACACAATCGTTTTCGTGGACCGCGGAGCGGTCGTTCAGGCAGGACCTCCCGAGGCCCTTTTCCGGGCGCCGGCCACCGAGATGGTCGCCCGTTCCCTGGGGCTCAGGAACCTCATTCCGGGCACGATAGTCCGGGCGTCTGATTCAGTCGAAGTCGCGTCCACCGTCGGAACACTGGTCGCCGGCGGTTCACCCCCTGACGGGATGATGACCGGAGACGATGTTCTCGTAATCATCAATGAACGAGGACTTTCCATCGCACCGGTTCGCCATGGCTCGGCCGGGAACGGGATCGAATTATCCGGAGTCATCAACGCTCGAAAATTCCGCGGTGGAGAATCAGAAATCCACATCACGGTCGGCCAGGGTGAAGTAGTGGCCATTGCGCCCTCGAACGACGCACAATCCAGCTTGACCGCGGGTGACGATATTTTCGTATTCGTTCCCCCTGAGTCGATCACTCTCTTGCCGCCGTCGCAGGGGTGACCCACAGATACAAATCCCGGGGTCGCTTTGATCACAGTTCATGGTGACCAACGTCCCGGGAGTCCTGGGCGAAACAGCCGGTGGCAACTGGCCAGCCCATGTGCGTTTATTCGGGATCACCTCTATCCGTCGGAATTCTCCAGACTCTGCCAGGGGTCGGAAGCATTTCGTATTGGCCTCTCGGCCTGGTCCACCAAGTTCCACACATTGATCGCGAGGCAACCCGACACAAGAATCCGGTCAAAGGTCGTCCAACGACGATTCAGGATTGCGGACCCATGCGTGCGACATTAGAATCGCAGTCATCGGACACGCGGCGGAACCGGCCTTCCGGACGCCAGATTTGGATTTGAAGTCCGGCCCAGGAGCAATCGGGATTACTGACCTCACGCCAAACAAATGGATGTCCGGCTCAGAGGGCGTTGATTAACGTGAGTAATGCGTTCGGCAATTCGGACGGCGCGTTCCGGCGCGTCGTATCGGTTCCGGCGTCCCAGATAGATCTCCTGTCCGCATCCTTGCTGATCGCAGCCGGTGAATATCCTCAACTGGACTTCGTCGCCGAGCGGGGTCGAGTCGCCCTCCTGGCTGAACGCGTTCGCGAACGCCTGCCCCGCAGACATGGCCTGTACGACGCCATACACGCCGTGAACGATGTCCTGTTCAACGATCTCGGGATCCGTGGCGATAAGAAGCGCAACCACGACCCGCGCAATAGCTACATCCCGGACGTACTGGATCGCGGGCTGGGAAACCCCATCACTCTTTCCATCCTGTACATGGAGATCGGCCGCCGAGCCGGTTATCGATTCCACGGCATCGGCCTCCCGGGGCACTTTATCGTTCGCGCCGGCGAGGGCTCTGAGTCGATCTACGTGGATCCTTATGACGCCGGTGGTTTGCTTAGCCGGCGTGAGTGTGTCGCCATCGTACAGCGGGCCGTCGGCAGGCCGGGACGCGCATCCATTCCGATGAGCCCGGAAGAGGCGGCGCCTTTCATGCGGCCGGACGGCAAACGCGGCATCTTGCGCCGGACACTCAGTAATCTGAAACAGATCTACCTCGATAAAGAGGATTACCCTCGCGCACTCCGGGCGGCGGAAGGCATACGTATCGTCGAGCCGGCATCGTGGCACAACCTCGCGGATCTAGCGCACATCCAGACAGAACTCGGCAGTTTCAACGCCGCAGCAGAGACGCTGTCTACATATTTGAAACGTGCTCCGCGTGGTCATGACCTTGATTCCGCTAAGGCCGCCCTGTCCCAATTGCGAAACCGCGTGCTGAAGGGGCGTGACTCCGATCCCGAGGCGGATGCCGCGGGCGCGGGTGGACCTATCGGGGAATCACCGCGTAACCAGTAACCGTCGCCCCTCCTGGAATCCGCGAGAATTCGATGGAACATGGTTTCAGGGATGCAGCGCAACGACCAGGCTACCGATCATGCTCTTCCATGAAAGAGTGAATCCGGGGGCGTGGCAGCGACCGTATTCCAATGTGGTGGACACCACGACGGGCCGGATGCAGCGCGCACACGGCCCAGGCGGGTGACCCCGCGGACCGATCCGCTGCACGAGGTGGCCCGCTTGGAATACACAGAGTTTACGGACGAGGCGCTGCTCGCCCAGATCGTCGAACAAGACAGACTGGCGCTTGAGTGCCTGTATCAACGTTACAGCACCAGGGTGTTCTCGCTCTCATACCGGATGCTCTCGGACCAGGGAGCTTCCGAAGAGGTGACGCAGGATGTCTTTCTCAACGTCTGGCGTCGGGCCTCGAGTTACAAGACCGGACGAGGCAAGTTCACGACGTGGTTATTCGGCATCGCCCATCACCGGACGATCGACGAACTTCGGAAACGGACGCGTGGCAAACAACGCAGCGTCGAGAACGTGGACGATTTTTTGAATCTGGAATCGGCCGATATCCAGCCGGCGGATGCGGCCGTGGCCAACTCGGAGTACGCGACTGTGCGTGATGCATTACTGGACCTCCCCGATGCACAACGCGCTGTGATCGAAATGTCCTACTTCGGTGGATTCACGCAGGCCGAAATCGCCCAGAAGCTAGATCAACCGCTTGGCACGGTGAAGACCCGCATGCGCCTGGGCTTGAAGAAGCTTCGCGCTGCGCTGGCCACAAAACTGAGAGGGCCGGAGCTATGACCGACCCACGCGATCACCAAGCCATTTCACCCGATCTCGCTGGATATGCGCTGGACGCGCTCGAAGACGACGCGCGTGCGCTTGTCAAAAAGCATCTGGCCGGGTGCGAGGATTGCACGTCTGAACTTGAAGAGTTGATGGAGGGCGCAGCCAGCCTGGTATTTACGGTGCCGACGGTAGCGCCTCCCGAGCGCCTGGGTGAACGCATCAGCGCCGCTATCGATGCGGAGGTTCCGGCGTCCGACGCGGTGGTCGGATCTGACAGGACGATGCCCATCCCGGACGTCCCGCCCGGACCGGCACGCCACATCCCCTGGTATGCAAGCCCGCGACTCGCCTGGGGCGTGTCGACCGGACTTGCGGCGTCATTCGTTGCCGTGGTGGCTGTGGCAGCGGTAATCGGTACCAGGCTGAACGACCGGGTCGATGAACTGTCGGCGCAGGTCGCGATTCAAGAGGGCAACATCGATGGCATATCGGCATCCCTCGGAACGATGGAACAGGACGCGAAGCAGGTCCAGAGCGATGTGCAACAGGTATCCCAGCTCCAGGAGTCCGCGGACACACTGGAGCAACAGTTAAATGATCTGCGCTGGCTCCAGTACGTGACATCCACCGGCGCGTGGAGCACCCCGTCGTTCTTCTCCGGAGGCCTGCAGCCTCAGGCCCCGCAGGGAATGCTGATCACACATTCCGACGGCGAAGAGGCACGTCTCATAATCAACGGCCTCGCGCCGGCTCCAACGGGATCTGTTTACCAGGTCTGGCTGATTTATGAAGGCAGTGTGATTCCCGGCAGCACCTTCACCGTTGACCGCAATGGATACGCCGTCGTCACCCTCGATCTGCTGGGCGATGCTACCGAGTACGTCGGCGCTTCGGTCACGGTTGAGCCTTCGGGCGGTTCCGAGATACCTACGGGCGTCGTAGTGCTGGAAGGCACGGGCCAGTAAACGCTCGCAAATAACGAGCGAGCGCCATCCACGGAGCGCCGCGCGCATGATCGGCTCCCGTCGGTCCCAGCAGCGCTTGATATACTTCCGTCGCCGTCAGAACACGTTCAGAGACGCTGTGATGGACCTTACCAAATCCCCGCCGGTTCCCTCCTCCCCGGTCTACATTTGTGATCGCTGTGGGACCGAGATGTTGGACCTGCAATGCAAGTTACGATGCACGGTTTGTGGATTCATGCGTGACTGCTCTGACCCGTAAACGTTCCGCACGAATTCTGTTGTGGAGATGGTTGGCCGCGTCGCTGACGATCACCTTGATCGTCGGTTGCTCTTCAGACGATTCGTCAGACTCGATCGCTACCCTCGATCCGTTGTCGCCCTCGGAGATCGTCTCCAGGTCGTCTGACGCTCTCGCTGACATAACGACGTTCCGGTTCGCGTTATCCCACGATGGGGGAAACACGATTCTCACGAACGGCATCGAGGTCCAGGAGGCGTCGGGAACGGCGGTCGCGCCAGGCAGTTACACGCTTGATGCTGACACCCTGGTGGCCGGTTTTTTCGTGAACAGCCAGATCGTGGTGATAGATCATGACTCCTATATGACCCACCCCGTTACACACAGATGGCAACTACTTGAACCCGACGTGAGTCCGTTCCGGACATTCAACCCCGTGTCCTTGGTAGCCAGCATCCTTGAACAGGTACAAGACCTCACGCCGGCGCCACCCGGATCAGCACAAGAGGGAGTGTATGTAATCGGCGGCAAGCTACCTGCGATCGCCCTCGTGGCGCTCACCGGCGGCGTGGACGAGACGGCGCCTCCGCTGAACGTTCTCGTGACGGTAGACGGCACATCGCTCTTTCCCGTGGAAGCGCGAATTACGGGAAGAGCCACATCGGCCGAGTCTGGAGAACTGGTGCGGACGGTCCGGTTATTTGAATTCAACTCCGATATCGTCGTCGAGCCACCGATTTAAACCGGACATGAACGCGTGATCAACTGGCTGAGGGACCTTCGCGCTTACGCCGTCATCATTCCGGTTTGTGCCGGCGTATTCATTGCGGCAGACGACCAGACATCCATTGTGGTCGTGCTGCCCGAGTTGCTCCCGGATTTCCGGATCGGCCCCGGCGAACTTGATCACGCCTCCTGGACCGTGACCGGATACCTGATCGGCTATACGGCAGCTATGCCCATCATGGGTCGCGTGTCTGATCGGTACGGACATCGGGCCGTTTTCATCGGGGCGCTGTCCATGTTCATGCTGGGCTCGGCGCTGGTTGCCGTCAGCCCCGATCTCCCGAAGTTGATCGGGCGCGACCGGCCGGATCTGAACTGGATGATCGGAGCACGCATATTCCAAGCTATCGGTGGGGGCGCGATGATCCCCGTGGCTATAGCGTCCGTGGGAGACGTGTTGCCGCGTGCCAGGCACGCCATGGCGTTCGGGATCATCGGCGCGAGCGCAGAGGGCGGCGGCGTCATCGGACCCCTGTGGGCAGGGCTCATCACCGACGTCAGCTCATGGGAATGGGTGTTCTGGATCAACATCCCGCTGGGTCTCGCCGTGATCGCCGCCCTGAAATTCTCGCCCGCGGGCGTCCGGCACCCGGCGAGGATCGATTTCGTTGGCGGCGCCCTGTTCGTCGCGTCCCTGGCGTTACTCACGGCGGCACTGTCCCGCACGGCTAGCCTCGATGCCGTATTCGCCGTGTTGCTCGCCTCCGCCGTCGCCGCCTTACTCGCCACCATCTGGTGGCACCGCATGGTGAAAGACCCTCTACTGCCCACACGCCTGATAAAGACACTCAAATTCACTGCATCCAACGTCGCTCACCTGGCCGTGGGCATCTCTTTGATAACGGCGATGGTAACGGTGCCGCTCATGGCCAACACCGTCCTCGGGCTGTCCCCGCTCGATGGAGGCTTGATGCTCCTCCGGATGACCGTGGCGATCCCGTTCGGGGCGATTGCGGGCGGTATCTGGGTCCAGAGGTGGGGCACCCGATGGCCCTCGATAGCGGGCTTCGCCCTGGCGGCGACCGGCCTCGCTGCGATGTCCCGATGGGACCTCGATATCGCCGATCCGGAGATGACCCTGCACCTGGCCGTCGCCGGATTCGGATTCGGTCTTCTGATAGCGCCTATTCACGCCTCGGCCATGCTCCGGGCGAGGGCCGGGGAGCGAGGAACGGCGTCGGCGCTCATCACAGTGTCCCGGATGATCGGCATGACCATCGGGCTGGCTGCGATCGCCGCGTGGGGAACGGCCAGGTTCGACAACCTGGCGGGCGACGCCCCGCTCACCACGGAAGGCCTGGAGGAGATAGTCAGCGACGGCCTGACCGTTTTCAGGGGATTCTTCCTGTCGGCGGCGGTCATAGCCCTGCTTGGAGTTATCCCGGCCTGGCTGATGAGCCGTGGGCACGCCGATCCGGTCTCCGCCGCATCTGAATAATCGTTCGACTGACCCCTGATCGAACCCCGGGCTACCCTGCAAGCGTGACTCTCAGCTCAGACGCCGGAACGCCGAACCTTACTGCGCGCCGTCGGCTCTTTCATCCGCCCGGCGTTCCGCGTCGATTCGTTCCAGTTCGTACTCTTCGTAGTCCACGAACTTCATGGCGTTCGCGATCGCACGATGTCCGGCCTTGTCGCCTATCAGCCGGTGCATCTCCTGGCACACCCTCCGGTAATCCGGGTGGCCGGCGCGGGCGGTCCGTAGCTCAAGGAGGTGAAAAGCCTCGCGGGCGTTCATCTGCATGACGAATCGAATCCGGTAACCAAACGGGACCGCGTACTGGGCGACATCGCCTCCGAACCGGTCCGATAGCTTTGCGTGAAGGTCGCTCGCGCGCTCCATGGCGGCGTCCCACTCAGACACACGTCCGATGTCGTTCAGCACATCTGGCGTGGTGTAACCGTGTTTCGTGCCGAGTGTCTGCCATTCAAGTGTCAGCATCCTGTGACGCTGCAGGTCACGGAAGCTCCCGAAATCGCACTTGATGTCGAATCGGTAGTCCACCCGCTCCATACCGCGACCCGGCTTGTGCCGCCGGTTGATTCGGTCCCCGGAATACGCCCGAATGATCCCGGCACGCTCTTCCGGGTCCATGCGTCGCGCCGCGGCCAGTAGCTGGTCGTCCGATAGATCCGAGTATGCGTACAACGCGGATGCAGCGACCTTAACTTCAGCTTCCGGGTCCCAGTCCACCAGCGTTACTTCCGGACCCTCTGTTGATCTGGAATCAAGCGCGGTCGCCAGTTCATTCATACGTTGCGCCGTATTCGAGAAGTATTCGCTCCAGGCTCGCCCGCGGTCCGGGAGGTCCACCCGCTTCACGAAAGACGGAATCACGTGACGAAGTTCGGAGAGCATCATCTCCCCGTAATCACGCGCCTCGGCCAACGGATGCGCCTGTAAGCGAATCAGCAGAGCTTCGTACGCCTGTCCGCTGCCATACACGCCGACGTTTGACGTCGTCGCCGCCGGCAACAAACCGCGGGCCGCGTCACACGCCTTGGCCCGGATCGTCGCGTTGTAAGCGCGGGTCGAAGTCCCCTCGGTGCGCGGGAATTGACTCTCGAAATATGGTGCAAGTTCGTGCACGAGCGACGAGTACCCATCGAAAAGTCCGTCCATCGTCGCCCGGTATTCGCCTTCCAACGGCGAACCTGCGACCTCCGGCGGCACGTGGTAGCGATAGCTATCGCCCAGCGGACGGTCGTAATAGATGTACCGTGTGCTCTGCTCCAGGTAAGCGGCGATTCGTCCCCATTCGAGCGCCTTGGTAAGCAGATTTGATGCCTGTTCGCAGGCCAGATGCGCGCCTCCTAGCTGCGCCACGGAGTCATCGCCGTATTCACCGAAAACGCGATCGTACAGAACCTCGGCCCTGTTGAGTCTCACGTTTGGGTCGTCCGCAGCGATGGCGTCGGACACGGCGGCTATGCCAAGTTCCGGCTCGCTATGAAACTCATCCAGGAACAAACGCCGCAGGGATTTGTGCGAACGGGAATAGCGCGCGAACAACGCGCCCTTCACGACTTCCGGGAGGTTGATGAGACCAAATACCGGTCCATCCGTGTTCGTAAAAAAGCGCTCCAGCACGGAGCGCTCGTCGGGCGAAAATGGCTCTTCAAAGTACACGTCGCTATTGTAGGCATGCCCCGCCCCCGGAGACACCGTTACCTGTCAGGCGCGCAGAGGCCCGCCGTGATGACGGGCCTCCACATCAGGTCAGTGCAGACCCGTATCACACCATCAGGCTGACCGGATTCTCCAGTAAACGACGTATCTCCCCGAGGAACACCCCACCCTCCGCACCGTCAGTCACGCGGTGATCGGCGGACAGGCTGGCCTTCATCATCTGACGAATTACGACTTCGCCATCGCGGACGACAGGGGCCGGGGCCACGGCGCCCACGGCGAGGATCGCCGATTGCGGAGGCACGATGATCGCCTGGAAATTGTCGACGCCGAGCATCCCCATGTTGGAGATAGAGAACGTGCCCGCCGTGTTCTCTTCCTGGGTCAGGGTGCCGCCATCGCCACGCACCCGGTTCGCCAGATCCTTCGTAGCGGTTGAGATATCGAGCAGACTCATATTCTGCGTCCAGAGGATGGCGGGAACCATCAACCCGACTTCCAGCGCTATTGCGATGCCGATGTTGATGTCCGCGTGGCTGATCAGGTGATCGCCCGCGAACGTGGTGTTTAGCTTGGGATATTTCGTGATCGCCTTTACGCAGGCCCGGACGATCATGTCGTTGACGCTGATCCTGGGACCGGCGTCGCCGATCTCCTCGTTCAGGCTCTGACGCATCGACATCGCCTGCGTCATATCGATCGAAAGGTCGATGTAGTAGTGCGGGTTTTCGGTCTTGCTCCGTACGGTCACGCGAGCGATCGCCTGTCGCATGGATGAAAGCGGAATGTCATCCCCGCTGAGTGCAACCTGTGGCACCTGGGAAGTGATAACGGCGGGCGGAGCGGTGGAAGCCGGGGCGGCTGACGCATCGGAGAGGCCCTCGACATCGGAACGAGTGATGCGGCCGCCGGGGCCGGTCCCGGCCACCATCGCCAGGTCTATTCCGCGCTCCGCGGCGATCTTCCGGGCCACGGGAGACGCTTTGACCCGCCCGGTGGATACCGCCGCAATGGGCGCTGGCGTAGCAATGGGTTCCGGCGCCACGGGCGATGAAGTTTCGGTTACCGCCGGTGCTGCCGGTGCGCTGCCGTTGACATCCGGTACAACGTCATCCTCCTCACCCAGGTAGGCGATCAGGTCGCCGACAGGTACTTTCACGCCTTCACCGATAACGATCTTGCGCAGCAGTCCGGACCCGTACGCCTCCATCTCAACGACCGTCTTGTCCGTCTCGATCTCGGCGAGGATATCCCCGCGGGAAACTTCATCCCCCTCGGACTTAAGCCACTTGACGACTGTGCCTTCGGTCATGTCGGCGCCCATGGCCGGCATTACGACTTCGGTAATCAATCCGGGACCCTTTCCTGAATATTAGGTGCGGGCAAGTTCGCACGGTCCGATGGCCGGGCGTTTGCGTTAACAAGCCGCCCATCAATTGCGCCTAGATGCCGTAGGTTTTTTCGATCTCGTCTATCACCCATTGTGTCTGGGGGATTCCCAGTTGCTCAAGTGGGCGTGTGTAAGGAGCAGGGGCGTCCGCGCCGCCAACGCGAGCCACAGGACCGTCGAGGTAGTCAGAGCTCCGGTATCCAATCTCCGCCGCTATCTCAGCGCCGAGGCCCGCCGTGCGCCAGTTCTCGTCCAACACCAGTGCCCTGCCAGTCCTCTCGACGGACTCCACGACCGTGTCCATGTCCAGAGGTCGCAACGTTCTGAGGTCAATCACCTCGGCGCTGACCCCCGTTTCGGCGAGCTTCTCCGCCGCGTCCAGCAGGGTAACAACGCCATGCGCCCAGCCCACCAGCGTGATATCGGTCCCGGCCCGCTTCACGGCGGCGACACCGATTGGCACGCGATATTCGTCGTCCGGCACCTCTCCCCGAACCCCGTAAAGCAGCGCGTTTTCTGCGAACACGACCGGGTTATCGTCTTCGATCGAGCTCCTGAGGAGGCCCAGCGCGTCGTACGGGCTGGAAGGAGTTACAACTTTCAGGCCGGGAGTCGACGCGTACCAGTTTTCGAACGATTGTGAATGAGTTGCAGCAAGCTGCACGCCACCGCCTGTTGGAGCACGCAGCACCATCGGTACCTTCACCTGACCACCGGACATGTACCTGATCTTGGCCGCCATGTTGACAATCTGGTCTGATGCCACGAGCGAGAAACTCATCGACATGAGCTCCACCACCGGGCGCAGCCCCGCCACTGCGGCCCCGACTCCGGCGCCGACGAACGCGGCCTCGGAAATCGGGGTGTCACGGATGCGGTCCGGCCCGTATGTATCAAGAAGGCCCTGCGTAACCGCGTACGCCCCATCGTATTTCCCGATGTCTTCGCCCATGAGAAAGACATCTGGATCGGCGTCAAGCGCTTCCCGCAAACCCCGCTGGAGGGCCTGTCTGAATGTAATTTCAGTCATGCGTCAATATCACCGTCTGTAACTTCGGATCCACAAAAGGCGACGTCATCAAGCGTAGATATCGGTGAAAAGTTCTTCGTCCGGAGGGAAAGGGCTGTCCTCGGCAAATTTGACCGCCGCGGCCACTTCGGCATCGACCCGATTCCGGATTTCGTCCAGTTCCGCTTCCGTCAAAAGCCCCTGTTCCAGCAGTTGCCCGGGGAAGGTCGTGACCGGGTCACGCTCCTCCCAGGACGCCGTTTCCGAGTTGTCCCGGTACTTGACCGGGTCCGCCATGGAGTGGCCCTGGAAACGAAACGTCTTGGCCTCGATGAACGCCGGGCCGTTTCCCGCCCGAATACTCTCGAGCGCTAGCTTCGTGGCTTCCTGTACAACGAGCACATCCATGCCGTCTACTACGGCCGCCTGATCGATCCCGTACGTGGCGGCGCCCGGGTAGAAATCTTCTCCGCCGGCCCGCACACGATCGAATCTTGAACCCATGCCGTACAGGTTGTTCTCAAGGAAGAACAGCATCGGCAGTTTCCAGACCGAGGCCAGGTTCATGACCTCGTGATAGGTACCCTGGTTGGTGGAGCCGTCGCCAAAAAAGACGACGCACACCCCGTCCGTCTTCCGGTACTGGTGGGAAAGGGCAAGACCAGCGGCGAGCGGGAACTGCCCGCCCACGATGGCGTGACCGCCGATGAAACCCTTTTCGACGTCGAACAGGTGCATCGAGCCGCCTTTGCCCTTGCTCAGGCCCCCGATGCGGCCGAATAACTCGGCCATGGTGCGATCCGGGTCGATGCCTCGCGCCAGCGCGTGGCCGTGGTCACGGTAATGGGTGACGATGTAATCGTGGGGTTGAAGCTGGGAGATCGCGCCGACGGCGACCGCTTCTTCTCCGATGTAAAGGTGCAGAAACCCGCGGATCTGACCGCGGGTGTACATCTCCCCGCACACCTCTTCAAATTGGCGAATCAGGTACATCTGCCGATAAAGATCGGCGAATTCCTGCTTCCGTGCGTCTCCCTCCTCATCTGATTGGGGAGACGCTTTTTCTTTACTTTGAACGATCTTTCGACCTCCCGGCCGGAACTCAACAGACCCGCTTGCTCCAGAGCATGAGCGGATTGTTCTCTAACGTCGCCGAAACGATCTCAACGTCGATGGGATCGCGGCGGCGAGTATCTTACTATACGGCCCCGGTTTTTCCCGAACGGCCACAGGGGTTATGTACGTTTGATTCGGGCCGCTATTCAGGGGCGCGACCGGCGGCGATACGGGCGGCCCGCATCACGTTTTTGAGCAGCATGGCGATAGTCATCGGGCCAACGCCACCCGGAACGGGCGTACGCATCGAGGCCACATCCCTGACGTCGAGCGCGATGTCTCCGGCGAGCCGCCAGCCCCGTTCGCGAGACGGATCTTCAACCCTCACCGTTCCGACGTCTATCACTACCGCTCCCGGCTTGACCATGTCTTTCGTTATCAATCCGGGCACGCCCATCGCCGCAACCAGGATGTCGGCCTGTTTCGTAAACGATCCCAGGTCCCTGGTACGGGAGTGGCACACGGTCACAGTTGCGTCTCCGCCCGCACCGCGCCTGAGCAACAATCCTGCCAGGGGGCGACCGACTATGTTGCTGCGCCCGCAGATCACCACGTGTTTCCCGCTGATATCGACGCCTTCTTCGGCGAGCAACCTCAATACGCCGGTGGGCGTCGCCGGGGCAAGCCTCGGGGCGCCGCCGAGCAACAGTCCCATATTGAAAGGATGTATGCCGTCGACATCTTTTCCCGGGTCGATGGCGTGCAGAACCGTGTCGTCATCGATGTGATCGGGCAGCGGCAGCTGCACCAGGAAGCCCGTGATCCGGTCGTCCGCGTTCAACTCGCTGATCACGCCGAGCAGTTCATCCTGAGTCACATCGGCCGGGAGCTTTCGTGTCTCGGAGTGCATTCCGACTTCCAGAGAGGCGCGTTCCTTGCCTCGCACGTACGTCTCGGAGGCTGGATCGTCCCCCACCAGGACCACGGCCAACCCTGGTCGCGAATGACCATCCGAGACCCAGTCCCTGACCTCTTGCGTGACCTCAGCGCGTACCTTTTCGGCCACTGCCTTGCCGTCGATTCGTTTCGCGCGAATGGGGACTCTCCTCGGGCCGTATCACGGCTGTATTCATCGCGTGGCGGACGCGCGGGTGCCACGAGCGGATCAATCCACTCGTGACCGTGTCTGCCGTTTTGAAGGTTAGCACCGGACCGGCCGATGTGAGTGTTGTGCCGTCCCAATACGTAAAGTCCCCCCGTGGGGAGGGGCACTGCGCCCCATATAATCGCCCGGTCGGTTCGCGACAGATCGTTTAATTCAGGCGGGAGCGATTCGATAGCGCGGTTCTCATTTCTGGAACCGGAGGGAACAGCTTGTACGTCGGCGTCGACATAATCGAGATCGAGCGCATAGAGCGCACGTTCTCCCGGTATCCCCGCCGATTCCTGGAGAAGATCTACACGCCGGGAGAGCAGGCTTACTGCCGCGGCCGTGCTCCCCAGCTGGCAAGCCGATTCGCCGCCAAAGAGGCGGTGATGAAGGCGCTCGGCACCGGCGTTCGCGGAGTGGGATGGCGTGACATAGAAGTGCAGCGCAAACGGGGGCGAGCGCCCGAGATCGTGTTACATGACCGCGCAAAAGCGCGTGCGGAGAAAATGGGAATAGTGCGGATCGCTATCAGCCTGTCGCACTCCCGGGAATTCGCCGTTGCGAGCGTCGTGGCGGAAACAGATGGAAGGGTGATGCCGGAGTGAAAATAGTTACGGCACGGCAGATGCGGGAACTGGAAAACGCCTCGGTGCGGGCCGGTGTCCCGCTCGACACGCTGATGGAGAATGCCGGGTTGGCGGTCGCCGAGGCGTTGCGGGACCGGTTGCCGTCATCAGGAAGCGGTCCCGCTCTGGTGCTCATCGGCCCGGGCAATAACGGCGCCGACGGACTCGTGGCGGCACGCCACCTCGCGGCCCGCGGCGTGGCCGTCACCGCCTACCTGCTCACGCCCCGTGCTGCCGTAGATGAAAAACGGGATCTCGCTATCGACGCCGGCGCTGTGATAGTCCACGCGTTCGACGACGAGGATCACTCAAAGCTGGCCGCGGCCACCTCGGAAGCCACCGTCATCCTGGATTCGGTACTCGGGACCGGCCGCGGGCGCCCGATTGAGCCACCGCTTTCTGACCTTCTACGGGTTGTCAGGGACAACGCACGCGCTCCGATAGTTGCGGTCGACGTCGCTACGGGGATGGCGACGGATACCGGGCACATGGATCCCAACGG
Organism: Dehalococcoidia bacterium; assembly: GCA_030747175.1. Classification (GTDB taxonomy): domain Bacteria; phylum Chloroflexota; class Dehalococcoidia; order Lucifugimonadales; family Lucifugimonadaceae. The sequence goes on along the minus strand of JASLLE010000019.1, from coordinate 4,224 downwards.
TCTGGTAGCCAGCGAGACGCTCGTGCTCGGACGGCCCAAGATCGGCCACTTCCTGGAGCCCACCGGCGCTGCGTGGAGATGCCTGGAAATCGGCATCCCGGACGGTCTCGACGTCCAGGTTCCGACAGAACTGATGACCGCCGGTTCGATGGCTCGCATCGTGCCTTCCCGCCCGGCGCGCTCCAACAAGGGGACGTTTGGCCGTGCGCTTATCGTCGCAGGTTCCGAGAACTACGTCGGCGCGGCCTATCTTTCCGGCGCTGCCGCGGGGCGTGCCGGCGCGGGACTCGTGACCCTGGCCTTGCCCGACACGATATATCCCCTCATCGCCACCCGCCTGGCGGAAGCGACATACATCCCCCTGGTCGAACACGGCCGGAACGTCATCGACTCCGGATTTGCCGCCGTACAGGTGACCGATGCGTCGCGTGTGGCTTCGGCAATGTTGATCGGACCGGGGGTTGGCCAGACACCATCGGCGATAGAGTTCGTTCGCTCGGTACTCCTGGACCGCAGGGAAGGTCCTCGCCTGGTTGTCGATGCGGACGCACTCAACGCACTGGCCCCTGTCGATGGCTGGCAGGGGCGGGTCCGGGACCCGGCGATACTGACGCCGCATCCGGGTGAGATGGCACGCCTGCGCGGTTCAACCGTCCCCGATGTCGAGCGTGATCGCGTCCACAGCGCACAATCCGCCGCCGAGACATGGCGTCATATCGTCGTGTTGAAAGGCGCGTGCACCGTCGTCGCGCATCCTGACGGACGAACGGCAATCAGCCCGTGGGTCAATCCGGGCATGGCGACGGGCGGCACGGGAGACGTGCTCGCAGGACTGATCACCGGATTCCTGGCCCAGGGCATGGATCCCTTCGACGCCGCGTCCCTGGGCGTGTACGTACATGGACTGGCCGGTAACATCGCCCGGCGTGCGGTTGGAGAGGTGGCGTTGTTGGCCGGGGACGTACTGGAGTCACTTCCGCCGGCGCTGAAACAACTGGCGAACTGAGCGCGAGTATCCCCGTCTCCGCTGATATCATCGGCAGATCGTGGGAAAACTCCTCGCCGTCGACGTCGGCAACTCAAACGTCACCATAGGCGCTTTCGAAGCCGACAGCCTCATCGCAACCTGGCGTTTCGCCACCGATGCCCGGCGGACAGCGGACGAACACAACCTCCTGCTTCAGGGCATGCTGCGTTCCAAGAACGTGGACCCGTCCGACTTCCCGGCGGCGGTGATGTGCTCGGTCGTACCGCCCCTCACCGGCGCCATCGAGACCGCGCTGACGGACATGCTGGGCGTGCCACCCATGGTCATCGGGCCCGGCACCCGTACCGGCATAAAGGTCAACTACAACCGGCCGCAGGACGTTGGCACTGACCGGATCGCCGATGCCGTGGCCGCGTACCGGCTGTACGGCGGACCGTGCATCATCGTGGACATCGGTACTGCCACCGTTTTCGATGCAGTTAGCGGAGACGCCGAATACCTGGGCGGCGCCATCGCTCCCGGCATGACCCTGGCGGCAGAGGCGCTATATAGAGGGACATCTCAGTTGAGACGCGTCGATCTGCAGGCGCCAGACAACGCCATCGGCCGCAACACGACCGACGCCATGCGCTCCGGATTGGTGTTCGGTTACGTTGGGCTGGTGGAAGGCATGGTCCGGAGATTCGCCGCCGAACTCAGTCCGGATGACCCCTCCGCCTGCCGGGTCATAGGCACCGGGGGGGCCGCGAGAGTCGTGGCGGCGCAATCAAGCGTTCTCCAGGACGTGAACGAAGACCTGACACTTATCGGTCTTCGCATGCTCCACGAGTTAAACAGCGGGGAATAGCAGTGCCGACAATCCTCAAAGGAAAGTCGATCGTCCTCGGCGTCGCCGGGAGTATCGCCGCTTTCAAAGCGGCTGACCTCGCAAGCAAGTTGACGCAGGCCGGGGCATTTGTCGATGTGGTGTTAACACGCTCCGCACAGGAGTTCGTCGGCGTCGCCACCTTTGCCGGATTGACGCACAGGCCCGTGTCGACCGGGCTATACGAGTCGAACTCCGAGCTGGGGATCGACCATGTAGCGTTGGCACGCCGGGCCGATCTGGTATTGATCGCCCCCGCAACGGCAAACATCCTGGCAAAGCTCGCCCACGGCGTGAGCGACGATGTCTTGACCGCAACGGTCCTGGCCGGGTCACAACCGCTGGTCATCGCTCCCGCGATGGACGCCAATATGTACGGGAACGCGGCGACGCAATCAAATGTCGAAACACTACGGGAGCGTGGCGCCCACTTCATCGGCCCGGAGTCCGGACGGCTGGCATCGGGTCTTGTCGGCAAGGGCCGCATGACGGAAGTCCCGGACATCATTGGGCACGTTCGAGCGCTCCTTGGTCGGCACGGCGATCTCGCCGGATGCCGGGTTGTCGTGTCCGCCGGCGGCACCGAAGAGGCGATCGACCCCGTGAGAGTGCTGACCAACCGTTCGACGGGCAAGATGGGTTACGCGGTCGCCGAGGCCGCCAGGGATCGGGGGGCGGATGTCACGCTTATCGCGGCCCCTACCTTCCTCCCGGCTCCGCCCTGCGTAAACGTTGTTGGGGTCGCTTCAGCGATCGAGATGCGAGACGCCGTACAGTCCGCCTGCTCCAACGCCGATTTACTCGTGATGGCGGCAGCGGTCAGCGATTACCGTCCCGCAGATCCCGCCGATGAGAAGATCAAAAAGACCGGCGATGATTCGTTGAACATCGATCTGATCCAGAACCCGGACATCATCGCCGGGGTGAATGGCGACGGGCTCGTGAAAGTGGCGTTCGCGGCCGAGACCACCGACGTGATCGAGAACGCGGGCGCGAAGCTGTCGTCCAAGGGCGTGGACATGGTGGTCGCCAACGACGTGTCGGCCGCTGATTCCGGATTCGGCACGGACACCAATGCCGTCACGTTTATTTTTCCGGGGCGAGATCCGGAACCGATGCCCCTCATGGACAAACTGGATGTCGGCAACGCCCTGCTGGATCGGGCCTTGCCATTGCTCAAATAGGCTTCACCCCGAATACGACCCCGGAGTTGCACCACGACATGCGCATGTACTGGAAAGAGCACCCCAAAGGACTTGATCTCACGCTCCTCACCGATACCGGGGAGGAAATCAACCTGGGCGGCGTTCGTTCACTGAGACGCGGTATCCAGGCGATAGCCGCCACCCGCGGGTACGACCCGGGTCGCGCCGTGAAAGGGCTCGGATCGATAGACGAGGGAAAAGAGTTCGTTCTCCAGTTCCAGCCGTGGCGAGAGTTCGTGCGTGAGGATCTAGTCGTCGAAGAGGAGATCGTGAAAGCCGAGTAACAGCCCAAAATTAATCCCTGTGGGGCAGCTCTGACGAGGGTTCATACCTGGGGAGCTGATCGTTGAGGACGAGATCGTCAAAGCCGAGTTAACGCCCAAAATAAAAACCCCGATGGGGGCAGGAAGAGACGCAATTGGCTTACACAGCGATTAAGACCTGGCTCGACGCCGAGCTGGATGATATCCGGGCAAACGGCCTGTTCAAAGATGAGCAGGTGATCGAGACGCCCCAGGGCGCCCGGGTCACTACGAACGCCGGGCCGCGCATCAACTTCTGCGCCAACAACTACCTCGGCCTTGCCGACAACCCGGAAATACTGGTAGCCGTGGCTTCCGGACTCCAGAGCCACGGCTACGGCATGGCGTCTGTCCGCTTCATCTGTGGCACGCAGGACATTCATAAAGAGCTGGAAGCCCGAATCAGCCGATTCCTGGGCACCGAGGACACGATCCTCTACAGCTCATGTTTCGACGCCAACACGGGTCTTTTCGAAACCCTGCTCGGCCGGGAAGACGCCGTCATCAGCGACGAACTCAATCACGCCTCGATCATCGACGGCATCCGGCTGTGTCGCGCTGACCGGAAGCGCTACAAGCACAGCGACATGGCCGACCTTGAGGCGAAATTGAAGGAAACGGCCGACGCCCGATTCCGGTTGATCGCCACCGACGGGGTTTTCAGCATGCAGGGCGACCTCGCAAAGCTGGTCGAGATTTGTGACCTGGCCGACAGGTACGACGCCATGGTGATGGTGGACGACTCGCACTCGACGGGATTTGTCGGCCCGGACGGGCGAGGAACGCCCGCACAGCTGGGCGTGGAGGACCGGGTGGACATCATCACCAGCACGCTCGGCAAGGCCCTCGGAGGCGCTTCAGGGG
>JASLLE010000018.1 GCA_030747175.1 Dehalococcoidia bacterium | reverse complement strand
CGGGGAGTACTTGCTTCGTCTTGTCATCGCTCCATCCTCTCAAGGAATGGAGTCTCCAACTTTCCCGGGGCGGTTCATTCCCTCGCGTATCAGCGGAGCGAGTTCTGTGATTGTCCTGTAGTGAAGATCGTCGGCCATGAGTGGCTCCTTGATGTGACGTTTTCGGCGGCTACACAGGCGGATGCAGGTTGTCATAGTCGGTCGCCACCTCAAAGGCATGTCCGGCCTGCACGAGCAGTTGCTCGGACAGGTGGTGGCCGACGAACTGGAGGCTGAGGGGCAGTCCCTCACCGTTCAGGCCGCACGGGAGGGATATGGTTGGCAATCCTGCGTAGTCGGAAGGCACCGTAAAACGCGAAGTCCACGGATCGCGCTCCGGCGGGGGCGGCCCGTACAGCTCTTCCGGGGTGACCGGATACGCCGCCCGAGCCGTGGATGGACCGGCCAGGAGATCGATCCCTCGCATGACTAACCGAAGCTCACCGACGCAGGCAGCCCGAAGCAGTTGTGCCTGTGCGAGTTCGGTCGCTGTATGCGAGGCGCCGTTGGTCAGCCACTGGCGGAAGAACGGGCCGTAGTGTTCTGAACGGGATGGGAACGTTTCGGCGTGCGCGGCGGCGGCCTCTGACGAGCAGATCACGGGCCACGCGCTCATGTACTCCCGCAAACGGGCCGGCATCTTCACCGGCATGATCTCCGCGCCGAGACCCTCCATTACCCGCACACCTGCCAGGACGGCGGCGGCGAAATCCGGTTCCATATCTTCGCTGGCGTAGGTTTCATCGAAGCCGATCTTGAGGCCTCTGGCACCCGCGCCTAGCGTGGCGGTCATATCCGGCACTGGATGGGGGAGAGAGGTTGGATCGTTCGGATCGAGACCGGCGATCGCCTGAAGGACGAACCCGGCGTCGGCCGCTGATCGCGTGAGCGGGCCGACGTGGTCGAGCGACTCGGCCAGGTTCATTACGCCGTAACGGCTGACCCGGCCCCAGGTCGGCTTGAGTCCCACCGTCCCGCAGACCGCGGCCGGGTGGCGGATCGAACCCCCGGTATCGCTGCCGAGCGTGCCGTATGCCAGCCCGGCGGCGGTGGCACTTCCCGAGCCGCTAGAGGAGGCGCCGGCCCAGTAGCTTTCTTTCCACGGATTCTCCGGGATGTCCAGCTTCGGGTTGTAACCACCCATCGCTCCTTCAGTTAGGTTGAGCTTGCCGAGCATGACTGCTCCGGCCTCGTTGAACCGGGCGACAACGGTGGAATCGAAATTCGGGACGTTTTCGGCAAATACAGCGCTTCCGCCCATCGTGCGCACGCCGTCAGTGGCACACAGGTCTTTGACGGCTACCGGGATGCCGTGGAGCGGGCCGCGGTAGTTGCCGGCGGCGATGTCGGCGTCGGCGGCCCGCGCCTGTTCACGGGCGCTGTTTGCCATGACGGTGGCGTACGCTTTCAGTCGGCCATCGAGCTGATCGATACGGGCCAGTTGCAACTCGGTCAGCTCTACGGACGACAGCTTCCCGTCGCGGATAAGCGGCGCGAGTTCCGCGATGGTCTTGTAGTGCAGGTCTTCGGTCATGCTGTCTCCGGTCGGCTCTGGCTTGCAGGTTTAGCTGGTCAAAAAGTGAAGACTCTCCCTCGCTCTGAGAGAGGGGGTTGCGTCACGATAGTGTCCTGAGGCTCTCGAAGGGCCGAGCAACCCACTCGTCAAATGACCTTCTCCCTCACCCTTCCTCGGAAGGGCAGGCTCCCAGCCCGCTCCCGCTGGGAGAGGAGGTGCCGGTTACTCGAACCCGGCCGGTTTTACCCCCGCCCACGGCCGTGCGTCCTCGAATGCCTTCGACGCCGCCAGTACTGTCTCCTCGTCCCCCCATCGCCCGACGATGTGCAACCCGATCGGCAGGCCGTCGCTTGAGAAGCCTGCGGGAGCCGTCGCAGCCGGGTTTCCGCACATGTTGAACGGGTAGGTGAAGGGCGAGAATCCCCAGAGCCTGTCGGGGACCGACTGGCCGCCGATAACGTCCGGGTGTTCGCCGACCTTGAATGCCGGCGTTGCGAGCGTTGGCGTAAGCAGAAGGTCGTAGTCCTTGAAGAACTCCCGGACGTAGTGCCGGTAGAACTCCAGGCGCGAATAGGCGTGCCAGAGTTCCGCTCCGGTTACCTTCTCGCCGCCCTCTAGTCCATCCCGGAGGTAGTCGGTCAGGAGCTCCCGTTGCTCGAGGAGTTGGCCATTGGTCGAGTATGTGCGGCAGCGCCAGATTGTCATAAGCAGGTCGAACATCGCTTCCGGGGAGTCGATCTTGAAGCCCGGTTCTTCGACGGTTGCGCCCATTTCCTCGAACGACTTTGCAGCCCGGCCAACGACTTCACGGACTTCCGGATCGACCGCTACGCCGCCGATGTCGGGTGAATACGCGATCTTGAGACCCTTAACACCCCGCCCCAGGGCAGCAATGTAGTCCGCCGGGTCTTCCTGGATGGTCAGGTGCTCGGCGTCCGGATGCGGTCCCGCAAGAATCTGGAGAAGCGTGGCCGCGTCGGTTACGTCGCGCGCCATCGGCCCGATGTTGGAGTAGTTGAACCAGTGCCAGCTATCGATCCCGGTCGAGTAGCGCGGCACGCGACCCTGCGTCGGCTTGATGCCGTAAATCCCGCAGAGACCCGCGGGAATGCGAATCGAGCCTGCGCCGTCGCTGCCCTGCGCCAGTGGTGTGATGCCCGCCGCCACCGAGGAACCGGCGCCACCGCTTGAGGCGCCGCTCGTGCGCTCGGTATTCCATGGATTCCGACAGGCATCTCCAAGCCGGTTCTCGTTAGTGCCGATATGCCCGTATTCGGAAGTGTTTGTCTTGCCGAGGATGACAGCGCCTGAATCTTTGATACGCGTCACGGAGAGTGAGTCTTCGTCCGCTATACGGTCTTTATAGATGAGTGAGCCGGATGTGAAACGTACCCCCGCCATCGGCTCCAGGTCCTTGATGGATGTCGGCACGCCGTGCAGCGGTCCAAGCTCATCGCCGTCCATGACCGCCTGCTCGGCTGCACGTGCCGTCTCAAGCGCCTGTTCAGGGATCACGGCAAGGTAAGCGTTTAGCTTGTCGTTGAACCTGTCGATACGGTCCAGCGACGCCTGCGCGACCTCAACGGGTGAGATCTCTCGGGTGGCGATCATCTCCCGTAATCGGTGCGCGGGCGTCCAGGCAAGTGCGTTGGTATCAGGCACGGCTCACTCCTCAACTGGTTTGCTGCGCCATTATGGCGCGCGCGCAGCATCGGTGGAGCACCGACTTCGAGTTGACCCGTTCCGGGGCTTATGCTCCGGCGGCGGCCGGCCTCGGCGAGTACGCCATCCGCAGGTCGGCTTCCTGGAACTCCAACGGCTTCTCGCCACGTGCGTAGTCGTACAGAGCGGCCTTGAATATGCCCTCCATCGCCTGCACACCACCGATGCCGACGGCGAACACGAGCACGCCGATCGGGACACCGATTATCGGTGATATAGCACTGAAAATACCGGTAATAAGCCCGGCAATCAGCATCACGCCGATGTAGATGATGCCAAATCCAAAGTTGGAGGTCAGTTGCCTGCCCCACGTTGCCGTGAACAGCCCGGTGGACCGTTTCATAGCTTCAATCGGCCCGACGCCTTCCGTGACCAGGATCGGTACTACGAAGAAGGTGATCATCGCCCAGCCGGACGAGAGCAGACTTGTGCCGATCGAGCCCATCATGCTGCCGCGTGATCGGCTGCGCAGGTACATCAGGATCAATGCGACGACGGCGGCGATGATGGCCCATCCGATGATGGTGTGGACGTGCTTTGCTGCGTGCGAGAGGCCAGAACTGACGTTAGGGTCGCCACCACGCAAGCGTTCCTGTGCTGCGGAGATGAGAGCGGCGTTAAAGAAAATGACGATGAAGTATGCGGTGAAGAAGGTCGCGCCCGCCAGGATTATGTCCACCGGTACGACCTGGTTTTCTTCCAGTCCGGTCGTTGCGTTGAACTTCGTCGGCTCTTCGAAATGGTCGATGGTGCCGGTTGCGCTACCGATTACGAAGAACACGCCGAGGAGGATCAGTACGCCGATTCCGCCCATGATCGGGAAGAAGATCAGCTCCTTGTCCTTCATCAGGACGCCCCAGCTGACTTTTATGAGTTCGAATGTGTGGCCAATTGTTCTGAACATTTGGGCAGTATACCGATCACGGCTGGCACTTCGGCGGAGTAGTGCATAGGATGCGGCGAAATCGACGAGTTGGTCCGCTTGAGATTACTTACGAGGCGCAACGCCAGAGCGATCACTCACCAGCACATACGGTCGGGAACCAAACTGGGAGAACTTAATGGCGTCAGAACAGCTCCGCGTCGGATTCATAGGCGCCGGGCAGATCGCCACGCTACACGCGTTGGCGTACGAGGACAATCGCGATGCAACGCTGCACGCGATAGCGGATCAGGATGCCGATGTCCGGGCCGCACGAGGCGCCGAATGGGGTGTTGGTGTTGCGTACGCCGATTACCGGGAGTTGCTCGGGAATCCTGATATCGATGCCGTGGAGATCATCCTCCCCCACCACCTGCATCTGCCGGTCACACTCGAAGCGCTGGCGGCCGGAAAGCACGTTTCGCTCCAGAAGCCCATGTGCCTGTCACTGGGCGAGGCAGATCAGATCATCGCGGCCGCTGAAGGGTCTGACCGGTTGTTCCGGGTGTTCGAGAACTTCCGGTCGTACGAGCCCTACCGGCTGGCGAAGAAGTTGATCGACCAGGGTGAGATCGGCGATCCACTGTCGCTGCGGATGAAGAACATATCCGGGCGTGGCGTCGGGGGATGGAGCCAGACGACGAATGCGCGGGCATGGCGGTCCGATACGGAGCGAAGCGGCGGTTATCTTTCGATCCTCGATCATGGATATCACATGGCGTCGATCGCCACGCACCTCATGGGACACGTCGAATCCGTCCACACGCTCTCGACGCCGAAGGGTGACAGCGTCGTCCCGGCTACCCAGGAGATGATCACGTTCAGGTTTGCCGAAGGAGACCGGCTCGGATCGTGGGAGACCGTTCGGGCGCCGGAATTACTGGTGCGGACGAAGTATTACGGCGGCGACGAGTGGGTGGAAGTTACCGGCACCCGCGGAGTCGTCTGGGTGAATCGTTGCTCCGGTGATCTGCTCGGCATCCCGCCGGTAACGCTGTACCGTGACGGCGAACTCCGGCAGTTCAGCGACCTGGACACGGACTGGGATGCCAGCTTCCGGGACGGCGGCATGGAGTTCACGAGGGCGATTGTGGACGGGACGCAGCCGGACCTGGACGCCACCGAGGCGAAGGCGGTTCTGGCGTTCTGCCTGGCCGCCGTGGAGAGTAAGCAGACGGGCCGTACAACACTGCTGGCAGAGCTGGACCAAGAGGAGACAAAGGCATGACGGCTGAACGCGTGAAGGTGGGGTTCATCGGCGGCGGCGCTATCTCGGAATTACATTCGCGCGGATACCCCGATAATCCGACGGGCGAGCTATATGCCGTCGCCGATCTGGAGCCCGGCCTGGCACGGGAACGGGCGAACCAGTGGGGGGCGCAGAAGGCGTACACGGACTACCGGGAGCTGCTGGCAGACCCTCAGATCGACGCAGTTGAGATTCTGCTGCCGCATCACCTCCATCTGCCGGTGACCCTCGAGGCGCTGGCGGCCGGCAAGCATGTCTCTTTGCAGAAACCGATGGCGATTTCGATGGACGAAGGTCGCCAGATCGCGGCCGCAGCGGCCAGTTCCGATCGGGTATTCCGTGTGTTTGAAAACTATAGGACGTACGAGCCTTACATGCGCGCTCGTTCGATGATCGAAGCGGGCGAGATCGGCAATCCGGTCTCGATACGAATCAAGTCGATCTTTGGAAAGGGCAAAGGCGGCCGCCCGATGTCCGACAGGGAGATGGAGTGGCGGGAGGACCCGGCGCGCGGTGGCCCGGCCTGGATGATCCTTGACTACGGCTTTCACATTACGTCGATCATCACGTATTTCATGGGTCCGGTGGAGACGGTCCACGCCATGGCGGACACGTCGGCCGGGACGGACAGATTCCCCGGAGCGCCAGCGGTGATCTCATGGAAGCACCGGGATTCCGAGCGATACGGCAACTGGGACATGCTCACGCTCCCGGAGTTCATGGTGCGGACCTCGTACTACCCGGTCGACGAATGGCTCGAGGTAACGGGCACGCGCGGCGTGATATGGGTGACTCATTGCACGGCAGACCTGCTGGGGCAGCCGCCGGTGGTGATGTACCGGGACGGGGAGATGCGCAGTTACAGCGATATGGAGACGGACTGGGGCGATAGCTTCCGGCTGGGCGCACATGCCTTCACCGGCGCCATAGTGGACGGCACGCAACCGGAGCTAGACGGCGAAGAGGCCGTGCACGCTCTCGCGTTCGCTGTCGGCGCGATCAAAAGCGCGGTGGAAGGACGCGAGGTGAAGCTGAGGGAGTTGTAAGGAGTCAAGCTGGTCTGGAAGGAGACGAGACCATGCCATTTGTCCAAGGTGAGGTCATATCGCACGCGCAGATGTCGGTGGAAGAAGGTGCGCATCTCCAACGCGGCATGAATTATCAGCTCGCTTCGGGACGTAATGTCTTTCTGATGAGCGTTCGAAAAGGTGCACCGTATCAAGATGTCGTCGAGGACGACGGACGAGTGCTCATCTATGAGGGCCACGACGCACCCCGAAAAAGAGGTGACCCTGACCCCAAATCGGTCGACCAACCGGAGTTCTACCCTGGTGGATCACTCACCCAGAACGGCTTGTTCAAGGATGCTGCTGCCCGTTACAACGCCGATAAATCCGAATTCGAGACTGTTCGGGTTTACGAAAAAATCTAACCGGGGATCTGGGTTTTCAATGGAACCTTTGCACTCCGAGACTGCTGGCAAGAAACGTCTCAAGGCCGATCTGTATTTAAGTTTCGGCTTGAAATGGTCGACGACATACGAACAGGTGACACTCAGACGTATGACCGTAAGACACGGGAGCCGTCGCCAGGCCGGATGATACCGCCCGCAATCAAATTGGAGGTCTGGGATCGAGATGATGGCCGATGCGTTGAGTGTGGAAGCAACGACAATCTTCACTTCGATCACATAATTCCTTACTCAAAAGGTGGGGCGTCTCACCTTGTCAGCAATGTCCAGCTGCTCTGCGCTCGGCACAACTTATCCAAGAGTGATCGAATCATCTGAGTCGTCCATAAGCGTCGCTCCCAACCCCAGTTACCCTAAAACACATCCTCGTTGGCTTTGAGCGCCGCAACCTCCACGTCTGAGTAGCCGGCCTCGCGGAGGACTTCGTCTGTGTGTTCGCCGAAGGCCGGGGCGGCTCGGGTTATCTTCAGTGGCGACTCGCTCATGATGGATAGCGGGCCCGGGCCGCGCGTGTTGCCGGAGACCGCGTGGGTGGTCTCGACAACCATACCGTTGGCGACCGCCTGCTCGTCGTAGACCATCTCCTCGATGAAGCGCATGGGGCCGCAAGGCACACCGGCGGCGGTGAGGATCTCCATCCACTCATCGGTGGTCTTCTCCGAAAAAAGCTTTTCGTAGGTCAGGATCAGGTTCTCCGCAAACTCGATCGCCTCGGGCGACTCGCGCACATGTCCGGGGTCAAACCGGATGTCGTGGATGCCCATCGCGTCCGCCATCTTCTGGCGCAGCGGGTTACTGAGACAGCCGATCGCTATGACCCAGTCGCTGGTCTGATAAGCCCGGTAGTAGGCGGTGAACTCCGGGTTGTATCTTTGCCCGCGATACGCGGCATAGATCTGGTTGAACTCAACGCCGGCTTCCTGGAGAACCGGCAGGTCATCGTCTCGCCAGATCTGGCGGTCCGTCGGAAATTCGTCCAGCTCGGTCAGGCTGCTGACCTGCATCGTCAGCGAGTTCTGCAACAGGGAGTTCTCGATCTTCTGGCCCTTGCCGGTCCGCTCCCGGTAATAAAGGGCCGCCGCTACGGCCATCATTATCGAATACCCGGTGGCCATGTCCGATACGGGCGAGACGGTCACGGTCCGCGGCACGCCGTTGTCGTCATGGCCCTCGGAGGTCATCATGCCGCTGAGCGCCTGTACGATCACGTCGTAGCCGGGAAGCTCCCGGTTCGGACCCTGCCGTCCGTACGCGGTGACCTCACAGTAGACGATTCTCGGGTTGATCGCAGACAGGGTTTCGTAGTCGATTCCGAGCTTTGCGGGTACGTCTGGACGGTGGTTGAGCACGATTACATCGGCGTCCTCCACCAGCCTGTGCACGACCCGTGTTCCGCCGGGTTTTGTCAGATCAACCCTGATGCTGCGTTTGCCGCGATTCACGGCGATAAAGCCTCGGCTCTCGTTCGGTCCAGACGGTCCCGGCGATCCGCGCCAGGGGTCACCCCACGGCGGCTCGACCTTGATCACATCTGCTCCGAAATCGGCGAGCAGCATGCCGCCGACCGGGCCGGCGATAATCTCCGAGAACTCGACGACGCGCACGCCCTCCAGGGGACCGGGCATCTATTGAACCTCCGAGGGGCCTATGCGTTTGGATCGACATTTCCTGACACAGCGCCGGACTCTATCAGGATTTCGATTTCGGGTTCGCTGTATCCAAGCTCTGCCAGTACCTCCACGCTGTGTTCACCAAGCCGTGGAGACGAGACTTCCGCTGCGGTCGGTGAATCAGTCATTTTGAAGACAGGCCCCGCCGTCCGCACGGTACCGGCAAAGGGATGTTCCTGTTCCACGATCAGACCGTTTGCGATGGCCTGTTCATCGAACACCATCTCCTCGACAAACTTGAGCGGAGCCACGGGCACGCCGGCGCGCTCAAGAAGGTCAATCCAGTGTGATGCCGGTCGCTCCAGGAACTTCCGCTCCGCATCCAGCACCACCAGCCGGGAGGACTCCAGTGCTTCTTCGCTCTGTTGGTCATAGCCGGGGCTGAAACGGGGATCGTCCAGCTCCATGGCGTCGGCCATCTTCTTGCAGAGTGGCTCACTCAGGCAGCCGACGGCAATCACCCAGTCCTTCGTCTGGAAGGTCCGGTAGTACGGTCGGTAGGCCTGGGCGCGAGCATCCTGTTGATAGAGCCCATTGATATCCGGGTAAGGAAGTCCCGCCTCCCGTATAGCCGGAAGGTCCTCCGTGATCATGCGAGATTGTGCGGACGGGCTGGACGGAACGTAAGTCAAAGGCAGCGTCTGGATGTAGAGGGCATTGGACAGCAACGAGGTCTCGATCTTCTGCCCCCGCCCGGTGCGTTCACGATGGAAAAGGCCGGCCAGGACACCCTGTGCCACCGCGTATCCGGTCGCGAAATCGATCGGCGGGCTGCCCCTAAGGCCGCGCGGTACGCCGTTATCGACCATGCCGTTGGACGCCATCAATCCTGTTCGTGCCTGCATGATGATGTCGTATCCGGGCTTAGCGCTTTCCGGTCCTGAGCGACCGAATGCCGTGATCTCACAGTAGATGAGATCCGGCTTGATCGCGGAAAGCGTTTCGTAGTCGATGCCAAGTTTTGCCGGGACGTCGGGCCGGTGGTTGGTGATCACCACGTCCGACCCGCCGACGAGCCGATGCACGACTTTCACGCCCTCGCTCTTCGTGAGGTCAAGCCGGATGCTCCGTTTGCCGCGGTTAACGGCGATGAAGCCGCGGGTTTCTTTCGCCTCCGGAGGGCCGACGCGTGTCGGCGAACCGCGCCACGGATCGCCCCAAGGCGGTTCTACCTTGATCACGTCCGCGCCGAGGTCCGAGAGCAGAACGCCGCTCACCGGACCGGCAATGATTTCCGAGAATTCGACGACCCTGATGCCGTCAAGCGGGCCGGTCATCTGTCACCTGCCTTACGCCCCTGTTAAATGTGGGCCGGGCGCAGTGTACGCCGGGAAGCTATCCTGTTTTCGCAGACCCGGCTTCGTGAAAGGCTTCGATCTCATCGTCGGTGTAACCAGACTCTGAGAGCACCTCACGCGTGTGCTCGCCCCGCGCTGGTGATATCCGCACCGGATCAGGCTTTGTTTCCGACCATTTCGAGAGCGGGCTTGAGTAACGTACCCTGCCCCCGACGGGATGCTGCTGCTCCATGATCATCCCGGTCGCTATCGACTGCGGGTGATCGATCATCTCTTCGACGTAGAGCAAAGGCGCTGCGGGAACGCCGGCGGCGTGAAAGATCTTGAGCCACTCTTCGGCGGGCTTCTCCTTGATCATCTCCTCAACACGATGTGCGAGATCAATCGCGAATTGCACTGACTCCTCTGTTGTCGGGTCGTATGCCTCGTCAAACCTGATGTCGTGGACGCCGAGGCAGTCGGCGGCCTTCTTACGAAGTGGTTCACTCAGACATCCCAGGGTGATCACCTGGTCTGCGGTCTGGTACGAGCGGTAATAGATGAAAGCGCCGAAGGGGATCGGTCGACGCTCACGGTAGATGGCGTCGATCTCTTGATAGGTAAGCCCGGCTTCCCTGAGCAGGGGAAGTTCGTTCTGAACGAAGTCAAACGAAGGCGACGGCGCGTTCTCGACCTGCGTCAGCGAGAGTCCCTGGATGGTGAGTGCGTTGGCGAAAAGCGAGGTCTCTATCTTCTGGCCCTGGCCGGTGCGCTCCCTGTGGAACAGAGCCGCACACACCGACTGCACCACCGAGTAGCCGGTTGCATAGTCCACCATCGGCATGACGGTCAGATAGCGAGGCACGCCCTCGTTCATCTTGAGGTCGCCAGACCGGTAGCCGTCCAGAATTCCCTCGGCCGCCATGACTCCGGTGAGTCCTTGCATCAGCAGGTCGTAGCCCGGGTTTCCGGCGTATGGTCCTTCACGCCCGAAAGCCGTGATCTCGCTGTAGACGAGGTCGGGCTTCACCTTTCTCAACGATTCGTAGTCGATCTTCAGCGCATCCAGAACGTCAGCGCGGTTGTTCACCGTCACGACATCTGCTTGCGAGACCAGCCTGTGGACGATCGCCTGTCCTTCTTCGGATCCAAGATCCAGGCATACGGATCTCTTGCCGCGGTTGACTGCGATGAAGCCCTTGCTCTCCGTGGCGTTGATCGGCGCCGACCCGCCTCGCCAGGGGTCTCCCCACGGCGGCTCGACCTTGATGATGTCCGCACCGAGGTCTGAAAGAAGAACGCCGCTGACCGGTCCGGCGATGATCTGTGAGAACTCGATTACGCGAATACCCTGGAGCGGACCGGCCATCCATACACCTGCTTGAATCTGTTGAAGGCGGCGACGTCGCGTGCCACGATGGCGCAGCTTATCCCAGCGCGGCCCCGGATTCGAGCAGTGTGGCGATTTCCGCTGCCGTATATCCGGCCTCCGCCAGGATTTCGGCCGTGTGGCCTCCGAGCGCGGGCGATGGCCGGACGGCCTCCAGTGTGGTGTCCGAGAAGTTGACGCTGGGGCCCACGAGCTGCATCACCCCGGCGGCGTGATGCTCCTGTTCGATCACCAGGTCGTTTGCCTGCGCCTGTTCGTTGTCCAGCATGCCTTCAAGGAACAGCACCGGCATCGCAGGGACGCCCGCCTCATGGAACAAGCGCAGCCACTCTTCAGCCGTTTTTTCGGCGATCAATTCCTCGACCTTGATCAGCAGGTCATCGGCAAATTCGATCGATTCCGGCGCTTCAAGGTCGTAGCCGGGCCGGAACCGCCGGTCTTCGAATCCGACACAATCGGCCATTCGTTTCCGGAGCGGCTCGCTCAGGCAGGCGACCGTGATAAGGCCGTCGGCGGTCTGGTACGGGCGGTAGTAGATGAGCATAGCGGACGGAAACCATCGAGCCTCGTAATACAGGTCATTGATCTCGCTGTACGAAAGCCCTGATCCCTGAAGCAAAGGCAGATCTTCGTCATACCACTGCTGCGGTTTGGTTGGATTCCCGGGGATCCGTGCCAGGTGGCCGGACAGGGTGGTCAGGGCGTTCGCAAGAAGAGATGTCCCGATCTTCTGCCCGCGCCCGCTCTTCTCCCGAAAGTACAGCGCGGCACAGACCGATTGGACGATGGAGTAACCGGTGGCGAAGTCTACGAACGGCGTGGTGCGGAACATCCGCGGAACCCCCCGCCACATGATCCCCTCAGAGGCAATGATCCCGCTGAATCCCTGCGCCAGCACGTCGTAGCCCGGGCCGCCCGCGTACGGGCCTTTCAGGCCGTACGCTGAAGCCTCGGCGTAGATGATTCCAGGGTTGATTGCCGAGAGGGTTTCGTAGTCGATACCCAGCTTGGCGGGAACGTCCGGACGGTGGTTGGTGATGACGATATCGGCGTTCCGGACAAGGCGATGCGCCGCTTCACGGCCGTCGTCTTTGGTCAGATCAAGCTGGATGGACCGTTTGCCGCGGTTCACGGCGATGAACGCTCGTGACTCGTTCTTAGCGAACGGGCCGCCGCCGTCACGCCACGGGTCGCCCCATGGCGGTTCTACCTTGATCACGTCGGCGCCCAGATCTGAGAGCATCACGCCGCTCACCGGACCGGCTATGATCTCAGTGAATTCGACGACCTTAACGCCGTCCAGCGGACCCGTCATAGGTTCAAGCTACCTTTCCCTGCCGCATGACCTGCCGTCATGACAAGCCGCCCTTCGAGAGCCTCAGGGAACGGCTTCGAGAATCTCAGGACGGGTATGCCCTGAGACGGAGATTAGCGCTTCGCCGGGGTGATGTTTGCTCCCCGGACGCCGACATCGAGACGCTCAATGCTGTGGCTGCCGGCGACGGTTACGTACACGGAGTCCTCCCACCAGCACATATTCGTGACCCGGTCGCCCCGCATCGGGTAGCTCCGGACAAGCTCTCCGGCCTCGACATCAAGGACATCGATGGTGCCGTTCAGCCAGCGTGCGACCCACAACCGGCCATGCTCGTCAAACTGGCAGCCATCGACCGTCGCGTTCGGGAACTCGAAAACTGTCTGCTCGTTCGAGACAGCCCCGGCGGCATCCATGTCGTAGGACACCACGGAGTTCGTTCGGGACATGCACACGAAAAGACGCGTCTGGTCCGGGTGGACGGCCAGCCCGTTCGGGTATTCAAGGTCCGCCGCCAACTGCCTCACCTCGCCGGCCTCGTCCGGGGCCGGCATGTCTATTCGGTAAATGGCGCCCGGAACCGGTTCAGTGTCGATGCCGGGATCCGTGAAATAGACGTTGCCCTTCAGGTCCATGCACACGTCGTTAGGACCGTTGTAGGGGCCGCCCTCGAACTCGTCGGTCAGGACCTCAATCAACTTGCGGTCCATATCGATGCGCGTGACGCGTTTCGCCCCGTGATCGGCGCAGATGAGGCCGCGATTGCCGTCGTACTTCAGGCCGTTCACGACGCCGCCCGTATCGATCCACGACTCGACGAGCCCGCGCGGAGCGAGCCTGCCGAGCTTCCCACGCTGGCCGTAGTTCACAAAGTAGAGATAGCCGTCGTCGTCGAAAATCGGTCCCTCGGCGAATTCGATGTTCGCGACGACCGGATACGGCGTAAGGGTCTTCGGCAGTTCAGGCGCGTGCGCCACGTGATGCTCCTAGCGTGTTGTCCATCGCCGCCGGGCTCCTCGGGGATCCCGGAACGAAAGGCGGCTCATGCCAGACGGACGCCAAACCTAGCATTAGTTCCGGGGCCATACAACTTCTATGAGTCTCCGGCCGGTCCGAACGCGAGACCGGGGACGCCAGATCCGCGTCCCCGGTCGTTCATGACCTGCTTATCGATCATCTTTCGTGATCTCTATTCGTCTCTTGGCGGCAGCACCAGGACGGGTGTGCCGGCCGACCGGACCACTTTGTCGGCAACGCTACCCAGGAAGAAACGTTTGAAGCCGGAACGGCCATGCGTGCTCATCACGATCAGGCTTCCTTCGTTTTCTTCTGCGGAGTCGATGATGGCCCCGACTGCGTTTCCGATAACCGACCGCGAGTCGGCCGCAAGACCGGAGTCCCGGGCACTCTTCACGAACGGCTCCAGGTACATCAACGCGTCCTGCCGGATCTCCGTCACTCCGTAGTTCGTCGGCATGTAGTCCACGCCGGCCTCGGACGAACCATAGTACGGGGTTGCGGAGGAGCGCAGGAAAAGGATCCTGGCTCCGACGGCCTGTGCTATCTCCATGGCGACGGGAACAGCCTTCTCGCTGAGCGCAGAGCCATCCAGCGGTACGATCAACGTCCCGGGCGCCCCGGAGTTGCCGGAGAATGCCGAAATGTCCTCCGGGTGCAGCGCAAGCAGCGGAAGGTTCGTGGTGTGGATCACCCGGTCCGTCACGCTACCCAGCACTCCTCGTGCCAGGGAGGATTCCCGGCGCGTCGCCATGGCGATGCCGTCAACTCCAAGCCGCTCCGCCGACCCGACGATCTCCTCAGCCGGGTTGCCGACGGTCACCTCGACCTCGGCGCTGCCCCCGGCGACCTGGACACGCTCCGCTTCGTTCAGCAAGTACCGGCGCGCGCGCTCGACCGCCTCGTCAATCAGCTGGGTGCGGTGCGCAAGGATGTTTGGTTCCGGCGCGTTCGCCGTAACGCCGGTCACCGGCGCAGACGGAATCGGTCCCGGGGGCCGCGCCGCGTGTGGAGTCACGAGCGGGCTGGTCGTAGGGACCCTCGCCGGCGGCAGTGGACCCTGTGCCACCGTAGCCGGATCCATATCCCGGCATCTCGATATCGTCGGGGTCAACGACGCCAAGCAGCACGATGTCGGCACCAAGTCCAAGTGCCAGCCCGCAGGCCCATCCACCGATCCGCTCAGACTGTTCCGAGCCGTCCAGCGGGACAAGGATTTTCTTGAACATTTCGCTCCCCCCTCTCGGGTTTTTGCAGCCCCTGTTTTCAATACATGACAGTAGACACGATAGTGGCTGAGAGCGAATCGTGTCTTGAAATCACCGGTCTTTATACAATCAGGATCGCGCCCGTTCCATGAGGCTGTCGTGAAGTGGGAACCGGGTACATGACAACACCATGAGGTATCCATGGCCCCCGTTCCAGAACACTACCGGATCGTGTGTCAGGCGTCCGGCAGTATCGCACCCGAAGCCGCTCCCACCGCGTCCGCCACGGGCTGCGGATAGACGCCGAGCGCGACGGTCCCCACGAGCAGCGCGCCGAGCAGTATCCAGCCAAGCGATGGAATTCTGATCAGCAGCGGTGACGTATCTGACTCGGCTACATCATCGATGAACATGCGCTTCACGACCATCAGGTAGTAGTAGAGCGACACGACGCTCGCCGCCATTGCGACGCCGGCCAGCCATAGCAGGTCCGCTTCCGCGGCCGCCGTGAACAGGTAGAACTTGGTGAGGAAACCGACAAAGAACGGCAACCCGGCCAGCGAGAAAAGAGCTGCCGCCATCACCATCGACAGATACGGCGAACGTTTTGCCAGGCCCGAGTAGCCCGAAAGTTCATCGGTCTCGATGTGGTTGTATACGACGATGACGGTGGCGAACGCAGCCAGGTTCGCAAACGCGTATCCGACCAGGTGCAACATCACGGCGTCCGAGGCCAGCGTGATCGGGACGACCGCCCCACCCTCGATGGAACCAAGCGCGGCGACACCGACCAGCAAAAAGCCGACCTGTCCCACGCTGGAGTAGGCAAGCATCCGTTTGATGTTGCTTTGAACTATCGCCACCAGGTTGCCGATAACCATCGTGGCGACTGCCAGCACGACCACAAGGATCTGCCATTCCGCCAGGGCGGGCATCAGGGCCTGCGTGAACAGCCTGAGAATCAGTGCGAACGCGGCGGCCTTTGACGCGACCGCAAGGAAAGCCGTAACCGGGGTTGGAGCGCCCTGGTATGTGTCCGGCGCCCACATGTGGAACGGCGCGGCGGCCACCTTGAACCCGAGCCCCGCCAAAATAAGGGCCAGACCGAGGATCATCGTGGAATCCAGGTTTCCGTCGTTTAGCGCAAGATATTCCGCTATGCCGTCGTAGTAGGTTGTGCCGGTCGCTCCCCAGACCATGCTGATCCCGTACAGCAATATCGCCGACGAGAACGCCCCGAGCACGATGTACTTCACCCCGGCCTCGTTGCCCTCGGCATCGTCACGACGGAACGCCACTAGCACGTACAGGCTGAAACTCAGGAGTTCGAGGGCCACGTAGGCGGTCAGCAGTTCTCCGGCCTGCGCCATGCCGACCATCCCGACGGCGGCGAACGCCATGAGAGCGTAAAACTCGCCGGGCTGGCGGATGTGCTGGCGAACATAGTCGTGCGAGATGAGAACGATCACGGCCGTCAGTATCGTGAGGAATACGAAGAAGAAGAGGCCAAATTTATCCGCAATGAACAGCCCGTCGTACAGGGTCTCGACCGTATCCCAGCGGTACACCATCGCCACCGCGGCGCTCACCACAAGACCGGCGGCGGCCAGCCAGGAGAGGTGGAATCGGTGCTGGCGCGGAAGCAGGAAATCGACCGTCAACACGACAAACGCGACGCCGACGAGAACGTACTCGGGGATCAGCAGTGAGAAGTTGACGTTCATCCCGTCACCGCCGGGATGTGCCGCACGCCTTCACGGATGATATCGATGAGATAAAACGGAACCAGCCCGACGATGAGCAAGGTCAGGGCGAGCGTCCCGGCAACCAGCTTCTCGTTGAGCTTGAGATCGGGAAGGTTCTCCCAGCGTCTATCGGTCTCGCCAAAGTAGACCTTCGCCAGAAGCCGGAGCATGTAAACGGCGGTGATGGCCGCGCCGATCACCCCCAGGGCGCCGATCCAGGGGTAGGTCTGGAACAGGCCGAGGAACACGAGCAACTCGGCGACAAATCCGCTGAATCCGGGCAACCCTAATGAAGCAAAGCCCGCAACGGCAAAGAAGAAAGCGCCAACGGGCATCACCTTTGCCAGCCCGGTGAGGGTCCTGATGTCCCGGGTGTGGGATGACCCGTACACGGCCCCGGCGAGCGTGAACATGAGGGCCGTCATGATGCCGTGCGAGAACATCTGGAGCACCGCCCCGGTGACGCCGAGCGTGTGCAGGGTGGCGAGTCCCAGGAATACGTAGCCCATGTGGCTCACGCTGGAGTAGCCGATGACGTACTTCAGGTCGGTCTGGGACATCGCAGCTATCGAGCCGTAAATGACGTTGATCGCTCCAAGTCCGAGCAAGAGCGGCGCCCACGCCTCTGCGCCCTCGGGCATGGTCTGGATCCCGACACGTATCACGCCAAACGCGCCGAGCTTCATCAGCACCCCGGCGTGAAGCATGCTTACGGAGGTCGGGGCGGAAACGTGGCCGTCGGGCGACCACGTATGCAGGGGCCACAGACCGCCCAGAAGCCCGAAACCAAGCATTAGCAACGGGAACACCCAGTCCTGGAATGACTCGTCGAACCCGGTCCCCTGCAGCTCGATAAGGCTGAAAGTGTCGAGGTCCGACTCGATATACATCGCGATGATGGATATCCAGACCAGGACACTGCCCCCCACCAGGAACAGCACCAGCTTCATGGCGCTGTATTCCTTGAGCCGTGTGAAACGCGGGAAGCTGGTGCTTGATCCCCAGTAGGCGATCAGCAGGTACATGGGGAGTACTGCGATTTCGTAGAAGAAGAACAGGAAGAAAAGATCGATCGATACGAAGGTGCCGTACACGCCGCCAACCAGCAGGTTGAGCAGGATCAGGTAGTCCTTGCTCCTCGCATCGATGTTCCAGCCGATCAAAATGGCCGCCGGGAATGCGATAGCCGTCAGCGCGAGCATCGCCACAGCGATGCCGTCGACTCCCAGATCGAACCCGATTCCGAGTTGGTCGAGCCAGGCCGTCTCGCTGATGAACTGGTACTGCGGCCCGTCGGTGTAGTCGAATCGCAGCAGGACCCAGGCGACGAGCGCCGTGGATGCAAGCGCCACACCTGCCGAGAACCACTTCATGCGTCGAAGTTGATCTCCGGGCCACAGGATGAGCGCTACGGCCGCCGCAAATGGCAGCACCACGAGCAAACTCAGCACGCTGTCGTCAAGTCCATTCATGGGCTAGACAGACCACCAGATCACGGCGAGGACCACGGCGCCGATTACCATTCCGAGGGCGTAGTTGTAGACCATGCCCGTTTGTAGATATCGAAGAACCCCGCCGCTCCAGCGCGTCGTCCTGCCCGGACCGTCCACCCCGATGTCGTTCACCCAGGCTCGATCGATAAACGCGGTAAGCCGGGCCAGGGGCAGCACGGCCTGATTGATCACCCACTGGTAGACCTCGTCGAAGTAGAACTTGTGCTCCGCCACGGTCGCCAGCACCCCCAGACGGCGGCGGACGGCACTCGCCGAAACGCGCCGCTGCATGTAGATGAGCCAGGTCAAATACAGGCCGGCGGCCACGATCACCACCGACGAACCGGTGATCGCCGTGTTGATATGGAAGCCCTCCTCAGAATCCGTTACCCATGACACGAATCCCATGTAATCGTGGCCCCACTCGAAGGCGAGCGGCCCAAGGATCGCCGCCAGCGCGGCGAATACGCCGACCGGAGCCCACATCCGGATACCCGGCTCGTGCGCGTTTTCGTTAACCGGCAGCAATCGTCCGAGGAACACCCGGTAAAGCATTCGGCCGGTGTAGAGCACGCTGAAGCCAACCGCGATAAAGGCGACTACGAGAAAACCGTCGTTCAGCCGGCCGCCATGGACCGCGAGAAGTATCTCGTCCTTGGAGAAAAATCCGGACAACAACGGGAGCCCGGCAAGCGACAGAGCGCCGATCCAGAATGTGACCGCCGTGAACGGCATCTTCCGCCAGAGGCCGCCCATCTCCCTGATATCGGTCTGGCCGGTACCGTGGCTGACGCTGCCGGCCCCGAGGAAGAGGCCCGCCTTGGCGAACGCGTGGGCCAGCAGATGGAACATCGCCACGCCCGGCGCTCCCGCGCCGACCGCCAGCATCATGAACCCGAGGTGGCTGACGGTGGAGTAGGCGAGGATTCGCTTGAGGTCCGTCATCGCCAGCGCCATGACGCCGGCAAGCAGGGCCGTCAGCAGCCCGATCACGGCGATCAGGTCGAGGGCATCCGGGACCAGCTCGTAGATCGGGAACAGTCGAACGACCAGGTACACGCCCGCCACCACCATCGTCGCGGCATGAATGAGTGCGCTGACGGGCGTCGGACCTTCCATGGCATCCGGCAGCCAGACATGGAGAGGCACCTGCGCCGATTTTCCGGCTGCGCCGCCGAATATCAAGATCATCGCCCACTTGAGCTGTGTCTCGTCGATCACCTCGGCGCGAGCCAGGTCCGTGATGGTGGAGATGTCGAAGGTTCCCGTCGCCCTGAAAAGAAGGACAAAGCCGATAAGCAGCGCCACGTCACCGATACGCGTGGTGACGAACGCCTTCTTGGCGGCCTCGGCGGCCGATCTCCGCTCCCACCAGAACCCGATTAGCAGGTAGGAGCCGAGGCCGACGAGCTCCCAGCCAAGGTAGAGCAACAGGAGGTTGTCGGCGAGGACGAGCGTCATCATGGCCGCCGCAAATAGCGACTGGACGGCGAAGTACCACCAGAGACGCGGCTCCCCGCGAAGGTATTCGAGCGAGTAGATCTGGATACCGATGGCGACGAAAGAAACAACCCCCAGCATCACGAGCGATATCTCGTCGACCGTGGTGCCCCAGGTGAACTCGAACCCGCCAACGGAGAACCATTCAACGGTGCGGGTCCCACCGCCATCGTCGAGGAAGGCCATGAACACCACGACCCACACCGCGAACGAGGCAAGGATGGCCGCGATCGACAGATAGGGAGCTATCCCGGGGACGCGTCTGCCGGTTAACAGGATCAGGGCGAACGCGATCGCGGGGATCGCGGGCGCCAGGAATACGGCGTCAGTTCCCACCGATGATCACCTCTTTGCCCGAAACGCCTGTCACACCGCGCATTGACCCGGGTCCCGACGAACCCAACACTGCTACCACTTCATCACGTTCAAATCATCGACGTTGGCGGAGCCGCGGTTGCGGAATACCCGGAGCACGATCGCCAGGGCCAGGCCTATCTCTGCCGCCGCGATGGTGATGATGAACACGACAAGGATCTGGCCGAACACACGGACGTCGGCGGCTCGTTCCGAGAAAGCGGCGATGCCGACCAGATTGACGTTCACGGCGTTGAGCATCAGCTCGATCGAGATCAGGACCAGCACGGCGCTGCGACGCGCCAGGACGCCGAAGATACCAATGCTGAACAGGGCGGCGCTGAGAACCTGGAAATGGGCGAGTTCTAACATCGTCCGCTACTCCCCATCCTCTACGTTGCGGGCGAGCAAGATCGCCCCGATGAGGGACACGAGCAGCACAAGCGACGCCACCTCGAACGGGATGGCCCAATCCGTGAAGAGCCCCAGTCCGAGAGCCTCAAACCCGGTCTCGTTCTCGGTGCCGACGCCCCTGGTATCCGCAACGCTTGCCACATCTGACCCGATGAACACCACGACCAGCAAGGCGAATACGCCGACCGCCGTGAGCAACGCCAGGGGTCGCTGACTGTGGTCCGTACGCGGCTGGTCGTCCGTGCGCGTCAACATGATCGCGAACAGGACGACGACGGTCACGGCGCCGCCATAGATCAGGATCTGGGCGAGCGCGAGGAATTCCGCGACCGCGACGAGGAAGATCCCGGCCACGGCGAGCAGCGCAACCAGCAGCATGAAAGCGGCATGTACGACGTTGCGGGTCAGAACGACGCCCAGCGAGCCGATAACTGCTACCGCGGCAACCAGATAGAAAACGACGAGCTGTGCGGTCACGCTGCGTCTTCTCCCGGCTTTTCCGGGGGGCTGGAGCCTTCCTGGTCCCGGGGTTCGCCAGAGGTTCCAGAAATTGCCGGCTCGGCGGCCGTTTTTGCGGCTTCTCGTTCATTCGGGGACGCAGGATTTGGCTTTGACTGCTTCCAACCCACTTCGTCCTGGTAGCGCCGACCCATCTTCAGCAGGGCCGGTAAATCAACTCGATTCGCGTTCCTGAGCCGTTCACTTCGCTCGTGCTCATGGCTCATTTCGATGGCATCGAAGTTGCAGACATCCACGCAGATGCCGCAAAGGATGCAACGACCAAGATTGATCTCGAAGGATTCGATGATCTTCTTACGGTGGCTATCGCCCTCGGCAAACTTCGGGTTGTCCTGCATCCGGGCTGACATGCACTGTGTCGGACAGTAACGGACACAGACCATGCAACCGGTGCAGTACGGTTCGTCACGCGCTGCGTCCCAGGTTAGCGCGGGGAAGCCCATGAAACGCTTCTCGAGCGGGAGGTGTTCTTTCGGGTATTCGGCCGTCACCTTGGAGCGCAGCGCTCCACGGAGTGTCACCCCGAGGCCCTTCAGTCCATTCAACATGGCTCAGTCACCGGCCTGGCCCTCTCCCGGAACCGGGTTGGGCGGCTGGTTAGCGAGATCAGAAAAAGGCCGGCCGATCTCGCCGGCAGACCTCCTGAGTATACGCACAGTTCGCGGCCGACCGCGCACGCCGCGCCGCCGCCGCACGGCGATCACTATGCCGAGGAGGATCGGCAACGAAAGCGCTGTCATGACCCAGAGCGGCCAGTCGTAGAAGAGCACGATGGCGATCAAGACGAGGTTGGCGAATGAAAGTGGAATCAAGACCTTCCACGCGAACGACATCAACTGGTCGATCCGCAGGCGGGGGAATGTGCCCCGTATCCAGAATATGACGGCGGCGACGAGATACGTCTTGAACATCAACCAGGCGCCACCCAGGAAGTTTGTCGTGGTGTCTGACAGGATGTTGCCGAAGATCGATTCCGGCGGCTCCGGCCAGCTCCAGCCGCCAAAGAAGAGGACGACGATGAGGACGCTGATTACAAAGGTGTTGAGGTACTCAGCGAGGAAGAAGACCGCCCAGTGCGCGCCACTGTACTCGACGAACGGGCCGCCCACGACCTCTGACTCGGCGTGATGGATGTCGAACGGGGTCCGGCCCAGTTCCGCCAACCCCGCGATGAAGAAGATCACAAGACCCATCGGCATGATGAACGCGAACGGGATCGAACCCTGCCCCGGGAGATCCCGGGTCTGGTCGCCGATAGTGACGGTGTTTCCGCCGATGACCGCATCGAGGGACAACGACTGGACGAGAGCGGCGATCGACAGGATGACGATCACGATCGGTATTTCGTAGCTGACCAGTTGCGCTGCCGCGCGCAATCCGCCGAGCATCGAGTAGCGGCTTGCAGACGCCCAGCCTCCCATGAGCAGTCCAACGACACCGATCCCGCTGATCGCAACCAGGTAGAGAAGTCCCAGGTCCATCGCTCGCACGGCCAGGTCGTCCCCGAATGGAATGGCAAGCCAGATCAGGAACGCGGGAACCGCAACCAGGGCCGGGGCGACCCAGAAGAGCAATTTATCGGCGAAGGCCGGGATGATGTCTTCTTTCGTCGCCAGCTTCATGGCGTCTGCGACGGGTTGCAACAATCCGTGCGGGCCGACCAGGGACGGCCCTGCGCGCTGCTGGATGCGGGCAAGCGTCTTCCGCTCCATCCAGGTGAGGGAAAGCACGCCGACGGCAAGGGCGGTGAAAAGACCGAATAGCCCGGCAAACGCGAACACGATCTCGGTGAAACTCAACGGTCCACCTCGCCGAGCACGATGTCCAGCGTTCCGAGGATCACCACCGCGTCAGCGATGTAGTGGCCCACCGTCAGATCACGAAGGGCCTGGAGATTGCAGAAGGACGGCGGTCTCACTTTCAGGCGATAGGGTCGTTCGCCGCCATCGCTCACGATGTAGACGCCGAGGTCTCCGCGCGGGTTCTCGCAGTGAGCGTACACCTCGCCGGCCGGTGGACGGGCGATTCGTCTTATCTGGGCCATCGTGTCGCCCGGCTCCATCAACGCGATGGCCTGCCGGATTATGCTGATCGATTCCCTGGCCTCAAGGATGCGCAGGTAAAACCGGTCCCAGCTGTCGCCGGCGCTGCCGACCGGGATGCCGAAGTCAAGCTCGTCGTATCGCGAGTACGGCTCATCGACCCGCACATCGTACGGAACTCCCGATGCTCGAAGCACCGGTCCGGAGAGGCCCCAGTCGAGCGCATCTTCGCCCGAGATCACTCCAATGCCCGATGTGCGTTCGATGAATATCTCGTTCTCCGTCAGCAGGCGGTCCGTCTCGTCTATTCCGCGCTCCAGTTCGTCGCATAAAGCCATCGCCCGTTCCGGAAAGTCGTCGCCAACGTCCTGTTTGACGCCGCCCACCCGAAAGTAGTTGTGCATCAGGCGCGCGCCGCTCACCGATTCAAAGAGCGATTGGATCTTTTCGCGGTCCCGGAAGTTGTAAAGCACGGGGGTCAGGGCGCCCATGTCGATGGCGAAAGTGCCGTAAAAGATCATGTGGCTGGCGATGCGGTTGAACTCGCACATGATGATGCGGATCAACTCGGCACGCGGCGGCGGCTCAACGCCCATCAGCTTCTCCACGGCGGACACGATCACAAGTTCGTTATTGAAGTTTGATATGTAGTCGAGCCTGTCAAACAGCGTGATGATCTGGCTGTACAGCTCGTGTTCACACAGCTTCTCGGAGCCGCGGTGCAGGTAGCCGATGTGCGGCACCAGGTCTTGAATCTGCTCGCCATCGACGCGCAGTTCCATCCGGAATACGCCGTGGGTGGCCGGGTGCTGCGGGCCCATGTTGATCATCATGTCCACGGTCCCCGATTCGGAACCTGGCTGGTGCATCAAACGATCGCTCGTATTCATCGCTGCGGTGGTTTCAATTCCCGAAGATTTCAAGGGCCTACCACTCTTCGTAATCGTGCAGCGGGTAGCTCTTGCGGCCGGGAAAGCCTTCAAAGTCATCCGGGAGCACCAGCGGAGAGAGGTCTGGGTGCCCTTCAAAGACGACCCCGAAAAGGTCGTGCATTTCACGCTCGTACCAGTCTGCTCCACGCCAGACGCCGGTCACGGACGGCACAGAAGCTCGACGATCAGGAATCCGGGTCTTCACCATCATCTTGTGGTGATTGGCCAGCGAGAACAGGTGGTATACGACCTCGAACTCACCATCTTGCTCGACATAGTCGACGACGGTGATTAGTCGCAGATACTCGAACCCGAACGCCGATTCGTCCTTCAATTGCCGGCACAGATCGACCAGATGGTCGGCCGGCACCATACAGACAACCTCGTCGAGCGCTGCGTCCACTTCGATCCCGTGAGATGCGAAAGCCACCGGAAGTCTCTCGGCGAGGGCCACGCCCTCCGGCGACAGCGCAACGGCGGCCCGGGGCGCTTCCGGTTCACGGCGTTTCGCGGGCGCAGGCGTGGCATTCGCGCCCCGGCTTGATGGATCGGTTGCGCCGCCCGATGATCCCACGGTGGTCAACCGACGTTTCCCTGGCGGGCGTCCGCCTGTATCTTTTTCTGCAGCTTCAAAAACCCGTCCATCAGCGCCTCGGGACGCGGCGGACAGCCGGGAACGTAGATATCGACCGGTATCAGGTGATCGACGCCCATCACCACCGAGTAAGAACGATAGTACGGGCCGCCGTTCGTGGCGCAACTGCCCATGGCGATCACCCATTTCGGGTCCGGCATCTGTTCGTACAGGAGTTTGATCGGCTCCGCCATCTTCTTTACGACTGTGCCGGCCACGATCATCACGTCTGACTGTCTTGGCGAGGGCCAGGTGACGATCCCGAAACGGTCCGCATCGTGGTGCGGCATGTAAGTCGAGATCATCTCGATAGCGCAGCACGCCAGCCCGAAGGTCAGAGGCCAGAGGGATGACTTGCGGGCCATCGCCACAAGCTGGTCTGCGTTTGCCGTGATGACGCCGGGGACTGCGGAGCGCTGGAACGGGCTCTGTGCCGGCGTGTTGCCCCGCCCTTCGGTTATCCCCCGGTCCTCTATCGCCAATTGAGGGCTCCCTTGCGCCAGGCGTAGGTCAACCCGAACATCAGTATCCCCAGGAAGATGAGCATCTCGTAGAAAACGGCCGCCGCGGCCTCCA
This sequence comes from Dehalococcoidia bacterium, assembly GCA_030747175.1. Taxonomy (GTDB): domain Bacteria; phylum Chloroflexota; class Dehalococcoidia; order Lucifugimonadales; family Lucifugimonadaceae. Next base: position 14,030 of record JASLLE010000018.1, on the reverse strand, counting down.
GGAAAATCACGGCCCACGGAAACAGAAAAACGGCCTCGACATCAAAGATGAGAAAAGCAAGGCCGAATACGTAATAGCGAATGTTGGTGCGGGACCAGGAGAACGGAGATGCTTCGATTCCACACTCGTAGGGAATGCGGCCCCGTTTGCTGTGTCTTCTCGGGGCGAGCAGGTATGAGGCGACGTACAAGCCGCCGATCGACAACATTCCTACAACACAGGCGATGGCGATGATCGTCCAGTTGTCCGCGAACCCTTCAGGCAAAGACAAACCCTCGTCAGTCAACCGCACCGGGACGATCCGTGCCCACAGGGCGGTAACACGACGATTTTCGACCCGCTATACAAGTTGAGATTAGCACCCGGTCGCACCGCATACAACGATGTGTTGGGAAGACCCGGGGGTACGCTTGACCGGGGATTTCACCGGTCCGGCCAGGCGTCTACTTCAGGACTCGTTGTCCAGGGCGTCGATGACCGTATCCAGGTCCTTGTCTCCGCGCCCGGACAACAGCAATATGACGATCGCATCCGGGTCCAGCGCCGGAGCGAAATCAGACAGGTAGGCGAGAGCGTGTGAGGGCTCAAGCGCGGGGATGATCCCCTCGGTACGGCTCAACAACTGGAACCCCTCAAGCGCCTCCGAGTCCGTGATGGCGACGTACTGCGCCCGTTCCGTATCCCGCAGATAGCTGTGCTCCGGGCCCACGCCCGGGTAGTCCAGTCCGGCCGAGATGCTGTGCGCTTCCTGCACCTGCCCGTGTTCATCCTGGAGCAGGTATGACATGGCGCCGTGCAGGACGCCCGGGCGTCCCCTGGTCATCGTCGCCGCATGTTTGTCCGTATCGACCCCCGCCCCGGCGGCCTCGACGCCTAACAGGCGAACTTCTTCATCGTCGATAAACCCGCTGAACAGCCCGATGGCGTTGCTGCCCCCGCCGACACAGGCGACGGCGTAATCGGGCAGCCGGCCGGTCGCTTCGAGAATCTGTTCGCGCGACTCCCGGCCGATCACCGACTGAAAGTCACGCACGATCATCGGGTAGGGATGGGGTCCGACCACGCTGCCGATGATGTAGTGGCTGGATTCGATGTTCGTGACCCAGTCACGGATCGTCTCATTGATGGCGTCTTTGAGGGTCCGGCTTCCGGAGGTGACCGTCTCGACGGTGGCGCCAAGAAGCTCCATCCGCCGCACGTTCGGCGCCTGGCGTCGGATGTCCTCCTCGCCCATGTAGACCACGCACTCCATGCCGAACATGGCGCACACGGTCGCCGTGGCGACACCGTGCTGGCCTGCTCCGGTCTCGGCGATGATCCGTTTTTTGCCGAGGCGGCGCGCAAGGAGCGCCTGTCCGACGGCGTTGTTGATCTTGTGCGCGCCGGTGTGGATAAGGTCTTCACGTTTGATGTATATCTTTGCACCACCCAGCTCTCGCGTGAGGTTGGCGGCGAAGAAAAGGGGCGATGGCCGGCCGACGTAGTTGTTGAGCAGATCGTCCAACTCGGCGACAAACGCCGGGTCGGACCGCGCGGACTCGTACTCCCTCTCGAGCTCTTCGAGCGCGGCCATTAACGTCTCTGGAACAAAACGGCCGCCGTAATCGCCAAAACGGCCGCGAGAATCGGGTAGTGTTGGTCGGGATGTGGTGCCGGTCAAAGCGTTTTCCTGGCCCGGATACGGGTGGTGGCCGCGTACGGGGCGACATCGAGACTGAATTTCGTAACAATGAAGCTAGAATAGCAGTCCATGCGGCTCCCCAGCCCCTTGATGCGTTGTGAGAGCTGGTTATCCACCGGAACGGTCCATTATCGCTTCTGAAACTCCTCATATTCGACCCGATCGAGACCAGTACTACATGGGTATCGCCCTCGCCGTGCGTGCGCGGGCCAACTGCCTGGGCAGCAAAGTCGGTGCGCTGATCGTTCGTGATGATCGGATTGTGTCCACCGGATACAACGGAACGGCGCAGGGCCTCCCGAACTGTGTGGATGGCGGATGTCAGCGTTGCGAGAACCGGGGCACCCGGTACGCTTCCGGTGAGGCGTACGACCTGTGCATCTGCGTACACGCCGAGCAAAACGCCATCCTGTCGGCGGCACGCTTCGGCACGCCGATAGAAGGGACGGACGTTTACACGACGCTGCGGCCCTGTTTCAACTGCACGAAAGAACTCGTGCAGGCCAGGGTGCGGTCGGTCCGCTACATGTACGACTGGGTCCACCCGCGCGAAGACGTCCGGGACGAGTACAACCGGCTTCAAAGCTTCATCAGGCTGGTGGCGCAGGTAGAAATCGCCGACCCGGACGCCGCATGGGCGGCGCCAGGGTTACGCGGCCCGCTCGAGATCGATCCGCCGGGACCCGGCGCACAGAGCGGGTAGGGCCCCAACGGGCGGTTATTCGTGTGCCCGGCGGCAGGACAGGCCGTTCAGGCGTCCGGATGATCAAATTCACGGATATTTCGCCGGGGCGCGTCATGCGTCGTTCCTCAGGCGGGTCTGCTCATTTCCACAAAATCGAACTCGCCGCCGTTTGTCCTGTGCCGGAAGGTTCGCTGACCTTGAAATCCGGCACGCTCATAGACAGTAATGGCCCGCTGATTGAACGCCGCCACCATCAACCTGAAGGTCGATGGAGCGTAATGCTCACGCGCAAACTCAAGACCTGCATTTACGAACGAGAGGCCCAGGCCACGACCCGTGAGGTCCGGCCTGAGACCAAACCCGACTTCTACCGTGGACCCGTCCAGGGTGAACCCGAAGAAACCGACCAGGGAATCATCGTCGCCCAGGACGGCGTGAGTCCGGTCCCGCGCTCTTTTTACTGGGTCCAGTAGTTCCGCCAGATCATCCGCGTCGGCCTCCCAGTCGTAAAACGCGTAGATGCCTTCGTACTTCCAGCCTGCTACCACGCGGGCTTGATCGTCCGTCATGGGCACGAAGTTGAAATTCACTCGAACCGCTCCGCCGGGCACACGGTGAATAAGCCGGTATTGGTTACCTCGCGCCCTCGTGCCAGATATACGGGTGCTTGGCCAGCTCTTCTTCGATCAGGTCCGAGCCCAGACCGGGCCGATCAGACAACTTCAGAACGCCGTTCTCGATCTCCAGCGGGTGGGTCATGATATCGTCCCGCCACGGGGCGTCGTCGACATCGAACTCAAGGATTTTGAAGTTCGGGACCGTGGCAGCGACGGCGGCGCTCACGAGCGTGTTGATCGGGCTGTGGCAGTTGTGGGGCGCTATCAGCGTGTCGTAGGCGTGGGCCAGGTCGCACACCTTCACTCCCATCGTGATGCCGTTCCAGGCGAAGTCCGGCATCATCACGTCCATCGCGTGGCGCTCCAGGAAGGGTCGATAACCGTACGTGCCGAAGAGGCTCTCGCCGGTGCAGATGGGCGTGGTGGTGGAGTCGCGAATTATCCGGAGCACATCGGCGTCATAGGTTTCGGTCTCCAGCCACATCATGTCGAACGGTTCCAGAGCGCGACCGACCTTGACGGCGGCTCCCAGTTTGAAGCTGAGCCCGATGTCGATGGCGATTCCGATGTCGGGGCCCAGCGACTCCCTGAACGTGCCGATCACGGTCTCGATGTTTCGCAGCGTCGATGGCGAAACTTCGCCGTTGGACGCCCTTTCGGGGATCGCGTCGGGGCGATCCGACAGGTTCATTACGTTGGTCTTGATCGCCGTGTACCCGCCCCGAAGGACCTCTTCAGAGAGGCGCATCAGGTCATCGGTAGTTGAAACCGGGGGGCATCCGAGTTTTTCCGCATGCTGTGCACGTGTCGATCCGCAGTGTGACCAGTAGAGCGGAAGCTCGTCGCGGATCTTGCCGCCCAGGAGTTGCCACACGGGCACACCTAGCGCCTTACCCTTGATGTCCCAGAGTGCTGAATCGATCCCGGACATGGCCTTGAACGCTATCCCGCCGTAGTGACGGATGTTGCGGTCGTACAGGTCCCACCAGATCGACTCGACCTCGTGCGGATCGCGTCCGATCACGTACTGGCCGTAAAGCTCCACGGCCGCTGCCACGGCCGGGGCCGCGCCCCAGTCCGTACAGTCGCCCCAGCCGATCAGTCCCTCATCGGTTTCGATCTTTACGAAGGTCCACGGGCGGAAGCCGCCATCGCAGATGAAGGTCTTGATGTTGGTTACTTTCACCGGTGGTTACTCTCCAGCGTCTTCCTGACTGTGAGTTGTGAGGTCTAAACGAGGCTCACGAATCTCGGCTGATCTCCACGCCAACCGAGTCCGCGCCACGAAGCGCGCCCGGCTTCTGAACGCTCACGTCGGCACGAACGATGGCCTCGGGCTCCAGGCAGATGGTCGCTATGTTGCGCGCCATCGCCTCGATAAGGCCGTATGAGGATGCCTCGACATGCGCCTGGACCGCCTTGCTGATGTCGCGGTAGTTGACGGTGTCGTCGATGTCGTCCGTTTCGCCGGGCTTGGTGAGATCGGCGTGGAGGGTGATATCGATAACGACCTCCTGCTTTGTGGTCCGCTCCCAGTCGTTGATGCCGATGATGCAGCTAACGCGCAGACCGGTGATGTGGATGCGGTCGGTCGTCATGTTCGGGACAACCTCTGGCCGCCGTCCACGTAGATGGTCTCGCCGGTGATGTAGTCGTTTTCGATCAACGTCATGACGACCTGGGCGACCTCCTCTGGCGTGCCGAGCCGGCCGAGGGGCGTGCGGGAGGCCAATTTCTCTGAAAGCGCCGCGTCTTCGTCCGGCGCGGCTGTGACGGGGAGCAGTATCGCCCCGAGAGCGACTTCGTTGACCTGGATCGATGGCGCCAGCGCGGCGGCGAGCGAGCGCGTAAGCCCGCCCAGCGCAGCCTTGCTGACGCCGTAGGCGAAGCGCTTTGGACGCGTGGTCTTCCAGTCCGTCAGGCTGATGATCTTTCCGGGTTTCCCATCCAGGTGTCTCGCCATCGCACGTGACAGCACGAACGGCGCCGTCACGTTCACGGCGAAATTCTCGTCCCAGTCAGCGTCGTCGGTTTGCTCCAACCAGCGGTCCCGAAACACCGATGCGCTGTTGACCAGGATGTCCAGCGAACCAAATCGATCGATGACGGCCGGGATCAGCGTTTCGGCCTGCGACCGATCCGTGAGTTCGGCCCGAAAAGTATCTGCCCGGCCGCCGGCTGCGTTTATCTCGGCCGCAAATCCCCGGGCCTCGTCTTCCGAGTTCCGATAATGGACCGCCACGCTCGCGCCAGAGTCCGCCAGACGGCGCGCTATGACGTTGCCGACGCGCACGCCTGCACCGGTAACGAGGGCCACTTTGTTCACGGTATTCATCCGGGTGGGGTGTACCGCCCTGTTACATAAGCGGGTCGGAACCCGTGCGGATGTGCATCATGAACTCACCGCGCGTGGATGGGTTTGTCCTGAACGCGCCGAGCATGGCGCTGGTCACCATCCGGGTGCGTTGTTTCTTGACACCGCGCATTGCCGCGCACAGGTGGGTTGCCTCGACCACAACGGCGACGCCACGCGGTGCGATGAGCTCCTCCAGGAAATTCGCAATCTGCTGGGTCATCCGTTCCTGGACCTGGAGCCGCCGGGCGAACATATCTACGAGCCGGGGGATCTTGGACAGGCCGATCACCTTGTCCTCGGGAAGGTATCCCACCGAAGCCTGCCCGTAAAACGGGAGCATATGGTGCTCACACATGCTGTAGAAATCGATGTCCTTCACCACCACCATCTCGTCGTACTCGACATCGAACAGGGCGTCGTTCAGCAGTTCCACCGGGTCGGTCGTGTAGCCGACCAGCAGCTCGTCATACATACGAGCGACGCGCGACGGTGTCTCGGCGATCCCGTCGCGGGAAGGGTTTTCGCCCACGGCGTCCAGGATAGTGCTGATCGCGCCAGCCACCACGCCTTTGCATTCAGCGCTGAGGACGGGCCCGTCCTCAAACTTCAAATGTTCCAGCGTGTTTCCAAACCCGTTGCCGACGGTGCAAGTGTTCTGTTCGATCATGGAAGGTGCCTCCCCGTCGCACCGTCATTCACGTGCTATCGGCCGTCCGCCTGTTAGCAATCCGCAGTTTACCAAGCATTCGCTCGAAATCGGCGCTCAGCCGCCCGCTATGGCGGGCAGGAAGTGGACCTCGGTCTCGTCGTCCTCAATCTTGTGGAGCAATCCCTGCCTCGTGGCCTGCTCTCCGACGATGGCGGCGATGCCCGGTTTCAGATTTCCATCATTCAGCAGGTACTCGGCAGCGCCCGGAAATTCTTTCTCCAGGTTCTCGATGACCTCCCGGAGATTCTTGCCCGGGATTTGCGTTTCGATCTGGCCGTTAGTCAGTTTGCGCAACGGTTGCGGGATGAATACGCGGGCCATCTGAGGATTCCTTGGCGGCTTGTGCATTTTATGAGTCGAGTTCGACGGGGAGTCGGTCGATCATAGTCCACGACAACCCTGGAGAAAAAAGTGACGCCCCGGCAAGCCGGGGCGTCACTCATGTCTTCGATTTCGGTCCCCTGGACCTGAACGGCGACCTTAGCCCTTGTCTTCAAGGGCCGACATAATGCGTCCCGGGTTCATCGGGGATTGCCGTAACCGAACACCCAGGGCATCGTGGATGGCGTTCGCGATCGTTGCCACGGGCGGGACGATCGGGACTTCACCTACGCCGCGGACCCCGAACGGGTGACCCGGGTTCGGGACCTCGACGATTATCGTCTCGATCTCCGGCAGGTCGTACGTGGTCGGCATCCTGTAGTCGAGGAAGCTCGTGTTGACCATCGCGCCGTCGTCGTTCATGAAGTACTCTTCATTCAATGCCCAGCCGATGCCCTGCACTACCGCGCCCTGCATCTGGCCTTCAACGTAAGACGGGTGGATCGCCGTGCCAACGTCCTGGACGATGGTGTAGCGGATCACGTCCGTTTTGCCGGTTTCCGGGTCGATCTCTACGTCGGCGATCTGAGTGGAGAACGCGCCGCCGGCTCCTTCAGGATCTACGGATGCGCTGCCGACGACCGGCCCGCCGGTCGAGCCCAGCTTGCTGGACAGTTCCTTGTGCGTAAGGCGCAGTTCCGGGTCTGACTTCGACTGGTAGTTGCCACTGGCAAACTCGATCTCGTCGACGTCAACATCCCAGAGCGTGGCTGCACGTTCACGAAGTTGCGATACAACGTCCTGCGCCGCATCGTGGGACGCGTAACCGGTTGCGTACGTCGTGCGACTTCCGCCGGTGACGTCCGTGTAGCCAATGCCTTCCGTGTCGGCAACGTGTGGGCGCACGTCCTCGACCGGGATGCCAAGCACCTCTGCGGCCATCATCGCGATGGAAGCCCGGGAGCCGCCGATATCCGTCGAGCCTTCGGTCAATGCGACGGTTCCGTCTTCGTTGACGGCGATGGTCACGGCCGACTTGAGGCCGATGTTGAACCAGTAGCCTGAAGCGATCCCGCGGCCACGGAGCACTCCGTTCGGGCCGCTCTTCTCGAGCGGGGTGTTCCAGTGATCGGAGGCCTTCGCAGCCTCTAGCGTCTCGACGTTCCCGATCAACGGGTGGATCGGCCCGTCGGCCCTGCGGGTGCCTTCTTTAGCTGCATTCTTGAGCCGAAACTCGATCGGGTCCATGCCAAGTTCCTGGCAGATCTCGTCGATCACGGTCTCAAAGGCGAACGCAGCCTGCGTCGTGCCCGGAGCGCGGTAGGCGGCGGTCTTGGGCCTGTTGACGACGACATCGTAGCCATCGATCCGCGTGTTCGGGATGTCGTAGCAGGAAAAGACGCACATCATGGCGGCGCCGACCGGGGATCCCGGGTAGGCTCCTGCCTCGAATCGTATGTCCGTGTCCGCTGCGGTGATCGTGCCGTCATTCTTCACGCCGACCTTCGCCGTCATCCAGGAACCCGGCGTTGGGCCCGTCGCCTCAAAGACGGAGGATCGCTCCATCAGCAGCTTGACCGGCCGACCTGATTCGCGTGACAGGATTGCTGCGACCGGTTCCAGATAGGTCGGGATTTTGCCCCCGAAACCGCCACCGATCTCCAGTGGAATGACCTTCACCGAGGAGTCAGACAGCTGGAGGATTCCAGCGACTTGCCGGCGAGTTGGGAATGAACCCTGTGTACTCGTCCAGATCGTGACCCGGCCCTCCTCGTCCCAGGAAGCCGTGGCATTGTGCGGCTCGATGTATCCCTGGTGGACCATCGATGTGGTGAACTCGCGTTCGATAACCAGGTCTGCCTCGGCAAAGCCCCTGTCAATATCGCCAAACTCGTGGCGAATGTGGTTCGCCTGGTTGGTCGGGCCGTCGATCTTTTCGCCGAGGTCCTGTCCTTCCAGGTCGTCAAGGACTATCGGTGCGCCGGGTTTCAACGCTTCCATCAGGTCCGTGACGGGCGTGAGCAATTCGTAGTCGATCTTGATGAGTGCGGCCGCTTCCAGTGCGGTGTTCTTGTCTACGGCAGCGACCGCAGCGACCGGTTGCCCTTTGTACAGGACCTTGTCCCCGGCCATCATATTGTTAGAGGCGTAACGGAAATTGACGGCGCCTTCGCCGAGATCGACCAGTGCGTCTTGCGCCCCCGGGAAGTCGGCGCTTGTGATCACGGCGTGAACACCGGTGACGGCCTTCGCGTCAGAAGTGTCGATCGACTTTATGCGAGCGTGGGCATGCGGGCTGCGGAGGACCGCTCCCTGCAGCAGACCGGGGAGCTTGATATCAGCTCCGTAGATTGCCCGTCCGGTGACTTTGTCGAATCCATCGTGTCGGATCGGTCGGGTGCCGATTACGTTGTACTTGCCCCTGGTGGTTTCGGTTGTCATTTATACCTCCCTAAGGCCACCCGGCCTACTTGGCGACCTTCTGGACAGCCTTGACGATCTTGTCGTAACCGGTGCAGCGGCACAGGTTTCCGGCAAGCCAGAACCGGATGCGTTCTTCGCTCGGGTGCGGTTCTTTGTCGAGCAGGGCTTTTGCGGACATGAGGAATCCGGGCGTGCAGATGCCGCACTGAAGCGCTGCTTCCTCAAGGAAAGATTGCTGGAGCGGGTGCAGTTGGCCCGGCTCCGCCATTCCTTCGATGGTCTCCACGGTGCTGCCGTCGATCTCAGCGCCGAGAACACAGCACGAATCGACCACCCGGCCATCAAGATTGACGGTGCAGGCGCCGCAGTTGCCGTCGTTACAACCTTCCTTCGTGCCGGTGAGTCCCAGCTCGTCACGTAACGTGTCGAGGAGGCTCACATAAGGCGCTACCAGAAAGTCGACCGGTTCTCCGTTCAGGGTTGCCCTGACTCTTACTTTCTCGACCAACTTAATTGTTCTCCCGGGCGCGTTCTACGGCCCTTTCAAGTGTGCGACGGGCCAGAACGCCGACCAGGTGTGTGCGTTGTTCAGCCGTGCCCCGCATATCGGTGATCGGGCTGGCGTCCCCGCTCGCCGTTTGCGCGGCGGCGGAGATGTTTTCCGCTGTTGCTTCCTTCCCGGCCAGCTGATCGCCGGCGGAGGAAAGGATGGGTGTGGGGCCTACCGCCGAAAGCGCCACGCGCGCTGACACGATTGTGTCTCCGTCCAGTTGGACCGAACTGGCAACACCGGCGACCGCTATGTCCATCTCGTTACGGGGTGTGAACCGCTGGTATGCGGCTCCAAAACCTTTTTGAGGCGTCGGCATCTTCATCTCAACCAGGAACTCGCCGTCCCCGATCACTGACCGGCCGGGGCCGGTGCAGAAGTCCTCAACCGCCACTTCGCGCGTGCCGCCGGGTCCGGCGATTACGCATGTCGTGTTGTGGACGATGAGTGAACAGATGCCGTCGCCGCTGGGAGAGGCGTTACAGAGGTTGCCGCCGAGACCGGCGCGGGACTGGATCTGAATCCCGCCGATGATGCTGGCGCTGTCCACCAGGCCCGGGAACACCGCCGAAATCTGCTCGTCTTCGTAGACGCGATAGCAGGGGACGGCGGCGCCGAGGCGGAACTCGGAGGAACCAAGCTCAAGAATATTGGTCTCCGGGATGTGCTTGATGTCGACCAGGGCGTCAAGTTCCCAGCGGCCGGCGCGCGCCATAATCAGGGCATCAGTGCCACCGGCAAGCGGCCTGGCGCGTTCGCCGTGTTTGGCGAGGGCCGCGATGGCTTCGTCGACGCTCGTAGCGCGGACATATTTAAACGGGTGCAAAAGCGGAACTCCTTTAACGACTCTTGCCGCTGACAGAACATGGGTCGCCGGAAGCGTTTACAACGTGCAGATACGCGTCCGGCCAGGACATGGATCGACGCAGGAAAAAACCGAATCGCGCGTGTGTGCGCGTTTCGTGATGGAGCGGCAACCCCGGAAGGGGCATTATGCCCCCGCTCCAGACGGGCCGCAACAGCCATGAGGCGGGCGGCCCGGCTCCCAATGTCTGCGGCAATGGAGCGCCGGACGGACGTCCAGACACACACGGGACGGTTCCTCCGGCCCACGGAGCTGTACGTCCCGTTAGAATCCGCCCCGAACGCCTGAATATTTGGCGACCAAGTAGAGGATCACGAATTGCCCGAGCCCGCTATTTTCAAGGCAACCCGAATTGCCAATCCACAGAACGACGGTTGGTTGAATGAGCACGCCGTCATCACGGATGCCGGCGGCGGCATAGAGGCGGTTGTCCCCTCTTCGACCCTCGGAGACACCTCCGGCACGAAGACCTACGACCTTGGCGACGTGTCACTGCTCCCGGGGCTGGTTGAAGCTCACTCCCACGTTCACGTCAGTCCCGATCTTGATGGCTACGCGAACATCACCACGGAGACCGACGATCGCATGGTGATGCGCGCGGCGGGCGCAGTGCGAAAGGCCCTTCTTTCCGGGGTCACGACGATGCGGGATATCGGGTCTCGAAACCAGGTCGTGTTTCCCGTGCGAGACGCCATCGAGGCGGGGGTCATTCCCGGGCCGCGCCTGCAACTGGCCGGCACGCCGATCACGACGACCGCCGGGCATTGCTGGATGTTTGGCACGGAAGCGGACACCGTTGAGGATGTCGTGAAGGCGGTGCGGGGCCAGGTAAAGCTGGGCGCAAACGTCATCAAGATCATGGCGTCTGGCGGTAACTTCACCCCGACATCAAACCCGCGCATGACGCAGTACCCCGCCGAAACTTTGCGCGCCGCCGTGGTGGAAGCCGAGCGTCTCGGCATTTACGTTGTCGCACACTCACACGCCACCGCCGGGATTCGCAACTGTATCGAAGCCGGCATCCACCAGATAATCCATTGCCGCTGGCTCTCTTCTGATCCGACGGTTGCGTTGGACTACGATCCAGACGATGCGAGCCGGCTCGCCGACGAAGGACGATGGGTGGATCCCACGATCGGCCTCTCAATACTGGGAGAAGAAGCGCGTGCCGCGGGCGCGCCACAGAGACGGCTTCACTGGGGTATCGCGGCCGCAAGACCCTCACCGGCGCAGACCATCGAGGTGTTACGCGACATGCGTGACAGGGGCGTGCGTTACACGACAGGGCTGGATATGGGGATGGCGCACGCGGATTACGACAAATCCGCATACAACGCGATCGCTTTCGTGGAGTCGCTCGGCTACACGCCGTGGGAAGGCATCGCTGCATCAACGTCCGTGACGGCCGAGGCGCTCCGGGTCGAAAAAACCGTTGGCTCGCTGCAGTCCGGCAAAATCGCTGACTTGATGTCGGTGGAAGGCGATCCCTCGGAGGACATACGGGCGCTCGCTGCATCGACCGACGTGGTGAAGGGCGGCGTGCCGGTAAAGCTTGGAGGCAAAGCGCTCATCTAGACGGTCAGTCCTCTCAACCGGTCGGAACAAACCCGCGAATCAAAAGGAACACCCACCCGTGCCAGAAAACGCCGTCTACAAAGCAGATCGCGTCGCCAATCGAGGGGTAACCGCGTGGTTGCCGGACCATGCAGTCATCGTTGAAGGCGGCCGTATCTCGGACGTGATTCCGCAGGGTGAGCTGACCGCCGGCATCTCGGATACCCATGCGGTCCACGAGCTGGGTGACGTGTCGCTGCTGCCCGGACTGATCGAGGCGCATGCGCACATGCACACGGCGGCGGGTCCGGATCCCCTGTACACCCAGCACTCGGCGTTCAATGACTCGAAAGAGTTGTTCATCATGCGCGCCGTTGACCACCTCCGCACGGCTCTGCTGTCCGGCGTGACGACGATGCGCGATCTCGGCGGCCCGACGGATGTTGTGTTCCCTGTCCGTGACGCCGTTCGGGCGGGCGTGATCCCGGGACCGCGCTTACAACTGGCGGGCGCGCCGATCACGACCACTTCAGGGCATTGCTGGTTCTTCGGATCTGAGGCAGATACCGCAGAAGAGGTAGTGCGCGCCATCAGGGCGCAGGTCAAGATGGGAGCGGACTTAATCAAGATCATGTCCACCGGCGGGATGTTCACCCCCCAGGCCAACCCGCGCTCGGCCCAGTACCCGGTGGAGACCCTCCGGGCTGCGGTGATCGAAGCGGAGCGACTGAACGTGCAGATCGTTTCACACTGCCTCGCCGCGGTCGGGGTTCGGAACTGCATAGAGGCGGGGATCCACTGCCTGATCCACGCCAGATGGTTTGATTCAGACTTCAGCAAGGGCCTGGCATACGATCCGGATATGGCGCAGATGGCGGCGGACAAGGGCATCTGGGCGGACCCGACAACGGGCCACATCATGGTCGGCGACGTAAGAATCGCGGCCGGGGACGTTCCTGCCCGCGTCCCGCACTGGGCCGTCTCCGCCACCACGGTCTCGGAAGAAGAACATGACGTCGTCCTGCGGGACATGCGAGAACGGGGTGTGCGGTTTGTGACGGGCCTGGACATGGGCATGGCGCACGGTGAGTTCGATAAGTCAGCCGCGAACGCGTGGTCGTTCGTGGAGCTTCTCGGGTTCACCAACTGGGAGGCGATGGCGGCGTCCACGGTGGATACGGCTGAATCGTTGCGACTTGGGACCGAGACCGGCGCCATCCGGCCCGGCCTGAGTGCTGACCTGATGGCGGTATCCGGGGATCCGGCGAACGACATCCAGGATCTGTTTAACCCCACGGATGTCGTGGTGGAAGGTCGGTTAGTCAAACGAGACGGGCGCGCCCTCGTTTAGTCATCCGCCGTTGTCTGGTTGTGCGGGGATCCCGTCTGTCAGGCGATTGAAATGTCCCCGGCGACCGGTTCCTCCGCCGGTTGCTCAAACGGAAGAGCAAAGGAAAACGCTGATCCACTGCCCAGTTCGCTGCGGCACCACACCCGTCCGTTGTGTCTCTCGACAAGCCCTTTGCTAACGTACAGTCCCAGGCCGGTGCCACGTATCAGGAGTTTTGAAGGATCGCTGCCCCTGTAGAAGCGCTCAAACAATCGTTCCTGGTCTCCAGCCGAGATTCCGAAACCCGTATCCGTGACGGAAACAATCACCTCATCCCCGCGGGCTGCGCAATCTATCGACACGACGCCCTCTTCATGGCTGTACTTGATGGCGTTCGATACCAGATTGCTGATCACCTGGTCGATAGCCTGTCGATCGCCCTCGATCATCGGGAGTGATCCGGACGGTTCGAACTGGACTTCGATGCGACCATGCCTGGCAGCCGGTTGTAAGAGATCCAGAGCATTGGCGATCAGGATCTCGATATCGAACATCGTGACCGTCAGCGGCACGGTCTGGTCTTCCGCCATCTCAAGATGTGAAAAAACATCCAGGATGTTCTGCATCCGTACGGAAGACCTGGACGCTCTCAACAAGAGATCAAGTTGTTTTTCGGGGACTTCGCCCGCCGTACCATCCAGCACCAAGTCCATAAAAGCGTTGAAGGCCGTGAGCGGGCTTCGCAACTCGTGTGCGACGGTGGTCATCAGTTCTGTTTTTTGTTTATTGATGTCCTGGAGTTCGGCGCTGGCCCGTTGCAGTGCACCATGTAACCGGGCGTTTTCCACAGCGCCCGCCACCTTGACCTGCCCCCTGAAGCGATACCAGGGATTATGTTAGTCCGGCCACCTCTGGGGTGGTCGGCATGAAGGTTTCTG
>JASLLE010000017.1 GCA_030747175.1 Dehalococcoidia bacterium | reverse complement strand
TGGCGCAGATCGACAAGGCGTTCGGTCGCGGCGCGATCATGAAGTTGAGCGACCAGGGTGGGCAGGATGTCGACGCCATCCCCACCGGGTCTATCGCTCTGGACATGGCGCTGGGCATAGGCGGACTTCCCCGTGGCCGGGTTGTCGAGATCTTCGGCGCAGAGTCCGCCGGCAAGACGACGCTGGCATCACACGTGATCGCAGAAGCGCAGCGCATGGGCGGCACCGCGGCCTACATCGACGCCGAGCACGCCATGGACCCCACCTACTCAAAGACGATCGGGGTCGATATCGATTCCCTGCTCGTTTCACAGCCGGATTCCGCCGAGCAGGCGCTTGAGATCACCGACTACCTTGTGCGCTCCGGCGCGCTCGACGTGATCGTCGTGGATTCGGTTGCGGCTCTGGTGCCGATGGCGGAGCAGGAAGGCGAGATGGGCGACACGCATATCGGCCTGCAGGCCCGTCTCATGTCTCAGGCCCTCCGCAAGTTGACCGGTTCGGTGGCACGCACCAGCACCACCCTGATCTTCATCAACCAGTTGCGTGAGAAGGTTGGCGTGGTCTTCGGCAATCCAGAGGTGACTCCGGGCGGACGTGCCCTCAAGTTCTACAGCTCTGTGCGAATCGACCTCCGTCGCATGGAGGCGATCAAGAGCGGTACCGAGATCATCGGAAACCGCGTTCGGGCACGAATCGTCAAGAACAAGGTCGCTGCGCCGTTCCGTGTCGCCGAGCTTGAGTTCCTGTTCAAGGAGGGCATCAGCAAGGAAGGCGCGTTGCTCGACCTCGGCGTTGAGCACGGGATCCTCAAGAAGAGCGGATCGTTCTTCTCCTACGGTGACACTCGCCTGGGCCAGGGACGTGAGGCTTCCCGAACATTCCTGAAGCGGGAACCGGCTACCAGGGACGAGATCGATTCCGCAATCCGGGCCGCAGTTGCGGCCAAAAACGCGCCGCCGGAACCTGCACCGGAGCCGGTCGTCGCGGTTTCGGCCGACGACTCTTCCGAGTCAGAGGACGAAAGCTAGACCAGGCCTTTGCGGGCAATGAATCGTTTTTAAAGGCCCCTTCCTGTGAAGGGGTCTTTATTCGTACTGCGATAAACTCTTCTCAGCACGGCCGCCGCCGGACACCCAACGGCGGAACGGCCGACGAGGAGAAGACGCGGGATGACTCTGTCGATATTGATCATCGTCGCTGCCGTTGTCGGTAGCGCTCTGATCAGCGCGTCTGAAGCGGCAATCATCGCGGTCAACAGGTTCCGGGTCCGCCATCGCGCTGAACAGGGCGACCAGTCGTCCGAGGCGATCGTCAAGATCACCGATGAGTACAACAAGTTCTTCGGAACTATTTTGCTCATCGGCAACGCGTTTAACATCATCATCACGGCCGTCGGAACGGCGCTCGTTATCAAGCTCTGGGGCAACTCGGCCGGCGTTGTGGCCGTCGCCACACTCGGCGCAACCGTAATCGTGGTGGTCGCGGCGGAGCTAACGCCAAAAGCTGTCGCAGTCGTCGTCGCCGAACGCTGGTCCCACGTCGTGTCGCGACCGGTCCTCCTGCTGATGCGGGTCACGGGACCGCTCGTCTGGATCTTCACGCTTGTGCCTCGCGTATTGACGCACGCGCTCGGCGGCAAAGAGGCCTTGATGACGCCGACCATCACCGAGGGAGAACTCCGGATGTTGATCGACGTCGGAGAGGCGGAAGGCACGGTGGAGGAAAGCCAGGGGGAGATGTTGGAAAACATATTCCGATTTGGCGAGTCCGAGGTCCGTGACGTAATGACGCCCCGGAACGAAATCGAATGGGTCGAGGTGGGCACGAGCGTCGCCGGATTCATGGAGATCTACGCCAAGAATCCCCACACGCGGTTCCCGGTATTCGACGAGGATCACGACGACGTAGTCGGCATCCTGTCTGTGAAAGACGTCCTGCAATCCATCGCCGGTGGCGATCTCAAGGACGAAGCCCCGATCACGGGACTGATGCGCACGACGCTGTTCGTTCCCGAGACCAAGAAACAGGACGAGCTTTTCCAGGACATGCAGGAAACGGGCCACAAAATATCTCTCGTTGTCGATGAATTTGGCGGTATCGCCGGACTTGTCACTTTGACCAAGATCGTAGAGCAGGCGATCGGCGCCACCGGCGAGGAGGGGCTCAAACCGGACGACCGTTTCATCACCCTGGACGCCAACACCTTCGAACTGGACGCAGCGCTTTCCATCGAAGACGCAAACGACCGGCTCAAGTTGGAAATCCCGGACGGCGATTACCAGACGATCGCTGGATTTCTCCTGGACCGGATCCAACGCCTGCCCAGGGTTGGTGACCGGGTCAGGTCCGGACCGGTTCGATTCCAGGTTGTCGAAATGACGGGCAATAAGATCGTGCGGGTCAGGGCAAGACGCTGGGTCACGACGCAAGAGGCGACGCCGGCCCTGTGACGCTCTCGAACTCCGGTACATCGGGAGCGGACCCCGAGCACGTTCTCGCGGTCCGAGCCACCATAAACGCGGCGCTGCAGGAGGCCGGGGTAGACACGGAACGGCCCGTACTGGTCGCGGTGTCCGGCGGCGCCGACTCGATGACCGCCCTCGACGCGCTGTGGGCGATCAGCGAAACCGGCGGACCGAGGGCAATCGCCTGCCATTTCAATCACCGGATGCGGGGCGCTGAGTCCGACGCAGACGAAGAGTACGTGCGGGTAGCAGCAGAACAACGCGGCCTGACTTTTCTTGGAGATGGCGCCGACGTCGCGGCGTACGCAAAAGATAATCGACTGTCTGTAGAAGACGCAGCGCGACGCCTGCGATACGGATTTCTCGGGCGTGCCGCCGAACAAGAAGGCGCGCAGGCGGTCATCACCGGCCACACGCTGGACGACCAGGCCGAAACGGTGCTCCTGCACATGGTGCGGGGTTCAGGGCTCGCCGGCGTCCGCGGGATGCGACTCGTGTCGCAGACGCCGCGTCGCTGGGGCGGAGGTTCTCTCAGCGTGATTCGACCCCTTCTGCGACTTCACCGCGAGGACACGGAAGAGTACTGCCGTGAGCGCGGAATCGTCCCCCGACTCGACGTCAGTAACGAGTCAACGACTTTTGCCCGGAACCGTCTTCGTCTGAACGTGATGCCGGAGCTGGAAGCGATCAACCCGCGCGTCGCTGAGTCGATCACCCGGCTGTCAGACACGGCTGCGGAACAACTCGCCGCGTTGGAGGAGGTGGTCGACGAGCTGTGGGAACACGTACTCGACAACTCCGACCCGGATGCACAGGGCGCTCACACCGTGACGCTTGATCGTGCACTCCTGAAGATCACCCGTCCGGCGCTCAGGCGATCCCTGTTGCGCCGGGCATTTGTCGAGGCGGCGGGCACGTCGATTGACCTCCATCGATCACACATCACCGATATGGACCGGTTGGCGGAGGCCGGGGCCGGTCGGTCGCTCGACCTGCCGCACGGAATTCGATTCGAGACACGGACCCATACGGTGATGTTCGCGCCGGTCGGGCAGGAAAATGTCCCGTATCCAGAACCTATCGGGTCCGTTGAAATGTCGGTCCCCGGGCGCGTGGAATTTCCCGGGGGTGAGATCCTGGAGGCGGAGTTGATCGAAAGGCCCGACGCATTGGACACCGCATCAGACATGTTCCAGTACGCCGACGCCGACGCCATAGGCGGCGCCGTAACGCTGCGCAACCGGAGCGAAGGTGATCGATTCCAACCGCTCGGCATGGACGGCGACACGCGTCTCAAGGACCTGTTCGTGAACGCCGGAGTCCCCCGGTCCTGGCGTGATCGCGTCCCGATCATGGAGTGCGAGCGGGGGATCGCATGGATCGCCGGATTACGGATTGCCGAGTGGGCGCGCGTGACGCCCGAAAGTGAACGGGTGCTGCGGATCAGATTGACCGGCACACTGGCGGAATAATGCGTCCGGCCAGCAGTGCTGTGGGCGCAGCGCACGATCCGAATCGTGACTCGGATCCGCCATCACCCTTGCCGGGAGCGGCGCGGTCCGGCCGGCCTAACCGCCGGCGCTTTAGAGCACCCGGGTCAGGCGCGGGTTCAGCGTTATGCCCGGGACGAAGCCCCGGCGAGCCACCGGCCGGCCTTCGAGTTCCTTGATCTCCGCCTGGAATTTGATCGGCTGCGCCGCGCCGATGTAGTACCCGACGCCGAACGCCGCTACCGGCGCGCTCTGGTCCGTGAACGCCTGAATTTGTTCGGGATCCAGATCGCCGCTGACGAAAATATCCACGTGGTTGTAGCCGGCCTGGTCCAGTCGCGCCCGGAGTTCATGAACAAGATCCGGGGTCACACCGCCGCGCGAGGGCGCCGTCTCCAGCCTCACTCCACGCAGCCGGTCCCGTAACATGCGGGAGACCTCGATCGCCTCGACCGTCTCGTCGCCGATCGTCCCAACGACCGCCACACGCTGAACCTCCGGCGGCATGTTGCGATCAAACGCTTCGACCGCTGACCGGGTGTCGCCCATCACGATGACAAGCGCCGCCGCCATCGTTCCCGACGCCGTAACGCCGGATAGCCGAGCCCCGAGGACGGAAGAACAGGAACTGGCGCCGCCGGTCACCGCCGAATAGTCCATCACGCCGACCACGCTGGGATGAACATGGTGCGCGCCCAGGGAAACAACCGGCACGCCGTCGGCCGCATCGACGCACTCCCGCGCCGCGGTCGCCCAACCGGCGCTTGAAGAGAGGGTGCCGTTTATGGCGGTCTCGTAAAGACCGAACGAGGCGTACGGTCCGCGAACCCGGAGCACCACTTCGTTTTCGTCGAATCCGCTCGCCTCGTCGAGCGCCCACACTTCGCGTCCCGTCTCCGGCAGATTCCGATTGAGCAAGCTTTTGACGTCGTTGATACCGGCCAGCACGCCCGCCCTTTCGGGCGAGAACTCCATAACAACCTCGGGGTTGATCGACTCGTTGCGGAGAATCTCCCGGGCGCGATGAAGCTCGATGTCGGCCGTATGGCCGAGCACCAACGCTCGGGATATTTCGGGATCGCGATTAGTCATCGGCGCCTGTGCGGCTCGTTCAACACTGGAAACACGGGAGTGTCCGGGAGCACGCACACGAAGCCACATTCATTCCGGCGCGTACCCACAGGAGGTTGCGTCACTCTATCTAGGCCTGCACGGGGGGGTCAAGGTTCGCCCGTCGTTCATCGGCGAGTAGCCCTCGGCACTCCACCGAACCTCAGTCTCAGCAACCCCTTGATATCTTCGGCAACCGTAGAGGTCACATTTACCCGGGTATCGGGATCGTCTTCCCAGTGAACCGGGTGTGATTTGATTTTGAAGCCGGATCTGGCGGCGATGATGAGAAGCTCCGTGTCGAAGAACCAGTTGTTGTTCTTGACCAGGGGAAGGCAGGCCTCGGCGGCCTCTCGTGTGATGCCCTTGAAGCCGCACTGGGCGTCTTTGAAAGGCGAGAAGAACATCACCCGGTGCACCAGGTTATAGACCCGTGACGTGATCTCACGCTGGAGCTTGCGGCCGACCACCTCGGAGCCTCTCATCAGCCGAGACCCGGTACCGACCTGGTACTCGCCTGACTCAAGCGCTTCGATTAGCGGCATCAACGCGTCGAGACGTGTCGAGAGGTCGACATCCATGTAGAAGCGGATATCGGCTTCGCTCTCCAGCCACGCCTTCTTGAGCGCGCGACCGCGTCCGCGCTGTTCAAGCCGGGTGATGCGTATGGGGAAGCCCTTTTCTGCGAGTTCCGCTGCGACTTCCTGGGTCCGATCCGTTGAGCCGTTGTCGGCGACCGTGATCTGCCAGTCCCGTCCCGGGTGTTCTTCAATAAACGCAGACAGTGTTTCGACACAGCGGGGCAGCGCAACTTCCTCATTGAGGACCGGGATGACTATGTCGACGCTGGCGGCCATTCAGTGGAGGAAATGCCTGTTGCCGGTCATGATGAGCGCCATCCCGAGCCTGTCAGCGGCTTCTATGACCTCGTCGTCACGGATCGAACCCGCCGGCGAAATCGCGGCTTTCACGCCCGCCTCTGCGGCAAGTTCGATTGTGTCGGCGAAGGGGAAGAAGGCGTCGGAGGACAGGACAGATCCGGACGCTTTGTCGCCCGCTGCCCGCACGGCCAGGAAGGCGCTGTTCACGCGGTTGGGCTGCCCGGCGCCCATCCCCACGATCGCCTGGTCTTTGACAAGGACGATCGCGTTGGACTTGATGAGCCGCCCGGCGTGCCACGCGAACTCCAGGTCAGTACGTTCCCGGTCCGTCGGCTGCCTTTCTGTTACCACGTTCCAGGTGTTGAAATCGTCTTCGGCTCTGTCGGCCACCTGCAATAGCAGGCCGCCGGACACTGTGTGGAGGCCCAACCCGTGCGACGACTCTGGCTTCACCTTGAGCAGGCGCAGGTTTCTGGACTTTCGCTTGAGAATTTTGAGCGCCTCTGGCTCGTAGTCCGGTGCCGCGACCACCTCGTAGAACACGGGCCGCATCGCTTCGGCGGTCTCCGCCGTAACGGGCGAGTTGAACCCGACGATACCGCCGTATGCGGAGACACTGTCGCCTTCGAACGCCCGTCTGTATGCCTCGGTCTGGTCCGCGTGCATCGCCAGTCCGCAGGTGTTGGCGTGCTTGACGACCGAGACAGCGGTGGACGGGAGCATCGCCACGGATGTCCATGCGGCGTCGGCATCCAGGTAATTGATGTAGGACATCGCCCGGCCGTGGAGTAGCTCAGCGGCGGCAATTCCTGTTCCCGCTTCGCCATCCCGGGCGTAGATCGCTCCGGGCTGGTGCGGGTTTTCGCCGTATCGGAGCACGCCACGGCGCTTGAATCCGGCGGTGAACTCTTCCGGGAAGAGCTGTTCCGCCGGATCTTCAGCAGGCACGTCCCGCAGGTAGCTGGCGACCGCGGTGTCGTACAGGGCGACATGCTGGAAGGCCTTTGCGGCGAGTATGCGTCGGTCTTCCAGTGACACACCGTCGCCGGTCAGCCACTCGCCAACGCGCTCGTAGTCGTCCGGGTCCACGACTATCACGACATCCGGGTAGTTTTTTGCCGCCGCACGCACCATGGTGGGACCACCGATGTCGATGTTTTCCAGGGCATCTTCCAGCGTCACGTCGGGCTTTGAAATAGTCTCCCGGAACGGGTAGAGGTTGCCGACGACTATGTCGATCGGCTGGATGTCGTGCTCTTCCAACTGAGCCACATGATCCGGATTGGATCGCCGTGCGAGCAGTCCTCCGTGGATTACGGGATGGAGAGTCTTGACCCTGCCGTCCAGGATTTCCGGAGAACCGGTCACCTCAGCGACCTGTTTCACAGGCAGTCCAGCGCCGTCCAGCACGGCGTGTGTCCCGTCGGTCGAAACGAGGTCATAACCGGCAGACTGGATCACGCGAGCGAACTCAACCAGTCCTGTTTTGTCGTACGGGCTCAGTAGGGCGAAGGCCAACGGTGTCGTTCCTTCTGATGTGCGGTTACTGCGTTTCATACGGACCCCGCATAGATTTCGAGATCCGTCCGTTGTGACCGAATCGCCGGCCACCGATTAAATAAGGGCTACCTGTTCCACGCCCGCTTCACGCTCAACGACCCGGCCCGCAATCCAGGAATCGGGTACCAGGTCCATAATCTCGGCCGCCCGGTCTGACGATGCCAGCAGCACCATGCCGAGGCCCATGTTGAAGACGCGGAACATCTCGTCACGGTCAACATCGCCCTGCTCCTGGATCAGGCGGAAAAGCGGCGGAACCTCCCAGCTCGATAGATCGATGTCGGCCCCAAAGCCCTCCGGGAGCGAGCGTGGGATGTTCTCGAACACGCCGCCGCCGGTTATGTGCGCCATGCCCCGGATCATCCCGAGAACCGGCGTGAGCACGTCGAGGTAGCTCCGGTGAGGTTCCAGCAGAGCGTCCCCGAGAGATCGTCCCAGGTCCGGCGACCACTCGGTCTCGTTCAACACGGCCGGATGGTTGTCTGTATCGAATACTCGGCGGATGAGCGAGTAGCCGTTGGTGTGCGGGCTGTTGGAGGGTACGCCGATCAATACGTCGCCGATCTCGGCATCTTCACTACCGAGGAGATCCGAACGCTGCACGTATCCGGCGATGAATCCCACGACATCGAGATCGTCTCCCGCATACAGCCCCGGCATGACCGCGGTCTCTCCGCCAAGAAGCACGCATCCAGCCGCGGCGCAGGCCTGCGCCATTCCTTCCGCAATCTCAACGGCGTCTTCCCGCTCGGCGTGACCGAGGCCGATGTAGTCCAGGAAGAAGGCAGGGCGTGCGCCGGTCGTCAGCAGGTCGTTGACGCAGTGATTAACCAGGTCCATCCCGAGGCCGCGGTATTTCCCGGCGGCCTGACCGACGGCGATCTTCGTCCCCACCCCATCGGCGCTGGCGGCCATCAGCAGATCGTCGCCGGGAGAGCGCTCGTATACGCCGGCGAAAAAGCCCGGCCGACCAATTACGCGACCGCCGAAAGTCACTCCGGCGGCTGATTTAATGCGATCCTTGAGCGCGCTCGCGGCGTCTAGATCGACTCCCGCTGCCCGGTAGGTGTTGGCGGTCATATAGGTGCGGCCACTACCTCATGATTCAAGGGGTCTGGGAGATATCCTGGCGTTTAGAGAATCGGACAAACGCCGGGGGTCGACAACGGGTTCAGCTTATTACGCCCCAGCTTCGGGCGAAAGTCATTTACGAAGAGATTCGGAGTCCGGGATTGGCCGAATTCATAGCGTTCCGGGAAATTCCGGTGTCCGCAGGATAAACCGGACCCACGCGCGGCTAATCGTTGGCCGCGCCCACCCCTTCAAACTCCAACTTGTCCATCTCGAGCTGGACCGGGATGGGGTACTTCCCGGTGAAGCAACCGTTGCAGAAGGTTCCGGGCCCGGCCTGGACCGATTTTCTCAACCCCTCGACGCTCAGATACCCGAGCGAGTCGGCGCCGATCGCCTCCCTGATCTCGTCCACCGACTTCCGAGCAGCGATCAGTTCGTCCAGGGTCGCCATATCGACGCCGAAATGACAGGTGGAAACGATGGGCGGAGAGGCGATCCGGACATGGATTTCGGCGGCGCCGGCATTGCGAAGCAGTTTCACGACACGTGACTTGGTGGTACCGCGAACGATGCTGTCCTCGACCACGACCAGCCGTTTCCCGGCGATCACTTCAGGCAGCGCGTTGAACTTCATGCCCACGCCGATGTCCCGCATGCGCTGGGAAGGTTGAATGAATGTACGCCCGACGTAACGGTTCCTGACAAGACCCTCCCCGTAAGGGATGCCGATCTCGTTCGCGTAGCCAACGGCGTGGGGAATCGCCGAATCCGGCACGCCGATCACCATATCAGCCTCTGCGGGATGCTCCCGGGCCAACTCGGCGCCCATATCGGCCCGAGTTGCCTGGCTCAGGTTACCGTTGAGGATGCTGTCTGGCCGGGCGAAATAGATGTGCTCAAAGATGCACATCGCGTGCTTCTCGCGTGCGCCGGACCACGTGAATGACTCGAATCCGTTCTCGTCGATCACGATAGTCTCGCCGGGTTCGACCTCCCTGATGAATTCGCCGCCGACATGATCTATGGCGCAGCTTTCGGAAGCCAGGATGTAACCCTCGCCGAACTTGCCGATGCAGAGGGGACGAATCCCGAGCGGATCACGAACGCCAACCAGCTGGTCTTTCGTCATTATCACCAGCGAATAGGCGCCTTTGAGGCGTCGCATGCAGTACGCCGAGCGTTCTTCCCATGTAGTCGCGGGCGCCTTTGCGTACATCTCGGCAATCACTTCGGTATCGGAAGTGCCGGTGAAGTTGGATCCCCACTCTTCCAGTTCGGTGCGCAGGGGCGCCGCATTAATCACGTTGCCGTTATGCCCCAGCGCCAGGGTCAGCCCGTTTTCGCCGTGGGCGACGATCGGCTGTGCATTTGATCGCCGGGGCGCTCCGGTCGTGGAATACCGGGTGTGGCCGATGGCGATGTGACCGGTCAGGCGTTCCAGGTCTTCTTCCCGAAACGCCTGTGCGACAAGGCCCATGGCGGTATGGAGCACCATGTTCCGGCCGTCCGCCGTCGCGATCCCCGCCGACTCCTGACCGCGATGCTGCAATGCGAACAGCCCGAAATAAGCGACATTGGCAACATCGTCGCCCGGCGCGTAGACGCCGACGACTCCACAGGCCTCTCGGGGCCTGTCACCGTCAATCTGGTAGGGCCGGGTGGGATGCGGCAATTGACCTTGCGGTGCGCTGCTCCCGTGGCGCCGCCGCGCTTGCGGGGGCCGGGAATTACGTCGCCGAGAGCAACCCTATGGTACCCCCGCCGGGGTTTCATCCGATAGTCCGTTCTTTACGCGATTTTTTCCTTCATCCCCCTGGCAATCCCGGACGGCGCGCTATTCTTAATGTTCGCATGGACGCGCACAGATCATGGCCCGCGCGCGGGAATCCGGCGGCTCAAGCCAGAACAAGAATTCGACGTTGCCGGCGTCCCCGAGAATCGGCGACCGGGTTAATCCCCGAATTCGGATCCCGTTTCCCGTCAACCACGCGACGAATCGCCCTAACAAGCGCGCCCTGAACGCCGGGTCGCGGATGACGCCGCCGCGCGGGACCTCCTCCCGTCGTGCTTCGAACTGCGGCTTGAACAACACTATCGCCCGCCCCCCCTGTCGCAGGTGCTCGAACACCGGCGGCAGGATGACCTGCAGGGATATGAACGACACATCACCCACGATGAGATCGACCGGATCCGGGAGGGGAAACGGATCACGCGCGTTCACTCCCTCCATCGACACGACCCGGTCATCCGCGACCAGTCGCGAATGGAGTTGCGCGCGCCCGGCATCCACCGCATACACGCGGGCGGCGCCGTTCTGGAGGACGCAGTCCGTGAAGCCGCCGGTCGACGCCCCGACATCCAGCACGGTCATGCCCGCGGGATCGACGCCGAAACACCCCAGCGCGTGAGACAGCTTTTCCCCGCCGCGCGAAACGAACCGTGGCCGTGACCGCAGAGCGATCTCCTGGCTCTCCCTCACACCCTGCCCCGCGGTGGGCCGGCCGTGAGTTCCCGGCAGGGAAACATCGCCCGCCATCACAAGCGCTCGCGCCTCTTCGAGCGTCCCGGCAAGGCCCTTATCGACCATCAACCGGTCGAGTCGTAATCGTCTGCGCGGGCTCACGCCGCCACCCCGGCATCAGGACGGCGGGTACAGGGCGCCCGCCGAACTCCACACACAACCGTACGATGCGGGGATCGGTTCCTGAATTCGGTATGTGTGGCGGGGGTGCTGTCCGGTATCATCCGATTGATGGCAAGCGCTCCTGCGACAGATCGCCGCCCCGGCTCGCCGGCGGCTGTCCTGTACGGAATTATCCGGTCGATGCGGCCGAGACAGGCCCCCAAGAACGGGCTTGTCCTGGTCGCGTTGTTTTTCACCGTAAACAAATGGTGGGATCAGGACCAAGTCGAGGGCATGATCCGCCTCGTGGCGACCAGCGTAGCGGCAACGCTGGTCTTCGTCATCGTGAGCGGCGTCGTCTATATCGTCAACGATCTGTTCGACGCCGAGCGTGATCGGGCGCACCCGGACAAGCGATTCCGGCCGATAGCGTCGGGCATCGTGCCGGCCGGCGTCGCGTGGGGCGCGGCGATAGTGTTGCTGATCGGCGCCGTCGCCGCCGGGTTTGCCGTCAGCACCTCTTTCGGCCTGGTCGTCCTGGGGTACTTCGGCCTCTCACAGGCCTACAACCTGATCTTGAAGAGCGCGGTAATCCTTGATGTGGCGACCGTCGCGGCCGGGTTCGTTTTGCGGGCGGTGGCCGGTTCGGAAGCGATCAACGGCTTCAAACTGGGGGACGGACCGGACCAGATCGAACTCCAGTTGACCATCTCGCCCTGGCTTTACGTCTGTACGGCCTCCGGCGCGCTGTTGATAGCGTTAATAAAGCGCCGGGCGGAACTGGTCTCCGCCGGCACAAACGCCACACGCCAGCGGCCCATCCTCGGCGAGTACAACGTCGAGCTTATCGACCGGCTGGTGGCGGTCGTCGCGCCGACCACCCTCATGGCGTACACGCTCTACTCATTCAGCGGAAGTTTCCTCCCGGACGTAAACCTCCCGGACAACAACTCCATGATGCTGACCGTCCCGTTCGTGGCCTACGGGCTGTTCCGCTACCTGTACCTGGGATATCGGAAAGACATGGGTGAATCCCCGGAGGAGTTGCTGGTGCGAGACCCGGCACTCCTGGTGACCATCATGCTGTGGCTCGCCACCGCCGCACTTGTTCTCGGCCTCAATTAACGCCCTTACCTTACGCGCGGGCAACGGGTACGCTTTCGTCTGATCCGAAGGGGAACACGCACGCAAGAGGTATTGAGGCGGTTCTGTCTTTGTCCTCATGCCCGATTCCGAGTCTCTCGGTCGGCATCCTGATCCTTCCACGGAAGGAGAAAGACGAGCGGCGGCGGATGCCAGTCCGTCGCCCGATGTTCTGGCATGAACGGCGTGTTATCACCAACGCTCAACACCCCGAAGACTTGAGGAGCATGAATGCCCCCCGGACGTGAGGATTTCTGGAACATCGGCTACCCGCTGCCAGCCATCCTCGTCTACCTGGCTGCGCCCATCGTCCTGGCGGCGATTGTGTACGGCATCCGCCGGCGGTCACTCATGTGGCGACTCGGCAAGCCCATCGAAGACTTCGGACCGATGGGCCCCCGCGTCCGTGAGTTCATCGGGCTGGGCGTGGTCGATCTACTGACCCACAGGAAGTTCATGAAGCGTGAGCTTTACCCGGGGATCATGCACTTCTCCATCTTCTGGGGCTTCATGATCCTCCTCGTCGCGACAACGATCGCGGCGATCGAGTTCAACGTCGAGAAGTACCTCCACCGGGAGTTTCCGACCGTGGAGTACCGGGTCGCCCTCGGTTTCACATGGGACATATTCGGCGGCGTACTGGCGACGATCGGTCTAACGATGGCGGCGATTCGCCGCTACGTCGTGCGCCCCAATCGACTCCACTCCTACTCCGATAACGCCATCGTTCTCGGATACCTCGGGTTGATCCTGTTGACCGGTTTCCTGGTCGAAGGCGCACGGATCGGCGCCACCGAACTCAACCCCGCGGACACAAGGTTCTACGACCCGGGCGTCGCCGGCTGGTCTCCCGTCGGCTGGGCGTTCGCCAAAGGGCTCGACGGGATCGGCTTCTCCGCCTCCGGCATGAAAGACCTGCAGGCCGTCATGTGGTGGTCCCACGCCGCCATCTTCACCGCCGGGTTCGTATACATCGCAGTCGGCTACAAGCACCTGTCGCACATCATGGTCAGCCCGGCCAACATCTTCCTTCGGCCCAGAAAGTCGCGCGGCGCGCTCAAACCGATGGGCGATTTCGAGACGCTTGAGACCTTCGGTGCAAAGGACATCACGGACTTCACGTGGTGGCAGAACATGAACTTTGACGCCTGCACAAACTGCGGGCGCTGTGAGGAACAGTGCCCGGCGTGGGCGTCCGAGAAACCGCTTTCCCCGCGCGGCGTGGTGCAGGACATGAAGGTTTTCATGGCGGAGCGAGCGCCGGTTCTGCTGGCGATGCCGGAGGACGAGAGCGCGCCACCCGCCGAGCCGGCGATGACGGGCGGAGTGATCACGGAGGACGTGCTCTGGTCCTGCACTTCCTGCGGGGCGTGTGTCGAGGCTTGCCCGGTATTTATCAACCACATCGACACGATTGTGGACATGCGCCGTTACCTCGTCCTTGAGGAGTCACGCCTTCCCGAGACCGCACAGGCGGCGCTGCTGAACCTTGAGCAGCGCGGGCACCCCTGGCAGGGTACGACCCTGACCCGCACAAGCTGGATGGAGGGGCAGGACGTCCCGACGATCGAAGAGAACCCGAACGCGGACGTACTGCTCTGGGTCGGCTGCACCGGTGCGCTAGTGGACCGAAACGTGCAGGTGACACGGGCCGCCGCATCCATCCTCAGGAAAGCGGGCGTCAACTACGCCGTGCTGGGCAATTCGGAGACCTGCACGGGCGACCCGGCCCGGCGCATGGGCAACGAGTACCTGTTCCAGATCCTCGCCGAAACGAACATCGGGACGCTCAAGGCGATCAATCCGAAGACGATACTGACGACATGCCCGCACTGCTTCAACACGATGAAGAACGAGTACCCGCAATTCGGCGGCGTGTTCGATGTGCAGCACTACTCGGAGTACATGGCGGGACTGATCGATGACGGCAAGCTGCGAGCGCTGGCGACGGTGAGCGCGGAAAAGACGACGTATCACGATTCCTGTTACCTCGGGCGTCACAACGGTATTTACGATGCGCCGAGACGGATCGCGGCGGCGATCCCGGGGTTGGAGGTTATCGAGATGAACCGCTGCAAGGAGCGTGGCTTCTGCTGCGGGGCCGGCGGCGGCCGGATGTGGATGGAGGAAGAGGGAACCCGCATCAATCACATGCGAACCGACCAGTTCCTTGAGACGGACGGCGAATCGGTCTCTATGTCCTGCCCATTCTGCCTCCAGATGATGGAAGAGGGGATCGGATCGAAAGGCGTGGAAGACACGAAGACGGCAAAAGACCTGCTGGAGATCATGGACGCGAGTTTTGAGGGTTCCGGTTCGAATTCCGTCCCGGGAGCAACCACGGAATCACCGGCGTCTGACCCGGTTGGATCGGCGGATTAAGACGTCTATGTCAACCCGTGACTCACCCGCCAGACGTAAAGCGACGAGTACCAGCTCGTTCGGCGCGGGCGGCCGGATATCGCACGATGCATCGGCCTATTACGCGCGCGCTTTCCAGCCCGAGATCGACGCCTCAAACGTCGGCGTAGAGCAGACCGCTCCAGAAGATTCCCTGGACCGGATATACGCCCACAGCAGCGAAGACATGCACGAGTTGCCGGACGGCAGCGTGCACCTGATGGTCACGTCGCCGCCCTACAACGTTGGCAAGGAGTACGACGAAGACCTGACGATGGACGATTACCGCGACCTGCTGCGCCGGGTGCTCGCGGAGACATGGCGCGTGACGGCGCCGGGCGGCCGGGCATGCGTGAACGTGGCGAACCTTGGCCGCAAGCCCTACATCCCGCTACACGCCTACGTCATTGCAGACGCCGCCGAAACCGGCTTCCAGATGCGTGGCGAGATCATATGGGACAAGGGCGCCGGGGCCGGAACATCGACCGCATGGGGAAGCTGGATGTCGGCCTCAAACCCCACGCTCCGGGACACGCATGAGTACATTCTGATTTTCCAAAAGCCGCACCCGAAGACGGGTTTCGGAAGGCGAGCGCCAAACGGCAGTGAGAACACGATCGGCAAAGAAGATTTTCTGGAGTCCACAAAATCTGTCTGGCGCTTCAGCCCCCAGTCAGCGAAACGCGCCAGCCACCCCGCCCCATTCCCGGTCGAACTGCCGCGCAGGCTGATCCAGCTATACACATTCACCGGAGATGTGGTCCTCGATCCCTTCATAGGCACGGGCGCAACCGCGATTGCGGCCGCGATCGCCGGAAGACGCTACGTCGGATACGACACGTCTGCGGAATACTGTGCGATAGCCGAGGAACGGATCGCCGAGGCCATCGCGGGCACCTGATCCGGGCGATTGATCCGGACGATCGAACCGGGAAAACTATCCGTAACCGTTTAAATCCGCATCGCGTTTAGCTATGGGGGACGGCTGGGAAACGCTAATGTCCGGGTCAGCCCTGTTCCCCCAGGGTTGCTCCTGGCGCCCCTGCCCACCCCCCACTCATGTGGACCGCAGGGGCGCTTTTTTTTCGCCCGGCCGCGCGGAGCGCCATGACAGGCGCCAACACCGCAAAGGCTTGTCCCTCAACCTTTCGACGGGCTCTGGCCCGTCTCCCGGCGGGAGAAGGCGGAGCGAGGGATGGTCCTTCCGCAGAAGGACGACCGCCGCCGCGCGCTGCTCTCTGCAGATCCG
This sequence comes from Dehalococcoidia bacterium, assembly GCA_030747175.1. GTDB lineage: Bacteria > Chloroflexota > Dehalococcoidia > Lucifugimonadales > Lucifugimonadaceae. The sequence goes on along the minus strand of JASLLE010000017.1, from coordinate 24,214 downwards.
TTTTCGATCCCCCGCCGAACACGCGGAGGAGGAGAAACGGGCGGCTTTCCCCGATCGTCCACCCCACCGGCGAGACTTCCCCGTAGCGGTTTGTACCTATTCCACAGGGTGATAACGACGGTTCGACTGGGACGTTCCCCGGTGTCACCACGGTTCCGTCCACGGATCATCAGGGTGTTGACACTTGCTCTGCTCGTGAATACCAGGGACGAAACGTCGTCATCCGGCGCACTGGTTCGCACATCAGAGAACCGCCTGGGAGTGGTGGCCGGGGAGGGGTTGCATGGAGTCCGGAAGCTCGAAATCCGGGAATACCGCCGACGCGAATACGGTTCCGCCGGAACTGATGAAGTCGGTCGTCGACTTCATACGCGCCGCGGAGGAGAGCGGATTCCCCGCGCCCACGGCGGAACAGTTAGCCGTCAAGTTGCGACAGACCGAGGGGTCGATCAATCGGGCGTGTGCGCTCCTTGAGTCTCACGGCCTGGTGCGGGCGTCACAGAAGACGTCGGAACACACAAACCCGAGCTACACCATTTCACGGCAGGCGCGATCGCCGGCGCCGGTTAACGAAACAGGTACCCGGGACAGGATCGTGAACGGCCTGTTGCGTGCCACGGCTGCTGTCTTCAGGTCGGATTTCAAAGTTGATCTCAGGCTTGCCGGGGGCGAAATCCGGGACGACCAGGCGACGACCGAAGATCTATCGGTTTTCGTTCGAGTCAACGGTCAATACCAGGGCAGCATCTGCTTTGGCCTGAGCCGGAACGTCGCCCGGGCCCTGATCGGTGAAGTTGCCCGGCGCCACATCACGTCGATCAACCAGCCGGGCCTTCGCATCCTGAACATGCTGGCAGACCGCATCGTCGCCCTTGCCCGGAGTGAGCTGGGGGCATCGGGGTACTTCATCGATGTCCATCCGGCGGCCACCGTTCAGCCAGCTGGAATGAAGATCACCACGCTCGGGGTTCGGCAGGTCGTCGCCACTCTGGAAGGCCGGCACGGCCCCATCGTGGTTCATGTCGTGCTGCGTGAAGCGCAAGCCGTCGACGCCATCGCCGCCTGAATCGCCGACCCCGGTTATCCCGTCCCGGTGGCAGAACACACCCACTCCCGGTATCCGATCGGGTCATCTCATCCGGGTCGTTCATCCGCAAATCCGATCTCCCGGGGTAGCAGGATAAGTGAACTGCATACGAAACAGGGGGAGCAAATTGATCGGCGAACTTCGCCCGGAGCCTCTGAGCCGCATACCTGACGAGCTGCTGAGGACGGTGATGGGTCTGCTGCAGGCTTACGAAGACCGGAACAATCCCGCTCCGATTGCCGAAGATATTGCCTCACGTCTCGGTGAATCTGCCGAGGTCATCGAACGTGCCTGCCGCAAACTCGAGAGACGCGGCCTCCTCGTAGTGTCCCTGGCAGAGGACGGGTCCACACGGAGTTACTCCCTCCCGGTTGCCGAAAAATCCAGTCCCGTCCCGGAAGAACTCCTGAAGGCGGTCGTTGATCTTGTCAGGGCTTACGAGGACCGCAGCAATCCACCGCCCACCACCCTGGACATGGCCGCCGGGCTCGGGCTGAATGAGCGTGAAGTCAGGTTGGCCTGCTCGACTCTCGAGGCCGATGGCCTGGTGCGGCCGTTGCACACCTCGCAACTCGCCGGTCCCGGATACGCGACGGCCGGCGAACGCGCGCCTGCGGTCACACAAGCGCCCGCGACAACTCCTGAGCCGCCGCCCGAGCCTGCGGCCGCATCCAAACCTGACCCAGCAAGCGAGGCCGACACGCCGGAAAGTGTGAGGGACCGGAAAAGGATGGTGTTCGCGCTCGTTCGGTCCACCGCCCGGGTCTTCAAATCCGAGCTCGACATTGATGTCCAGATGGAGGGCGGAGAGGTGAGAGAGGACGAGGCCACGTCCGAGGATCTTTCCGTGTTCCTGCGAGTCAACGGGCAGATCGAGGGCAGCGTCTACTACGGCATGAACCGGGCGGTTGCACTTGAGCTTCTCTCCACCGCACAGCGTCGTCCGATCGGCGGGGTGGACGCCGAATCCTTACTGGTTCTGAACACGCTGGTCGGACGGATCGGTGATCACATCCGGGGTGAATTCGCGGCAGCAGGCTTCAGTGTCGAGATCTCTCCAGCATCGACCGTCCAACCGGCGGGAACGAAGATCACAACTCGCGGCATCCCTCAGATCGTTGCGAACTTGAAGAGTGAATTCGGCCCGATTTACGCGCACGTCAGTTTGCGAAAAGCCGTCGTCGAAACCCCGCTGGCGGCCTGAGTATTGACGTGATCGCAACCCCCGTCTACTCCCGGGGGCTGGCGCTGTAGTCGCCATAAGGCTTGTCGCGCCAGGCCACCGCGGCACGGAAGCCGCCCTCTTTCATCGTGTCCTGCCATGTGTATGAGTGCTCCGTGAACTGGCCGGCTGCGTCCAGGTCCGTGCTTGAGCGGACGGACGAGTAGATGCCCATGTTCTCGTAGAAGCGATTCATGTTGAGCTTGAGGATAGCCAGGTTGTCTGCGGTCATATTTGTGATGCGATCCGCCAGGGCGATAGTCCGGTCCTCCATTTCATCGCCGGGCCATGCGTAATTGATCATGCCCATATCCTCCGCCTCGGTACCCGTGACCGGGTCGCCCGTGAGGTACAACTCCTTGGCCTTGCGCATTCCAATCACGAGGGGCCAGATGACCCCGGTTCGACTCGTGCCCATACCCCGAAGCCCCGGGTGTCCCAGCTGGGCATCGTCCGCGGCGACAACAAGGTCAGCCATCATCGCCAGTTCACAGCCACCGGCGATGGCGAAACCGTGGACCTGGGCAATGGTCACCTTCGCCATGTTCCAGAAGTACATGTGGATATCGGTAATCTGCTGCATCGACGTCCGGACGCCCATCAGCATCCGGCGCCCCTTGCTGTCCAGTTGTTTGTGACTGCGGATCTGTCCATCGGCGCCTTCACCCCTGGGCGTGGTGATGTCGTAACCGGCGCAGAACGCCCTGCCCGAGCCCTTCACGATGATGGCCCGAACGCTGTCGTCGGCCTCCAGCTCGTGGAGCGCGTCCCAGAACTCGTAAAGCAGCTCCTGCGACAGCGCATTGAGCTTCTCGGGCCGGTTGAGCGTCACGCGGGCTACGCGGCCGTCCGTTCCGACGCGATCAATCAACAGGTTCTCGTAGCGGCCAGGTTCGCCGTATGTCTCGGGCATCGTTAGCCTCCGCCGGGTCGATTGTTGAGCCATCGTGCGGTGCGATGGCGTGATCTGGATGAACTGGCCGGATTCTAAATCGCCGGGCCTCTCTCCGGAACACGATGTCGGGAACAATACGATGCAGAGACTTCACGGTTTCCTCACGTGGGTGCCGACGTCGTGTGCGAGGCTCCCAAAAATCGGTTGCACCCACTGCATCCCTACGCCACCGTGCTATGAGGAGGATCCCCGTGGACATCGGCTTGATGTTTCTTTTCAGTGATTTCTCAAAGCTCTCTCAGAAGCAGACCTTCTCGGAGGTTCTAGAGGAGATCGACTACGCCGAAGAACTTGGCTTTGATTCCGTCTGGCTTCCGGAGCACCACTTCGCAACGCCCGGGCTGCTAGGAAACCCTCTCGTACTCGCGGCGGCCGTTGCGGAACGGACCGAACGCGTCAAGATCGGCATAGCCGCCACCGTGCTGCCGTTCCAGCACCCGCTGAGAATTGCCGAAGACGTCGCGCTCGTGGACGTCCTCAGCAACGGCCGGTTGATGTTCGGCGTCGGGCGAGGTTGGCAGGTTCCCGAATTCGAAACGTTCCAGATCGACCAGACGCAGTCCCGCGAGATGTTCGCGGAGGCACTGGAGATCATCACGAAAGCCTGGACGGAGGACTCTTTCTCCCATGAAGGGAAGTTCTGGCAATTCAAGGATGTCTCGATCTTCCCGAAGCCGGTCCAGAAACCGACGCCACCGATCCTCTGGACCGTTGTGACTCCCGGTTCGTACGAAAAGGCCGCCGCCGACGGCTATTCGGTGATTCGCTCTTTGAACTTTGTGTCACTGGACACGGTCGAGATCGGTACCGCCGCTTTCGAGGCCGAGATCAAGAAACAAGGCAAAGAGCTTTCAGATTACGAAATGCCCCTCACAGCCAAGGTGTACGTCGCCCCGACCGACGAGGAAGCCGAACGCGACGCCGCGCCGAACGCGAAGTGGTTCTACACCGCCCTCTCGGCCTTCCTGCCGGGCGCGCCGGGACGTACGAAGCCCGCCAGCGGCTACGAACAATACCCTGACGAGCCCGGGGCGGTGGCGCAGGCGGCGGCGGATGACCTGTGGACTTGGGGAACCGCTTACGGGTCGCCCGAAACGGTCCTGAAGCAACTCCGGGATTACCGAGCGAGGACCTTCACGAACCACTGGATGAGCTGGATGCGCATCGGCGAGCTTCCCCACGACAAAGTGATGAAGTCGATGGAGCTGTTCGCAAAAGAAGTGATGCCCGCGCTGAGGGAAGACGCAGAGGCAGAGGTCAGCGCCGACTGACAACGGACGGACAGGCCGTCTGCTGGCGTATCTCCGATGATCTCGCGCGGCCTATTCCTGGACTACTTCGCCGTTGTCCTCGGTGACGATCTCGCCGTTGACGGTGGTGTTGATCAGGACGATTCGACCGTTGCCGGTGGCGATGGCGCTGCCCGCGATGCCGTCCTCATGACCGTTCCCCGTGATCCGGGAGTCGATCAGCGTGATCGTCGCGTTGTCGACCGCGATGACATCGCCCTCGATGATGGAGTTGCGGACCGTCATCACGACATCTTCGTGAGCTCGCAACTGGCCGGCCGTCGAATCCTCGATGATGTAGATCGCCGAGCCGCCATTGACTGCGGAACCGGAATAGTCGCTATTTCTGATGATTAGCGTGTTGTCTGCGAAGGCGTTCGGCTCCCAGCCGTAGGTCGTGGTATTGACCAGGCGCAGCCGGGCGTCTGCGATATCCCATACCTGGTCGTCGTAGAGCCCCATTCCGATGCCGTCCAACTCCACGGTCTGCTCAACCCAGGGCCTGCCGACGATCACGCCGATTGTTATCGCCGGGCTGTTGCGGATCGTGATGTCCGCGCCCGGGAGGACGTTGATCCCCCACCCTTCGAGCGTGGAATCAGTGATGCTGAGGTTTGAAGTGATCGTGGGATCATCGGCTTCAGAGAGGGCGAAACTGGATACCTCCAGGGGCAGCTCCATATCCAGGGTCGCCGCGGCCGGGTAGCAGAGTTCTACCTCCATCCGCGTGGAGTTGGATATCGTCACGTCAGACCCGCCGCAGATCGTTCCGCCGAACCCGTACCACTCCTCGATATTCGCTACCGGAGTTCCCGAGAAAAAGTTCCAGGTGTTGCAGCCGGCCGTGGAGCTGTCGACGCCGCTGGCGGTGAACGATGCGTCGTCCAGGAAACTCCAGTTGAAAGATCCAGTGCAGTCAGTGCCAATGCCCGAGTTCTCAACGACGACCTGGGCGTTTTCGGTGGCGAACAGGCCGTACTCGAAGGCGAACTCCTTGGCGTGGGTGAAGATCGAGTCCTTTATGACCAGCTGAGCGTTGCCGGAGAGCCGTATGTCGCCACGATGGATGTACTGCGTGTCCACGATCTCGAGCACATCGTCACCGGAGAGAATAATCGGCTCTTCGCTATCCACCCGGTTGCCAAAAATCGTGTAGCTCGCCTCTTCAACCTGCGTGTCCAGTGAGCCGGGGCGCGTCGCCATCGCTTTGACCGTGGACGAGGCGGTGATGGAGACCGGCCCTTCATACACCAGGCCGGTTGCCGGGGCCGGCGTGGTTCCATCCAGTGTGTAGTAGATGGTTACGCCGGGTTCGTTGCTGACGACTTCGACGGTCTGTGTCCCGATGTAAACGCCGCCGGGCAGGTCAAGGGCCAGCCGGTCGAGCGGCGCTTTTTCGAGGGTATAAGTCGCCGTCGTCACGGTCGACGCGTTCCCGTCAGCGCGGAAAGCGATCGCGCTTACGATCGTACTGCCGAAGATGTCGAATGGCCCTTCGTACACGAATCCGGTCTCGACCGCCGGGTCGCTCCCGTCAAGCGTGTATCGAATCGTGACATCATCGGAGCCCGGGTAGAGAGAAACAGACCTCGGGGCGAACCCGTCGAAAGGTTCGGAGAACCGGACCGGTGACGGGGCCCGGACGGGCGTGGGTTCAGGCGTGGGCTCGGGTGTGATACCGGTCGCTTCCGGCGCGGGCGTTGGCGTCTCCACTACTGCGGCTGTTGGATCAGGCTGCGCGACCTCCAGTATCGGGGTGGGTGTCGGCGCGAAAGTGGCTTCGGGAGTCGGCGATGCGGTGACCGGCTCGGGCATCTGAACGGAGTTGGACGCCTCGGATGTTGGCGTCCGCGCTGGCGCAGGCGTGTCACTGCCGTCAGACGTGCAGGCGGCGACAACTACGACAGACGCAAAGGCCAACAGCCAGGCAAATGTTCGGATCCGCATCGGTAAACGATGCAACATTCACGCCGACACCGCATCCGTTGTAACCGCAACGGCTGATCCCGGACCGCACCGGTTTATCCGAGATGCGTTAGCCTCGGTTCCTCGTCCGGTTACGTCGGCGGGATATGTGTCCGGATCTGCCCGGACCGCCAGTTGCCCACCTCAGGAGGAATCAATGCCGGGACAGGTCGACGGGCGAGTAGCGCTCGTAACGGGCGGCGGCTCGGGGATTGGTCGCGCAACGGCGCTGCGATTTGCGGCCGAAGGCGCGCGTGTCGTGGTCGCCGATATCGTGCTTGAGGCCGGCGAGGAAACGGCGCAATTGATCCGGGACGCGGGCGGAGAAGCGCAATTCGCTTACGTCGATGTGACGGACGAGGATTCTGTGCGGTCTCTCGTCGAGCTAACGGTCAATGAATACGGGCGATTGGATTGCGCCCACAACAACGCCGGAATCCTGGGGCCCGTCGCCGAGTTCGCCGAGTACCGCCGTGAGGACTATGAACGCGTGATCGCCGTTAACGTGACCGGCATATGGTTGTGTATGCAGGCGGAGTTAAGGCAGATGCTCGCCCAGGACCCGCCGGAGGGCGGTCACTCGATTGTGAACACTGCCTCGATAGCGGGGCTCGTGGGGAGTCCGACGATACCGGCCTATTCCGTTAGCAAACATGCGGTTGTTGGCATGACGAACTCGGTTGCCAGGGGTTACGGGACACGCGGAATACGCGCGAACTCTGTCTGTCCGGCGATCATCGATACCCCGTTGGCTCAGCCGCTGTTCGAGCACGCAGAGTCCGAAGAGCGGATGCGACTCCGGCAGGCCGTGGGGCGCTTCGGGGAGGCCGAAGAGGTGGCATCGATGGTGGTGTGGCTATCGTCGTCCGACGCTTCGTTTGTGACGGGAACGCCGATACGGGTGGACGGCGGAGCGCTCGCTTAGGTGTGGGAGAGGCCGTATGGATGGGGCTCGCCCCATCCGTGGGGAGTGCGATAGCGCGAATTTACCGTTTGCGCTCAAACTTGAACCTCCCTCACCCCGACCCTCTCCCACCGGGAGAGGGGGACGAAGTACCGCGCCACTGCGGAGCGGGAATTGCACGGCTTCAACCTCCTCGAAAGGGCAGGACCGTGACATCTCCAGGTGAGAGGTCGCGTGAATCTCTCGCTTATCTGCGATCAAGCAAAGAGCCGGGCTAACCCCGAGCCTGTCATCCTGGGCATATATGCCCATCCTGAACTTGATTCAGAGAACCTGTCGCCGACATCGTTGTTGAGGAGCGGAAACACCCGGGCACATCGAACCCGGGGGCCGATAACTCGTGTGCTTGTTGTTACCGGCGGATCCTGAATCAAGGTCAGGATGACATTTGCCACTACCCCCGGCCTCGCGACCCGGAGCAGAATCCACCGCCCCGCCACCTAACCTCCGCTAAGCACCTTGTGGGCGAGGATGCGGGTGCGATCCGAGTCCGTCAGGTACGGCTCAATCTTGTCCACGAACTGGGCCATGGTGTCCACCAGGGCGCCGCTGTTGTCGATCGAGATCTTGTTGCCTAGCAGCGACCACGCAACCAGTTCTTCAAAGCGTCCTTTGACCTTGTCGACATCGTCTGGCCCCACGATTCCGTTCTCGTGCGGGTCGTCCTGCATCCGCTTTCTGATGACATCGCTATCCGCCGTGATATGCACGACCACCGTGTCGTTGGTGAAGTAGAGGATCGTCTTTTCCACCTGGTGCATCGTCAGCTCACGGTCGAAGCTGTAGCCCTTCTGGCCGTACCCGAAGTACATCGGCGCGTACACGGCATCGTCGATATGACCACCCACCACCATGCCATCGCCCCCGTTATAGGTGCTCGCCTGCGTGTGGTAGTAGAGGCTGTGTCGCTGGTGCATCTCCTTGAATTTCGGAGTCGCCTGCAGCAGCCATTCCTGCTCTTCAGAGGTCGTGTTGTCGGGATGTCCCGAGGTGTGCGGGATCTTCCAGTGTTCATGGATCAGGGAGAACCGGGCGCCCATGTTCTCCGACATCCAGTCATCAATGGCGTGGGCGACGGTGGTGGTACCGGCGTATTCACATCCAGCGAGTAGGAGGCGCATGAGTTGTCCCTTCCGGGCCCCGGTGGGGCACCTGTTTGCATTGAGTTCTGGTCCGAACTCGTATCGGTCAACGACGGCGTTTAACCCTGTGAGGACTTCTCCCTCACCCTGTCACTCTCCCGGCGGGAGAGGGAACGGTCTCGTTTCTCAAATCCCACCGAACTTTTCTTTGACCCGGGGCCGGATCACTTTTCCGAGGGCGTTCCTCGGCAATTCATCTGTGAAATGGATCTTGTCCGGTTTCTTGTAACTGGCAAGTGACTGCCTGGCGTGCTCGATCAAATCCGCCTCGGTAACCGATGACCCACTCTCGACCACCACCACGGCATGAACCAGCTCTCCCCACGTGGTGTCCGGCACCCCGATGACGGAAGCCTCTCGGACCGCATCATGGCGCTCAAGGGTTTCTTCCACCTCTTCCGGGGAGATCATTTCTCCGCCGCGTTTGATGATCTCCCTGGCACGGCCAGTCAGGAAGATGTAGCCATCCTCATCCCGGTATCCGAGGTCGCCTGTCTGGAGCCAGCCTGCGCTGTTGACGGCGCCATTCGCGTCATCTCCCCAGTAACCTTTCATCAGCCGCTTGCCGCGAGCGACGATCTCTCCCGGTTCGTTGACCGGGAGCTCTTCGCCCTCTTCGTTCATGATTTTGACTTCGACGCCTTCAAGCGGAGTCCCTATAGACCGCAAGCGCCTTCGCTTCTTCGCTATCTCCTCCGGCGTTCCGGTGAGATTGTGATCCTCCGGCGGGAGCATGGTGATCGTGGCGGCTGTTTCGGTCTGGCCGAACGCATTAATGAACTGGACGCCTGGAAATTTCTCGATCGCTTCCAGGATCACGGATTCGGGCATCGCCGCTGCGCCGTACGTGATCACGTCCAGGCTGGACATATCGAAATCGGTGAACTTCGGGTGATCCATCAGGGTTTTCAGCATGGTCGGGACCATCATCGCCCGGTTCACGCTCTCCCTCTGAACCAGCTCCATCCAGCTTTCGGGGTCAAACTGCGGTTGAAGGACGAGGGTCCGGCCGCCCCAGACGCCGGCCATCATCGATTGGACACCGGCGATGTGGTAGAGCGGGACGGTCAGGAGATTGCATTCGTTCGCGTCCGGATCCGCCGGCGGCACGTTGTCCATCACAAAAGACGTGAAGCTTCCGTGCGTGAGGGTCACGCCCTTCGGCAGGGATGTGGAACCCGACGTGAACATGATCATCGTCGTGTCGTCGTCGTCGCCTGTCGGGCGGCCCGCGTAGGGCTCGGCGGTTCCAACGGCGTCTTCGTACGATGCCCAACGGCCGTGCGCCGCGTCGTTTTCCAGCGCCAGCCGTCCGATTCCGTCTCTCTGGAGACAATCACACGAATCGATCAAGTCCTGGTAGCGGGCCCCGGCGAGGATGACAGAGGGGGCGACCCGCCCGAGCATGTGGTCAACCTCGCTGGCACGCGCCCGGAAGTTCACCGGAACGTAAATCGCGTCCAGCATCGCGGAGGCGAAGTAAGCCTCTGCATGCGCCGGGGAATTGACATCCATCAGTGCGACGCGATCACCGGGTTCGACCCCCATCCCGGAGAGCACGGACGCCAGCCGGGACGCTCGATCCCGGAATGTCGCGAAATCTGGCTTTATCTCGCCGTTCACCCCGGCCACAAACGCCGGGCGATCTGGAACGATCGCACATGCGATCTCGAGCAGTTCGAATGTATTCAATTGTTTCCCGCGTGAGGAAATGGGCTAGGTGGCTTTAACGTCACGGCCCAACATGATAGACAGCCTCCGTTCGCGCGCAAGGCCGTCAGCCAGCGGAAGATCGCGCGCCGCAGCTAGCGCTAGCTTGATCGAGTGAGCCACGGCCGGGTCAATCGCCGCCAGGCCGGTCGCAATTCTCTCCGATTCTCCGGCCAATTCAGCGGGCGTGACGATGCGTTGGACGATGCCTGCATCCCGGCCTCCCGCGGCATCGAGGCGACGACCGGTGAGCAAAATATCGAGCGCCCGGCCCTGCCGTATCGCCCGGGGCAAGGTCTGCGTGCCACCCGCGGCGGCGATCAGGCCGTAGTAGGTTTCTGGCATCGAAAACACGGCGTCTTCCGAAGCGATCCGGATGTCGCACAGCAACGCCAGCTCAACGCCGGAGCCGATCACGTGGCCGTGCAACACGGCAACCGTCGGCGCCGGCAGGTCCCGCAATTCGCCGAATATGTCCCGTTCCCAGCGAGCGAGCCGGGCTGCGCCCTGTGAGGGAGCGCTGCCGAATTCCGATAAGTCAGCCCCGGCGCAGAACCCGCGCTCGCCGGCGCCTCGAAGCAACACCACTCCGACGTCAGGATCCCAGCGAACCGCTTCAAGAACTTCAGACAGGTCGTCCCTCATTTGGACGTTGAAGGCGTTGATCACATCGGGTCTGTTCAAGACGATATGCGCCACCGGGCCGTGTTTCTCGTACAGGACGGTCTTGAAGGGGAAGGTCACCGGCCGATCTCATTCGCTTTCATTCTTGAGGCCCATCCAGCAGAAAATCGGGTTTTCTTCGTTCATTGAAAGCGTTTATCCCTTCCACGCGTTCGGGATCGGTATGTAGAAGGATCGCCAGGTCCGCCTCAAGACGGAGCGAACTTTCGAGCGGCATGTCTGCGCCCTTGAGCACCGCCTCCTTGGTGAACCGCCCGCCCGCCTGGCCGTGCGCCGCGATGTCCGCGGCGATCTCATCCGCCCGATCTCGCGCCATGCCCGCGGGAACTATCTCCGTCACCAGTCCAACACGCAGGGCCTCTTCCGCAGTGATCCTCCGGCCCGTGAGAAGCATGTCGGTCGCCAGGCCCGGGCCGATAACCCGGGGGAGACGCTGCGTTCCGCCGTCCGACGGAAACTCCCCGCGTCCCGGCTGCGTCATGGCGAAAGAGCTCCCGGCATCGCAGATCCGTACATCCGCGGCCAGCGCCAGTTCCAGAACGCGGTCGTCGACGCGGCCGGAGAGGCCCGCGACCACCGGAATCTGTAGCGCGGCGAGGATTGCTGGCATTCCAGGTTCTACGGAAACCGCCCTGCCCGCTTCAATCGTGAGGTGGATCACGGCGGCGCGGAGGGAATCATCGCGCGCCGCGACGGCGCATTGATCTTCAAAAACGGCGCCGTCCCTGACCGCAATGGTCAGGACACGACTACCGGCCGAAGGGTTACCTGAACTGCTCATGATGTTGGACTGAAAGGCCCGGCTGTTACTTTCCTGCGATCCCCGTCCGCTTCAACCCCGGGATTTTACATTCAGAAGCCCTAACTCTGAATCCCATCATCCCCTTGCCATTCTTGCCGCTATCTCGGAACGGCCCGGGGCGCCGGACAGGCCGTCCCGCTCTACCGAGATGCTTGCGGCCGCATTGGCAAATCGCGCCGCCTCTTCCGGGTCATCGCTCTCGACCAGCCGCACCAGGCAGGCGGCCGCCCAGATGTCGCCCGCGCCGGTGGGATCCATCTCATTTGCTGAGTACACCGGAATATCTAACGAAACCCCTTCCGCATATATCCGCGCGCCGTTCGAGCCGTCCGTCACGCCCACGACATCGGTACATGCGGCCCATTGCGCCATCTCCCGACCGTCACTTTCGTGGAATTCTTCGGCCGAACCCGCCAGCAGGCGATATCCGCCGGCCACGCCGATATCAAGGCCCGCCCCGGGACCACCAACTTCCCGAACACGACCGTAATCGTCCCATCGGCGCAGCCAGCCCTGCACGGCTGCGCCGACGGCAGCATCCGGAAACCATTCCCGCGCATCCGGGGGTGTTTCACGGACCAGGGGTCCGAAAAACACGATCGGCGCCCGTAACCATGCCGGCGGAATATCCGAGCGCGCTATGGAGGAGGAGCGGCCGCCAAGCACCTGGGTTCGCTCGCCATCCGGGCCATAAAGGTTCTGGAAGAAGGTCGTGAATTCGGATTCGACGACCACGACATCAATCCCCGGAAGAACATACTCGACGGGGTACCCGGGCGCGGCGCTTGTGACGACCGCCGCTTTCAGCCCGAGGCCTTGCGCACACACGGCCGCAAACGCGGCCGCGCCGCCGGGTCGTACACGCCCGTGCGGGTTGCCGGGTTCCGGCGTCACGTCGTTCGTCAGAACGCCAATGGACAGAAAGTCCGGCGTAGTGAACTCTGACACTGCCGATGACCTCCTGCCGAGGCCCTAACGGCGACCCCGGCGGCCTCCGCGACCCCGGGGACGGTTCCCGCCCCGCGGGCCGGAAGCGCCTCCACCACCGTCACGGCCCGGGTAGATCACCACGAAACGGTCGGAACCTTCACCGCTGCTCTCCGTCCGTACCTCCGAGTTGTTGGCGAGGGCCATATGAACCCATCGCCGTTCATACGCGGGCATCGGCTCAAGTTCTGCGGACTCTCCCGAGTCCGCCACACGCTCTGCAGTTCGCTGCGCCACGCCTGCCAGCGTCTCACGCCGGCGTTCTTTGTAACCCTCGATATCGATCTGGACGTACGCCGAGCGGCCGAGCTGGTGGGTGACGATCAGGTTGACCAGGTACTGGAGCGACTGCAGGGTCTCGCCGCGCCGCCCGATGAGCAGCCCCGAGTCTTCGCCCTCGATATCGAAAACCGGGACGCCGTCGTCGGTCTCTTCACGGATATAGGTGTCCGCGACGACGTTCATGCTTGCCAAAAAGTAATCGATCACTTCCGAAGCAAATTCGATCACCTCCGGGTCCGGCTCCGACGGGCGCTCACGCCGTTCCGACCGGTCTTCCCGGCTGCGTCTCCCACCGCCCCTTCGCGCCGCCGGCTGAACCGGTTCCGGACCGCCTTCGTCCTCTTCTTCGACTTCCGCTACCGAAACGGACTCTTCCTCTCGCTCATCCTCAAACTCTTCGTCGTCACCATCCGAGTCGGAGCCAGTAGCGAAATCATCGTCCCCCGGGTAAGAGGCGGTAGCAGCCTCGGAGCCGTCGGCCTCGTAATCACCGTCCGAGTCGCGTGCGTACTCATCGTCGTCGGATTCCGCCTCGGACCCGGACTCATACGCGCGGCCGGCCGTGCCGCCTCCCGGCACAGTTACGTCTATCTCGGCCGGTTCACCGCCGAACCCCAGGATCCCGGATCTTCCAGGGTTAACGACGACGATTTCTACGTCTTCGAGGTTTGCGTCGAGCTTTTCGAGCGCGTTGTCGGTCGCTTCTTCGACTGTCTTCCCCGAGAACCGTCGCGGTTCCATCAATGACTTCCCCCTTTTGTTCATCTTCGGCCTCAACAACGCCGGCCTCTACGGCCGCCGCCGCCGTGGCCGCTGATGTCCCGAACCGCGTGCCCAGGAGGGCTCCCGGTCCGGAAATCACGGCAGTAATTGCGACTCCAATCAGGTTGGAGAACAGGATGTATACGGCCAGTCCCGCCGGGAACTGGAATGTGAAGAATCCGAACATGATCGGCATCAACCAGAGCATCATCTGGTTCGTCTGTGCTGATCGTTCATCCATCGAAGGCATGGCGCTGATCTTCTGCTGCGCCCACATCGATGCGCCGACCAGGATCGGCAATGCGAAGTTGAACGGCGCGGGAGCGTTCTGGACCAGGTCAACAAGGTCCATACCGATGAACATGCTGTCCAGCGGCACGTCGCTCGCCGCCGGGTTCCACCCGTAAAGGACGGCAGACAGGTTGGCCGTGCCCTCCGGCGTCGCCGGGACCGCCTTGAAGATCGCCCGGTACAGGCCGAACCAGATCGGCATCTGGAGGACCATCGGGCCAAGACAGCCGACCGGGCTCACCCCGGCGGCTTTGTACATCTTCATCGTCTCGGCCGATTGCAGGCGACGGCCGTCAGGATGATCCTTGTAGCGCGCCTGCATCGCCTTCATCCGGGGCTGTAGCGCAGACATTTTGCGCATGTTGCGCGTCTGCATGACGGTGAGCGGGATCATGAGCAACCGGACCGTCACAGTGAAGAATATGATCGCCAATCCGAAGTTGCTGAACAAAATCTTGTCCAACAACACCAGCGAGTTCACCATCGGGTTGATAACGATCAGGTTGAATTCCCAGATCGCGGCCGCAACCACGGCGATACCGACGATGATCATCGTTCGCCGGGAGAAGAGTGCGCCCATCAGCAGGCCGCTCCCGTCTCTGCATCGACACACGAGATCCGCCCGTGATCGGAGATCTTGAACCGGATCAAATCATCACCGGTCGTGTGGGCGTACAGGACGGCGCCCTCTACGAGCAGATCGGCTTTGACACCGCCATCGGTGATGAATCCGTTCAATTCCGACCCGTTCGACGCCATGAACGCGCCGATGTTGTCACTGCCGGACGGGACTGCAAGCGCCGGACCCTTGCCGGTTTCTTCAAATACAGCTGCGCGACCGACGATCTGGCCGTCGACTTCTCCCGGCTCCTCCCAGAGTTGGCTCCCGGTTACAGGGTCGAGGGCGTAAAACTTTCCGTTCAACGTGCCGACGTACAGAACGTTATCGTGAATGAGTGGAGTGGCCCAGAACCAGCCATCTGAATCAAACGACCACTCGCCTGCGCTCAGTGGGTGGGAGCCAGGTCCGGCGGCTTCCCGGGCTGCGATGTCCAGTGCATAAAAGTTGTCGCTAAAATCGCCGAAATAGACCTTTCCATCGGCGATCAGCGGCTCGGCGACGATCGCCCCGCCGGCCTTGAAAGTCCAAATTTCACTTCCGGCGTCGCCATTCGAACCGCCGAGCGAAACGGCGTGAAAAACCCCGCCAAGATCCCCGAAATAGGCCACGTCATCAAATATGACCGGCGTGCCCCACACGGCGTCCGCCGTCGCGACACGCCAGAGAACCGTTGGCGCCAGCGCCGTGCTCGTGTCGATCGCGTACAGATAACCGGCTGCGCCGGCAATCCCAGGATCGTTGTCGAATTCGTCGTCGATTTGCGCCGTGCCAAATAACACCGTATCCCCGGCGACGGCGACGGCGCCGACGACCTGGGTCTGCCGCTCGAATCTCCAGAGTTCTTGACCCGTCCCCACAGACGCTCCGAAGACAATCGCTTCACAGTCGAGGTTGTCGCAGTCATACGTGGCGCCAAACACCCGGTCACCATCGACACGGGGCGTGCCGTAAAGCGGACCAAGAGTATCGGCCCCCGCCGCCGGGAAACCCCACGCGTTGTCGAATCGGCCGTCTTCGTTCAGCGCGAGGCGCGTGATTCGGCCGTCTTTCGCGCCGATGTATACGTGGTCACCATCGACCACGGGCGCGGCCCAACCGCCGTCTGGATCAAGATCCCCGACGCAGGCGGTCAGGATGAATACTGATAACGAGAACAACAGGGCGAGGAAAAACGGTCTCGTCCGGCGTTGGCCCTTCCGGTGCCCAAGTGTTCTCTCGGGATATGTAGTTAAAGGCGAGGTATGTCTCCGGGTCGGGTCGAAGTACTCACGCCGGCCGGCCGTTTTCGGGCCGGGATCGGGGAGCGGGATGTCGTGATTTGCCGGGGATTCAGGCGTTATGCCCTGCACCGGCGTCGGAATCGACGGCGCGAGCCGCCGGGACTGGGTCGTAACCACCTTCATGTCCGGGATGGCATCGGCCGAGACGCCTGGACGTCATGCGGATGCCTTTGAAGACGCCATGCTCGCGCACTGCGTCCTGTGCGTATATAGAGCATGTCGGCTCGTACCGGCACTGCGAGGGCAAGTACGGCGAAATGATCTTCTTGTATCCCTTCAAAAGCAGGATCACGGCCTGGCGCATTTCAGTCCGTTATCCCTTCATGTGCGCTCGTGTTGACCGCGCTTTCAGGAGTATTCTCGGCCGGATCTGCCGGGTCGTGTTGTAAGACCCTGGCCCGTCCCGCCAGCCGTTTTAGCGATGACAGGAGCATATGGTATTCCGCATGAGCCGCTGCGGGTCGGGCTGACACGACGATGTCGTATCCCGGTTGTATGGCGAGCGACGAAAAGCATTCCCGCAATCGTCGTTTGACCCTGTTCCTCGTGACGGCGCCGCCGACTCGTTTACTGACCACAAGTCCGACACGAGTCATCTCACTGTCTGATGGTACGGACCCGAACATCATAAGGCCGTCGCTCATGCGACGTCCGCGTTCCCGGACGTTACGGAAATCAGCGCCCTTGCGAAGTCTGGCAGCGGTGCGCATCGAGAAAACGGGACCCCAGTCTCGGGCGGTCCTGATGGGCTCGTTAAACGGTCAGGCGTGTGCGGCCGCGAGCGCGCCGACGGCTCAACACCCTGCGGCCGCCGACGGAACGCATGCGCAGCCTGAACCCGTGAACACGGAGGCGGCGTCTCTTCTTCGGTTGATATGTGCGTTTTGGCATTTGTTGGTAATGGACTCTCGGGACTCTAAAAAAGTAACCCGTCGATTATATCCGTTGTATCCGTCCGGTCACAGGCGCGATACCAATTTTGAACCTGTTTTCTTGACGGTTTCGCAACGCGTTCCTAGAATCGGATGTCTGGGGTCCCGGCAATGACAGTCGGGCGACAACCCTTGCAGTGTCAGGAACGCGTCGGGTTTATGGTTGCCAAGTCAAAGGATAGCGGAATCGACCCGGAAGCGGACAGCATCAACACCGTCACAGAAGCGCTTCGCTACTACACCGCCACCATCCCTGAAGATGAACGCCCATCGGCAAGCGCAGAGCTCGCCAGATTCGTGAGGTGGCTGGGCAACGACCGGTCCCTTGGCTCCCTCGCTCCGCCAGAAATCGGCGATTACAGCGACCACATCGGTGCGCACGGAACCGCTCCAGACGCTGTTGACCGCCTGGCCATAGTCAAGCTTTTCCTCGCCCATCTCAAGAAGAAGGGCCACATCGACGTAAACCTCGCACAGCATCTACGTTTGCGAAGAGGCCGCGGCGCCACCACCGGCGCGAAAACCGCTACCTCGGCATCGGGGCCGGGGGCCAGGCTGACCAAGTCCGGACACCAGCAGATGCAGGACCAGCTGGCCGAACTCATCATCCAGCGAACCCAGTTTTCCGAAGACATCCGAAAAGCCGCCGCCGACAAGGATGTCCGGGAAAACGCCCCGCTGGAAGCCGCCCGTGAAGCGCACGGAATGGTAAGCCTGAAGATCGGCGAGATCGAGGAGACACTCCGCGGCGCCGAGATCATCACCGAGAGGAACGGCGCTCGTGAAAAAGGCGTGGTGAGGCTGGGCGGCCGGGTCACCATCAAGGACCTCAGTTCCGGCCGGGCGACCGCCGTCCAACTGGTTCACCCGGACGAGGCGAACCCGCTTTCGGGCAAGATGTCCAGCGAATCCCCCGTCGGGGGAGCCATCATCGGCCACGCCATCGGGGATACCGTCACGGTGGAGACACCCGCCGGTTCCAAGCAATTCGAGATCGTGAAGGCCAACTGACCGGTCCCCGTCACAGGGAAGCGCGGTATCCATATCGTGCGGGAACAAGATAGACTCGTCGCGCCTCCGCACGTATGCAGCGCGGGTCTAATTGTTACGAGAAGACCCGCAGTAACCAGCCGCCCGTCCATGCCCGATTTCGGACCCCGCATCAAGTGTCCGTCTGGTGGTAACAGCGCTATCCCATCGGCCCCGGTCGTTTTCTAATAACTTGCCCACATACTCCCAATCAAGAAGCGTGAGAGGGTTCGCGAGTCTCCTGCCGCATGCCCCGCGCCTGGCGAACGTAATCGGACGCCCCGTCTACTGCACGTCTCCTCCAGATAGGACCACTATTGTCTGATTCCGTGTTGCTTTTCGGGGGTTTCGGCCTCTTTGTTGCAGTGATGCTGATCCTGGACCTGGGGGTGTTCCACCGCAACGCACACTCCGTCCGCGTCCGTGAGGCCGTCATCTGGTACGGCGTATGGGTCAGCCTGGCGTTGCTGTTCAACCTTGGTATTTACGGGTGGAAAGGCACCGACTCCGGCAACGAGTTCCTGACTGCGTACGTGATCGAGTTGTCCCTGAGCGTGGACAACATATTCGTATTCCTCATCGTCTTTTCTTCGTTCGCCGTTCCACCCGAGTTCAGGCACCGGGTGCTCTTTATGGGCATCGTTGGCGCCGTGGTGATGCGCGGCTTTTTCATCGCCACCGGGGTTGCGCTCCTGGAGACCTTTGGCTGGCTGATTTTCATATTCGGGGGCTTCCTGGTCCTGACCGGAATCAGGCTTGCGATTCGGAAAGAAGGGGAAGTCGACCCGGCCAGGAATCCGGTCATGCGGCTGGCGCGCAAATTCCTCCCGGTCACATCGGAATACGATGGCCAGAAATTCTTCACACGGCGGAACGGAGCCCTGGTGGTCACCCCGCTCTTCATGGTGCTCCTGGGGTTAGAGACCACCGACCTGATTTTCGCCGTCGACTCTGTCCCGGCCGTGCTGGCCATCAGCGATGACACCTTCATCATCTGGACATCCAACGTATTCGCTATTCTTGGGCTGCGGGCGCTGTTCTTCCTGGTGGACGGCATCCTTCCTTACTTTCGATACCTCAATTTTGGACTTTCAGTGATACTCGTTTTCATCGGTATCAAGATGATCACGAGCGACGTGTATCACATGCCGACCCCCGTTTCGCTCGGGACCGTTGGCGGAGTTCTGGCCGTAACTATCCTGGCGTCTTACGTCGCAAAACGTCGAGAAGACGCCGCATCCGTCAGGGCTGCGGAGCGCGCTCCAGGACGACGCACCTGAGAGAACTGAAACAGACGACGGGATGTCGATCCGTCGTGGGAGGAAACCGAGCGATATGACCACCAGCGTGCCCAGTGCACTGACGGATCTCGCCGCCGATCTCCGAGGGGCCATCCAGGGCGAGGTCCGCTTCGATGACTACTCCCGCGCCCTTTACAGCCAGGACGCCAGCATCTACTCCATGGATCCCGCCGGGGTGGTGCTGCCGAAGTCCGTCGAGGACGTGCAGGCGGTCATAGAGATCTGCAACCGAAATGGCGTGAAGGTGCTGAGCCGCGGCGGTGGCACCGGGCTGTCCGGCCAGACGGTGCAAGAAGGCGCTGTCGTCATCGACTACACCAAGTACATGCACGATGTGATCGAGATCAACCCTGAGGAACAGTGGGTACGAACCCAGCCCGGCATCACGCTGACCGAGCTGAACAGGCAGCTCCGGCCGCACGGCCTTATGTTCACCCCGGACCCGAGCACTGCGAGCCGTGCCACGGTCGGCGGCGCCATGGGGAACAACTCCTGCGGCGCACACTCGATCATTTACGGAAAAACCGTGGATCATGTTCTCGGGCAGGACGTGGTGCTCTCTGACGGCAGCATCACAAATTTTGAGAATGTATCCGGCGCCGAGCTGGAGGCAAAGCTGCGTCTCGGCGGGCTAGAAGGCGATATTTATCGCGCCGTTCGCGATGTCGCAGCACGTTCAGCGCCGCTGGTCGAGGAGCGCTTCCCAAAGGTGATGAGACGCGTCGGGGGTTACAACCTCGACCTCGTGAACGAACCGGACGGCGTCAATCTCGCGCAGCTCATGGTCGGCTCCGAGGGTACGCTGGCCGCCGTCACCGCCGCCCGCCTGAACCTGGTCAAAATCCCTGAGCACTCCGGGCTTGCGGTCCTGCATTTTTCCAACCTCGACGAGTCCATGGAATCCACGGTCGCGATCCTGGAGCATGACCCGTCCGCGATCGAACACGTCGGCTCAATCATCATCCGAGAGGCCCGCCGTCACATCAGCATCTCACGCGACCTCGGCTTCCTCCAGGGAGATCCGACCGATGTGCTCGTTGTGGAGTTCAACGGGGAGTCGGATGCGGAAGTGGCCGACAAGTTCGACAAACTCGAACAGGACATGGCTCGCAAAGAGCTCGGGTTCGCCACGACCCGGATACGCACCGCTGTCGAGCAAGGCCAGGTGCGGAGGATGCGCGAGAACGGACTCGGGCTCATGAACAATGTCGAGGGCGTCGCCAAGCCGCTTCCCTTCGTGGAAGACACGGCGGTAGATCCGGCAAAACTGCCCGAGTACGTACGCCGGTTTGACCGGATCGTCCGTAATTCCGGAACCGAAGCCGGCTACTACGGCCACGCCTCGGTGGGGTGCCTGCATATCCGCCCGATGATCGATATCAAGACGCGTGAAGGCATGGACCAGCTCTACAAGATCAGCGACGAGGTGACCGATCTCCTGAAGGAGTTCGGCGGCTCGATGACCGGGGAGCACGGTGACGGTATCGTGCGGGGTTTCTGGACGGAAAAGATGTTCGGCCCCGAGCTGGTCGAGAGCTTCCGCGTGGTCAAGCAGGCGTTCGACCCGAAAACAATCATGAATCCGGGGAAGATTTTCGACACGCCACACCTGCTGGACAATCTCCGGTTCGGCGATGAGTACCACGCGAACGATGTCGAAACGCGCCTGGACTTCACCCGCGAGGGCGGGTTTGCCGCCGCAATCGAGATGTGCAACGGCGTCGGCGCGTGCCGCAAGCTCAACCTGGGCGCTATGTGTCCCTCTTACATCGCCACACGCGAGGAGACGCACACGACGCGCGGCCGCGCCAACGTTTTACGCGCCGCGATCTCCGGCAGGTTCCCGGTTGACCAGTTCACGTCGAAGAAAACTCTGGACGTCCTGGACCTCTGCATGGAGTGCAAGTCCTGTAAGGCGGAATGCCCGTCAAACGTGGACATGGCCAAGATCAAGTACGAGTTCCTTCACCAGTACTACAAAACCCACAGGGTGCCGAGGCGTTCCAAAATGGTCGCCGGCATCCACAAGACGAACGCGCGCATTGCGCCGATCGCGCCGATCGCGAACGCAATAACCCAGAGCGCTCCGATGCGATGGGCACTCGAAAAGGTTGTCGGATTTTCGTCAGACCGGCCCGCGCCGCCGGTTGTACGGAAGACGTTCCAGAAGTGGTTTGACGCCCGGAAAGCGCCGGAAGGCACACATCCCCGCGGCCAGATCGTGCTGTTCCACGACACCTTTATGAACTTCAATTACCCGTCGATCGGAGTCGCGGCGACCGACCTCCTGGAGGCGCTCGGATTCGAGGTAGTAGTCCTCAAAGACCGCAAATGCTGCGGCCGCCCGATGATCTCCAAGGGACTGCTCGACATGGCCGGCGAGAACGCCCGCCACAACGTCGATCTGCTTTACGAATACGTCCAGCGCGGCGTCAAGATCGCCGGCTGCGAATCCTCCTGTGTGATGGCGATAAAGGACGAGTACCCGGACTTGCTGGGCGGCGATGAAAAGGCGCGCGCCGTCTCAGACAACACCGTGATGCTTGAAGAAGTGATTGCCGAGTGCCTGGGTGACGACGGTCCCCAGCTTGAGTTCACGGGCCTGTCAAAAAAGATCCAGTTCCTGGGCCATTGCCACCAGCGGGCGCTTACCGGCCTGTCATCCAGCGTCAAAGCGCTCAACCTGCCGCCGAATTACGAAGTGACCAACATCCCCGCGGGCTGCTGCGGCATGGCCGGTTCGTTCGGTTACGAAAAGGAACACGTGGAGGTCGCGATGGCGGCGGGCGAGGAACGCTTTTTCCCGCACGTGCGGAACAACCCGGATCACGAGGTGTGTGTGACCGGCATATCGTGCCGGGAACAGACCAATTTCGGAACCGGCCGAACTGCACGCCACCTCGTAGAAGTGCTGGCTGACGCCCTGAAAAAGTAGGGACGGGATCGACCGGCGCGAAGTGGGAAGGGTCGCCGCACGCCAACGCGGTGTTGACGCTTTCTCGCCCGTTTGTGGTCCGTAACATTCAATTTGTCATTCCGGGCATATATGCCCATTCCGAAGCCGGCACGCGAGGAATCTCCCGGCCGTCCTTTCTCCACGTCCGAATGTTGCTATCCGATCCCCTCAGTGGCAGCGATCGTAGAGTCGATCACTGAGGTGTCATGAATGGACAACCCTTCTCCCTCACCCCAGCCCTCTCCCGCTGGGAGAGGGGGACACGTACGAGCCAAATTCCGCCCCTGTGGGGCGCTGAATGGACCTCTTTCTCCCTCGCCCCATCCCCCTCCCGCTGGATACAAGAGACCCCGTGCGAGCCAGGCTCCGCCCCATCGAGGTGTTGAAGGGACATTGCGCTCTCGTACGGAGAGGTGAATCGGCCACCGCATCTCCTCCACTCTCCACCTTTACTGGCCCGCACAACGAATCGCGTGTAACATCCGGCGAATTCACAACGACGTCCCGGCATGCCGCACCCGGGAGGTGAGCGCTTTGGAAATCGTGTGGTTGGACCACGCGTGGTCGCGTGATGTCACGAAGGTCGGTGGCAAGGGCGCGAGCCTGGGCCGCCTGGCGGAAGGATTCACCGTCCCCCCGGCATTCAACCTGACGGTTGACGCGTTCGCCCGCTGGGGCGAGGCGCGCCGGAATGGAAGCGGCCCCTCCAGTGACATGCTGAGCGCAATCAACGACGCTTACGCCCAGCTTGGAGTTCTCTGCGGAACGGACGAACCCGCGGTCGCCGTTCGTTCCTCCGCCATCGACGAAGACGGCAGCGACAACTCGTTCGCCGGGCAGCACGACACATATCTCAACGTAAAAGGGGGAGACGCCGTGGCCCGGGCGGTGGTCCGCTGCTGGGCCTCACTGGACAGCGAGGTCGCCCTCGACTACCGGCGCCAGAGCGGACTGGCGGTTGACGACGCCATCATGGCCGTCGTCGTGCAGCAGATGGTCCCGGCAGACATATCCGGGGTGGCCTTCAGCGCCAACCCGGTGTCCGGAGCCCTCGGCGAGGTAGTGATCAATTCAAGCTGGGGACTCGGCGAAAGCATCGTGAGCGGCACCGTAACGCCGGACACATACACGATCGAAAAGGCCGGGGGGAGCGTCATCTCCACCCAGATTTCAAACAAGGCAAAAATGACCGTCGCCAGGGGCGATGGGGCCGAGGAAGTGGACGTCCCCCGGATCATGAGGGACCAGCCGTCCATGTCTGACGATCAAGCACTCGAGGTCGCCCGCCTCGCTTCCGCCCTTGAGAACACCGAGGGACACCCGATCGATATCGAATGGGCCTTCTTCAAGAACACGCTGTATCTGCTTCAGTGCAGACCGATAACGACGCTCAGCTGACCGCTTTCGCCCGGTTCCACGGTTCCGCGCTCATCACCCACAAGACACACTTCAGCCGGAACCTGATCTGAATTCAATCCACGGCGCCTGTGCGCCACTCAACCGAGATCCGACGTTAGATTGCCCCCGGAGGTTACACCTTGGCCGAACAGCACCCTGAACCGACGCCTATCCCACTCCCGCCCAACTTCCCCGTGACATGGGCAGACCCGGGAGACGCCCACCTGCCGTTGATGCAAGACAGGCAGCACGCGCCCTCTCCGATCACCCCCCTCTCGGGGTGGGTTGTCGAGAACTACTGGGGCAAAGGTGCAAGTGCCGGACTGGCCGCCGCCGGTCAACCTATCGCTGCGACGATACGGCGCATCAACACCTACTACTTCCTCGCGATCGTTCCGTCCGTGCCGCCGGAGAAAATGGAGGAGGCGGGTCAGCACGCGGAGGAAACCCTGAAAGGATCGATCGGGACCTTCGCAACGCGCTGGGACGAGGAGTGGATGCCAGAACTCAAGGGCTACCACAACACCTGGGACTCGTTTGATCTCACCGGCTCA
>JASLLE010000016.1 GCA_030747175.1 Dehalococcoidia bacterium | reverse complement strand
CGCCAGAGCGCGCAGGTGGACATTGCAGTGTGTCGCCTCGCTCCAGGAGTTGGCGATGCCGATGACGGGTTTTCCGGCAAATGCCTCTTCCGTATAACCCTGCGACTTGAGCCCGGCGCGATGGAGGAATCCTTCGAGGTCGCGGGGCCCGAACCATTCATGACTGCGCCGGACCATGTTTTTGCCGTTCGCGTCGTGCCCGTTGTTGGTCATGGGTCCCCTGTTCTTTCCGGATTTTGAGTGGAATCTGGTGTCTCGGCTGGACGATGCCGCCAAACCTGCGTTCAACGTAGTTCGGCGCGGCGGCGCGGAGTGTAGCACGGGGCCGTCAGGCTCCTCCCGTTGACGTGTAGAGTGGTGGCGCTCCCTGCGCACAGCAGGGGGCCGTTCTTCCAAGGTGTCATGGGCGTTTAACCGGCCAGGCATCGATTCGAAAGGACCGTTTCGGCAGCGAATGAGGCTCTCCGGTTTCACACGTATCGGCGCCATGATCGGGTTCTTTGGCGCGATCGCCATCATGTTGATTTCGGCCGTGCAGTTCGATTCTGACGAGGTTTCAAGAAAAGATGTGATTCTTGCGGAACTGCTTTTTGGCGTGCCGATCTTCACCATCGCAGGCGCCGCCCTCGGCGCCGGCTGGGACTTCTTTGAAAAGCGCAGCGCGGCCTCAGATGCACGTGAAGTTGAATCGGCGGATATCGATCCTGAGGCCGGTTCCGGCGCACCCCCAGAACCGCCTCGCCAGCACCGCCGCAAGCCGCCGGGCGGCCGCCGGCGGCGATAGCGCAGGGTTCGCATACCGGTTGAGGACGATCATCCGGCGTTCCAATCGAGGCCAATTCCACTCGGCCTATTACGATTCTCGACCGGGAGGCGTATGATCCCGGCCATCACGATGGCGCGTGCCTGTGGCAGATGCCCGGCAGACGCAAGCGAAGATCGTGACGAAGGAGAATAGAGACTTGGTCGAACAACAGGCGGCAATCCTCAAGCCGGAAACACTCGTCGACGAGTTCAAGAAGAACGGCGTGACCCACGTGGTCACCATCCCGGACAGCGAAACCAACTATCTGTATGAATTGATGGTTGAACAGGACTGGCTCGACGTGGTCCCGGTCTCACGGGAGGGCGAGACGCCGGGCACGGCGCTCGGACTCTGCATCGCCGGCAAGGTCCCGGTTGTGTTGATCCAGAACACGGGGATGATGGAAGCCGGGGACTCGATCCGGGGCATGGCGATAGACGCCGGATTCCCGATGGTCTTCGTAGTCGGCTATCGCGGTTGGACGCGCAGGGGCGTGATCCGTGACTCGGCGGCGAAATACACCGAACCGTTCCTGAACGCATTTGGTCTTGATTATTACTTCGTGGAGACCAATGCGGATGGCGATCGGATCACCACGGCGTTCGAGCAGGCGAGAGCGACAAGTCGCCCCGTCGTCGTGCTGATCGGTGACGAATACCACGGATTCAACCGCTGATTCAGTTCTGATGCGGATCGCTGAAAACCAGCAGAACGCATCGCCCGGACTTCAACCGGATTAATTTTTCACGCCTGAAGGAAAACTAAATGATCAACTCAGATGATGTGTTCCGCGTCTTCGAACCGCACCGTGGCAAGGCTATTGTCACCACGAGCGGAACGGCCGGCCGGAAGTGGCCGCAGACGAGTAACAACCCGGAACGTGATGTCTCCATGGGAAGCGCTATGGGGCAGACCACGTCGGCAGCCTTTGGCCTGGCGCTCGGATTGCCGGACGAAAAGATCGTCCTGTTCGATTCCGAGGGCGCTATGCTCATGAACCTGGGCGTGCTGGCATCGATAGCGGGAAAGAAGCCGAAGAACTTCGTCCACTTCCTGCTCGACAACGAGGTTTATGCGACGACGGGCGGACAGCCGGTTCCCAACAACAAGGGAATCGATTACGCCGGCATGGCGAAGGCCATCGGGTATGCCTCTACGCACCACTTTGACGACCTTGAGGATTTCGCGACGAAAATCGAGAGCATCATGTCCGAAGAAGGACCGGTGTTCATCTCGATCAAGATCGACGCCGAGGTCCAGAATATGCCTGTCGGCATGCGGGACATGACCCCCGCACGGCCCCGACCGCAGACCATCAAGGAACTCCGAGCAGAACTGGGCATAACGGCCTGAGAATCCCGCCGAAAGCCGGCCTTTTGATTGGAGGCCGGTTGCATGGCAGAAATAACGAAAGGCGTCACCTCCGGGTGGCGTCTTTTCGCGTCAACAGTTGGCGGCGAGCGTCAGCCGACTGCCAGGATGACGATAACTATGACGACGATCACAATTGCGACGCCAATCATCATGCCCCAGTTGCCGCCACCCCCGGTCACCCTGTCGCTGACGCCCCGTCGTCCGGCGCGCTGGTTGCGCCGCTCCGTGCAGGCGACACAGGTGCAGGTGGGCGGGTGCGGGCTGCGTCCGTAGTCTCTGTCCAGCAAGTGGGACTCCATCGTGGTGGCGAACGTGATGAGGTATAGCTTAGCCCTCCCGGCGTTACTCGGGATATCGAATGGCGGATAACCGTGTGTGACGTGTCCGGATCTGGTTCCACGGAAATGCGCCGGTGAAGCCGAGGGACCTTCACCGGCGCATTCGTCAACATAAGGTTTGGTGTCGGCATATTCGCCAGTTATCGGCGCATCCTCGACTCAGGTGTAACGAGAGATCTCGCAAGTCATTTCATCGATCCCCCGTGCTTTCCGAATAACCGTGGTTCAAGCAAGAAGAACGGCTCGGAAGCCTGTTCACGTCATATACAATCCCGCCGCGCCGGGGTAACCGCGGGCCACGTCTCGGTTCGATGTACCGCCGTCCTGTATTTAGAAAGCCGGACACCCGTTGACCACCAACACTCCGATCACCACCGATACCGCTTTCGCGATCGATAACTCATCCATCCATTTCGGCCCGGGCGTCACGCGGGAGGTCGGATTCGAAATGCGGAGGCTCGGGGCGAAGCGGGTGATGGTGGTCACGGACCCGCGCCTGACAGACAGCCGTGCCGTTGGCATCACGATGGAATCGTTGGCCGCCGAGGGCGTCGATGCCGTCCTGTTCGACCGCGTTGAGGTTGAGCCCACGGACGTATCGTTCAAGGACGCCATCGCGTTCGCTATAGAAGGCGAATTTGACGGATACGTCGGGGTCGGTGGCGGGTCGAGTATCGACACCTGCAAGGCGGCCAATCTTTACGCCACCTTCCCGGCCGACTTTCTTGACTACGTGAACGCGCCGGTCGGCAAAGGCAAGCTGGCGCCGGGCCCGCTGAAGCCGATGATCGCCATCCCGACGACTGCGGGCACCGGAAGCGAGACGACCGGCGGAGCGATTTTCGATCTCCTGGAGATGAAGGCGAAGACCGGAATTTCCGATCGCGCCATCCGCCCGATGATAGGTCTCGTCGATCCAGACAACACCGACACCATGCCGGAAATGGTTGCGGCTTGTAGTGGATTCGATGTTCTCTGCCACTCACTTGAGTCGTACACGGCACTGCCGTTCAGCGACAGGGAAGCGCCGGAGGACCCGGGGAAGCGGCCCGCATACCAGGGCGCAAACCCGATCAGCGATGTGTGGGCGATGTCCGCGTTGGAAATGGTCGCCAAAAACATCATCCCCGCCGTCAAGGACCCGACCGACCGGGCCGCCCGCTCCAACATGATGCTCGCTGCTACGTTCGCGGGAGTCGGTTTCGGAAACGCCGGCGTCCACCTGGCCCATGGCATGTCATACCCGGTGTCCGGTATGGTCAAAGAGTACGTCCCCGAGGGCTACCCGGAAGGCCATGCGATGGTCCCACACGGCATGGGCGTGATCCTGTCCGCGCCGTCTGTTTTTCGCTACACGGCCCCGACCAATCCCGAGCGGCACCTGCACTGCGCACGCCTGCTTGGAGCGAATACAACGGGCGCGGGTCTTGAGGACGCAGGCGATCTGCTGGCGACCGCGATAGTCGGTTACATTCGGGAGCTCGGCATGCCGAATGGTCTGTCGGGAGTCGGGTATACCGCTGACGATATCGACGCCCTGGTCCAGGGAACGCTGCCGCAGCACCGTGTGACCAAATTGTCACCGCGAGCTATTGATGAGCCCAATCTGCATCGGATGTTCCAGGATTCCATGACGCTCTGGTAGACCGGCCACGGAATGGCTCGGACTTGTTGCTACGTTGAATGACAGGACGTTCAGAGTTCCGCCTTCATGCCCATAGACAAAACCGTAAGCAATTTCGAAGAGGCAGTGGCCGATATTTCGGACGGCTCGGTCGTGATGATCGGCGGATTTGGAGGGGCCGGCGGGATGCCTCACCTCCTGATGCTGGCGTTGCGGGACCAGGGCGCTCGCAACCTGACCATCATCGGAAACACGGCGGGTATCGCCGCGCCTACCGGATTCGGCTGGCCGGACGGCGTGGAACCGATCGACCACGCCGTGTTGATCGAGAACGGCCAGATAGCGAAGGTTATAGCGTCCTTCCCGGTTTCAGGATCCGTGTCCCGCCCGAACGCTTTTGAGGCCGGGTTCAGGGCGGGCAAGATAGAGCTCGAGCTAGTGCCGCAGGGGACGCTTGCAGAACGTATGCGCGCGGCCGGGGCGGGAATCGCCGCGTTCTACACGCCGACCGCCGCCGGAACGATGCTGGCGGATGGCAAAGAGTCACGTATGTTTGACGGGCGTGAGTACGTGCTTGAACAGGCACTGCACGCCGATTTCGCGCTGATACGGGCGAGGAGCGCAGACACACTGGGGAATCTGGCCTATGCGGGGACGTCACGGACTTTCAATCCGCCGATGGCCGCCGCCGCAAAGGTGACGGTCGCCGAGGTAGACGAGATCGTCGAACCGGGAGGCATCGACCCGGATCGTGTCGACACGCCATCCATATACGTCCAACGCATAGTGGCCCGGCCGCCGGCGTCGGAAGGTGGGGTGATGCTGCCATGACGATCGAGGTAGTTGGTGCGCTCCCTCTCCCGGCGGGAGAGGGCGTGATTGAGGGAGGACAAAGGCCCTCGCAAAATTCGTATGTTTTTGGCGGACGCCCTGCAGGTGACGGTCCCTCGTCCTTCCGGGGAAGGATCGGGATGACGGTGGATGCTCCAACTTGCCCCCTCTCCCCCACGCGGGAGAGGGCCGGGAGCCTCCCCTTCAGCGAAAGGGTGAGGGGGACCGGGCCGGAGGCCGAGACAGGCGACGCCCCATGAAAGATCCCGCGCCCCGGCTGGGCCGGGAAGTGATCGCCATGCGCGTCGCCCGTGAATTCCGCGACGGCGAGGTGGTGAACCTGGGCATCGGCATCCCGACTCTCTGTTCGGACTTTGTGCCGCCCGGGGTGCAGCTCATGTATCACTCGGAAAGCGGACTGCTGAACTGCGGCCCGCTGGCGGATGAAGGAGAGGGCGATGTTGACCTCATCAATGCCGGAGGCCAGTTCCTGAGTCCGATCCCGGGGATGGCGTACTTCGACTCTGCAGAGGCGTTTGCCATGATCCGAGGTGGACACATAGACGTCACCGCCCTCGGCGCGTTACAGGTTTCGGCGAGCGGCGACCTGGCGAACTGGTTTCTGCCCGCGCGCGGCGTCGGAAACGTCGGCGGCGCGATGGACCTGGCGGCGGGCGCTAAGCGCGTGATCGTGGCGATGGAGCACAACGGGCGCGACGGCACGCCGAAGATTGTGCCGGAATGCAGCTACCCGTTGACCGGGAAGGGCTGTGTGAGCCTGATCGTCACCGATATCGCAGTGATCGAAGTACTGCCCGGGGGGGCTGGACTACAGCTCATCGAGCACGCGCCGGGATGGGATGCGGCCTCAATAAAGTCGCAAACCGAGGCGGTATTAACCGTGTCGCCTGACCTGGCGGAGATCACGCTGGTATGACGACCGGAGTCCTGCCGGGCTGGGTCGATTTTCCCGGCGCCGAGTGGGCGCGCATCACTCCATCGGATGCCGGTTTGGACGTGGATGCGTGGACCGAGTTCCTTGGAAGCCGAAAGGTTGGCGCCGAGAGCTGGGAAGGAGAGGAGCACGACGAGACGCAGTACGGCTGTGTACTCACGCGTGCCGGGCGAATCCTGCACGTGTGGGGGAACCCGGACTACATGGCGCAGTCGGCATCGCTCGGGAAGGCTTTCACATGGGCTGCTTTCGGCCTGGCGGTCGACGCGGGACTTGTGTCCCCTGACGACCTGGTTCTCGATACCTGGACGGGTGAAGGGCAACTGTCCGATGAACATAAACGGCTGGATCGAGGCCACCACCTCAAGTTGAAGTGGCGACACCTGCTCGGCCTCAAGGACGGCTACGGCCACGACGGCGGCTTCCCGGTTACCAACGGTTATTACTGGCGCAGACGGTCGTCCGGCCAGATGAAGTCGCAGGCGAACCTGGCGTCGCCGGAGTGGGCGAACTGGACTGGCGACCCTTCGTACGACAACTACTCGCACGTTGAGCCGGGTACGCAAAGGATCTACTCCAGCGGCGGCATGTGGCGGATGTCCCAGGCGCTCACGGCGCTGTGGGGCGACGATCTCAAGAACGTGCTTGATCGGCGTCTGTTTGGACCGATCGGAATCTCGGCGGACCGATGGACCTGGACACCGGGACGTAGCGTTCACGACGATCCAACGTGGTACCCGGAGATGCCCGGATACGGCGACTTCCTGGACCCGCCTTACGAGATCGGGGGCCACCCGGTCCGGGGCGGAGGAGGCTGGGCCGTGATGACTCCGCTGGACCTGGCCCGCTTCGGCCATCTCGTGGCTACGGGTGGAATATGGGAAGGCGAGCGCGTTATCGGCGACGACTGGCTTAGAGGCCATCACGGGGGTAACGCGAGCCAGGTAAGCGGCGAGGGCGTCCATTTCACGGCAATGGGACGTGTCGCCACTTCGGGCGTGGATCACCTTGGCGGAGAAGGCCGTGATCCGGCTGTGCCGCTGAATCTGTTCGTGCGAGAACCAGGACTGTCTTGATCGGACTCCGGTGGGAGTGATCGACGCGTTTGACCGGTCTCTGACCGGATGGCAAAGCGCCGAGGCGGCACGCGCGTAAATCTCCGTTGCCGCGTAGATCCAACCTTCAAGTCAGGATTCTGCGCTGTTCCTCGTCCGGTGCGTTGTACTCCTCTGCCCAGCGTTTATCGATTGCCGACCGCCAGTCGAGGGCGAGCCGCGTTAACTCCGCCGTGATCTTTAGCTCGCTGTCCGCCAGGTTTGCCGATTCGCCGCGATCGACTTCCAGGTTGGACAGATGTACTTCCGGGACGGGTTCGCCGTGTCCGATAAGCGAACCGTTCAAGACCAGCTTCCACTTGCCTCGCCGGACCGCCGTTTGACCGTGCCATTCCCAGAAGATTGGCCGCTCAGATATCGACATCCCCTCGGTCAGATAGCCCAGGAGACTGGTGCCATCGATCTCATACGCGCGGTCGTCGACACCGCAGGCCTCCAACACCGTTGGCACGATATCCATGTTTGCACATGGCTGGCTGGACACTTCACCGCCTTTGATGTGCCCGGGCCAGTGCATGATCCCGGGGAGGCGAATGCCGCCCTCAAACACGCTCCCTTTGTGTCCCTTGAGGCCGCCCGACGTGCCGCCGTAGTAGGGATCGAGCGTGCCGTCCAGCCAGTTGCGGGTCTCGCGTGACGGCCCGTTGTCGGACGTAAAGAATGTGAAGGTGTTTTTTGCCGCGCCGAGTCGGTCTACTTCGTCCAATATCGCTCCAACGGCGTCATCTGCCGCGCTGATCATCGCGGCCATCACGCGTCGATCCCACGGCAGATCTGGAAAGCGGTTCATGTATTTTCGCGGCGCGTGCATCGGGTAGTGTGGGGCACTGAACGGCACGTACAGGAAGAATGGTTTATCTTCAGCGGCCATTTCACGGAGGTACTCGATCGATTTCTCAGCGATCAATTCCGTGAAGTACTGACCATCCAGCCACACCTCCTCGTTGTCTTCCCACAGATCGTGAGTCGGGTTGATCCCGATTCCGGGCTGGTTAGCGCCGTAGTAGAAAATGTGCGAGTAGTAGTCGACGTTCCCGGCGAAAAATCCGAATGATCTGTCAAAGCCGTGATTCTGTGGCCGGAACTCTTCTCCAAGACCAAGGTGCCACTTGCCCGCGATCGCCGTCCCGTAACCCGCGTTCTTCAGCATGGTCGCAAGGGTTGTCGCCGACTGCGGCAAGCCGGCCGTTTTTCTGTGACCGCGCAGTACGCCCCGGATGCCGGCGTTCCCCGGGTATCGGCCAGTGAGCAGGGCTGCGCGGGAAGGGCTGCAAACAGGGCTATTGGAATACCAGTCCGTGAACCTCATGCCCTCCTTCGCCATGCGGTCCAGGTTCGGCGTGCGGAAGTCGGTGGCTCCCATACACGACAGATC
Organism: Dehalococcoidia bacterium; assembly: GCA_030747175.1. Classification (GTDB taxonomy): domain Bacteria; phylum Chloroflexota; class Dehalococcoidia; order Lucifugimonadales; family Lucifugimonadaceae. Next base: position 33,035 of record JASLLE010000016.1, on the reverse strand, counting down.
GCCGTATCCCTGGTCGTCCGTGAGGAAAACGATGACGTTCGGTCTTGAATCGGACATCTGGCGAGCCTTCTGAACTGGCTTTCGGTGGATCAGATCAACGCTTGCCAGAGCCTACATTACGCGCTGTGATCCCGGGGAACCGGGCCGGGCCGGACTCTCGCCCGGGACGAGTTGGCGCCGGGTCGCTGCCCCGAGACAGTGACGGCGTTCTACGCCTCTTCCTCTTCGAACGGATAGCTGAAGGTCCACTTTCCTCCGGCTCCCGGAAACCCGTACCACATCAAAACGTGGAATCCCTCACTCACACCGCTTTCTATCGTGCAGTTGAACTCCTCCTGCGGTCCGATGAGTTCCGGGAGGCCGACGCAGGGGACGGAAAAGTCATCGAGGATAAACTCGGCGTCCTGCATATCCGCGGTGTCGGTCTCAGATAGATTGAAGATCCTTATCCCGATGCAATTCGGCGTGCAATCCTGGGCCTGAAGCCCGACATCGCCGGGCATGCCGGTAGCATCAGGCGGCTGGTAAACGCCGACACAACTGGCGATGCGTTCACCGTTTGGGGCTTCTTCAAGGGCGGCCCACTGATCCCCGTGCGACCCCGCTCTTATGTCAGCAAACAGGTCGGCTCCGACAAGGTCGGACATGCACGGCTCGTCGGCTATTACCTGGAACGGCCACATATCGAACACTCCCCCCAGCACCACCGCTTCGAATTCGTCCTGGAACGTGCCATCCGTCGTCCTTGGATCAAGCTGGAAACCTGCCGGGGCGTCAGCAATCTTGTCGAAACATTCGGCTTCCTCCCCGGGAACAAGGTGCGTCGAGAGATCGACATTTCCCGTAACGGTCCAGTTCTCGACGCCGCCAACCACGTAGCCGTAACCCATGTGACTTCCCATCAAGACGTTGTCGGTGACGATGGCTCCGCGGCTCCTCAGGGGCTCCTCTTCGATATCGGCACAGCCGACAAGCGGTCCCATTCCGATGCCTTCCCGGATCATGGCGCCGCTGGCGTCGATGACGTTGCGAGTGATTGTCGTGTTCGTGAAATTCCCGGCGTCGGGCCAGTAATCCTCCATGGAGATGCCGTAAATCATGATGCGGTTTTCGGCTCTGATGATGTTGTCGGCGATCACCGCGCCGGGCGACTGGAAGACGACCACTCCACCATCCGTGACATCGGTGATGGTATTGTTTTCCACAACCGCGTTTTTGCAGTCCACCGAGATTCCGTCGGCGATGACGTACTCAGCACGGCCCGCCGGGCCGACGACGTTGTTGCGCGCCACGGCCCCATCGCACGGGCCACCGAGATAGATTATCGTTCAGCCGCGCGGCTCGTAAGCACGAACCCACTCGACAACATGGCCATAGGCGTAGCGATCTTCGATACCGCGACCGAAGTTGATCAAAGCGCCATCGGCGATGCCGAGCGCGGGCCGGTTGCCGTCAATAATCACGTTCTTAATCGAGACGTAGTCGTTGCCTTCGGCCGATATGGCCGTCGCAATGTCCCGGCCCACTACCCGCAGAAGGGCTCTCGAATCGTCCGTCGGCAACCCCTGGGTGTAGACGTGCTGATCGTCCTGTGTGAAGAAAATCGTGTCGCCGAGCTCAAACACTGCGTTGGGACACAGCACGGCCTCGGAACCCTCTCGCGTGAGGGCGGCCTGGATGCCGGTATGATCTCCGGATGGGATGCATACGGGGGATTCAGGTGCAGGAGTTGCGGCGGCTATTGGCGTGGGGGTGTTGATCGAGACCGGTTCCTGCGTGGTGGACGGGACGGGCTCGGGATCTGATGAAGGTTCAGGCGTGGGCGAAATGCCGGGTGCTGACGATGCGTCCGGGACGACCGTCGGAACGGACGTGGGGGAGGTAGTGCTGAGAGTCGTTGCTGCGGTCGCTTCCCGGGTTGGCGCCTGCGTCGTTAATAGCGTCTGCTCCGTGGGTGTGTCGACAGATGAGCAGGCCAGCGCCAGGGAGATGAGCATCCCCGGCAACAGAACTCCCCATCTCGCAAGTTTTCGCATGGGGTTACCTGAGCATACCGGCACGGGTGATGCAACCGAGTTATTACAGGCGCTCATGTGCGTTGTGGCGTGGCCGGGCCAGAGCCACCGCGTAGCCTGTCGTTTGGGCCGTGAGCCCCCGTCCACTTACGCCTGAGTGCGCGGCCGATACTGAAGCGCTTCTGCCAGGTGTTCAGTCAGGATCTGCTCGGAGTCGGCGAGGTCGGCGACGGTGCGGGCCACCTTCAGGACGCGGTGGAAGCTGCGGGCCGAGAGGGAGAGTTGCGTCATCGCCATCTGGAGCAGTGATCGGGCTGCGTCTTCAACCTGGCAGTCGTTCCAAACCTCGACCGGCCCCATCTCGGCGTTTGCCGCGATCCCTGAATCCTGGAATCGAGCGCGCTGTACTTCCCGGGCAGTCTCCACACGCTGGCGTACATTTTCGGTGCTGGCGCCGGAAGGCGGCTCGGTTAGCTTCTCGTAGGCCACCCTCGGAACATCCACGAACAGGTCGATTCGGTCCAGCATAGGGCCGGAGATCCGCCGCTGATAGCGAGACACCGCGCTCGTGGAGCAACCGCACTCGCGATCAGTGTCGCCGAAATACCCGCAGGGGCAGGGGTTCATCGCCGCCACCATCATGAAGTTCGCCGGGAACGTCACTGTGCCCTGCGCCCGGCTGATGGTCACCACCTTGTCCTCGATCGGCTGTCGCAAGACCTCCAGCACCGAATGTCCAAACTCCGGCAACTCATCCAGGAACAGGACCCCGCGATGGCTGAGTGTGATCTCGCCCGGGCGCGGAATCGCGCCGCCCCCGACCAGTCCGGCGTTGGAGATCGTGTAGTGAGGCGCACGGTACGGCCGCTCCTCGATGAGAGGACTGCCCGCTGGCAACAGGCCGGCCACGCTGTAGATCTTCGTCACCTCAAGCGACTCGTCGCCGTTCATGGGTGGCAGGATTCCGGGGAGGCAGCGGGCAAGCAGTGTCTTGCCGCTACCGGGCGGTCCCGACATCAGGATGTTGTGTCCGCCCGCCGCCGCCACCTCAAGAGCACGCTTGGCGTGTTCCTGCCCGCGAACGTCAGAGAAGTCTGGAACTCGGCCACTGCGAGGTGCTGGTGTTTCCCGCACCTCCCCGGTCTTTGGATCAAACAGGGGCAGGGACCGCATACCTCGCATGTGCGAGATAAGCGACTCAAGCGAGTCCACCGGCACGACGCTCATCCCGCTCACAAGAGATGCCTCCGCGGCGTTCTCTTCCGGCACAAACACGGTGTCGTAACCCCGCTCCCGTCCCACGGCGACCATCGGAAGAATGCCCTGGGTCGCTCGTAACTTGCCGTCGAGCGCCAGCTCTCCCAGCAGCAGCGAACCCGGGTCCACGTGCGGCAACTGGCCCGAGCTCGCCAGTAATGCGGCCGCGATGGGCAGGTCGTATGACGGCCCCGTCTTCGGCAGATCGGACGGCGCAAGACTCGCCGTGATCCGCTTCATCGGGAACTCGGTCCCGGAATTACGGATGGCGGCGCGCACGCGCTCGGTGGACTCGCGCACCGCGGCGTCCGGTAGCCCGACCACGGTGAACTTCGGCAGCCCGGGAGAGATATCGACCTCCACGTCCACCATGTGTCCGTCGAGCCCCACCACGGCGCAGGTCTTTGTTTTTGCTAGCATCACAACCCGTCGAATCGAACAAACGTTCGGAAAGCGTCGCTGGACGGCATGTTAGGTATCCCGGCCGGGACCTCCAAACGGGCGTGTCACACACACGGACGCATCTATAATCCGGGCCTGATTTGTCATCTCGCCTTTATCCACCGGCCAGACCGCCCAGGAGCCACCTATGCCAGAAGAACCGCGGCCATTCACAGACGCCGACATCGACTCCATGCCTGTGCTGGTGAGGCGACGCATCGAGGCGATGGTGCTGGGCCCTATGATCCGTGCCTTCCAGGACGAGTTCGGTGAGCAGGAGACCAACCGTGTCGCTCAACGGGTGATCGAGGAGATCGCGCAGGATCAGGGAGCGGCGATGGCGAAGAAGGCGGGCGCAAATGACCTCACCACATACCTCGCCAACAAGAGCGCCTGGACGGCCAACAACGCGCTTGAAACCGAGACGCTGGAGCTGGACGAGAAACGGCACGACTACAACGTGACACGCTGCCGCTACGCCGAGATGTACCGGGAACTGGGCATGCAGGATCTGGGCTTCATCGTCTCGTGCGGACGCGACTTCAACTTCCCTGCCGGGTTCAACAAGAACATGAAGCTAACCCGGACGCAGACCATCATGCAGGGCGCGTCACACTGCGACTTCCGGTACGAGATGCAGGACCAGGGCTAGGCCTCCGGCCCGCTAAACAACCGGCGACTGGCCACCGTCTATGTTGATCGACGCGCCGGTCACGTAGCTGGCACGCTCGCTCGCCAGAAAAGCGATCACGTCGCCGACCTCTTCCGACTCGCCGATACGGCCGAGCGGAACCATCGATCCAATCCCCCCGTAGAAGTCCTCCAGGGTGAGAGATGGATTGGCGGCCTTCTGTGCTTCGAAGATGCGATCCGTCTGCCCGCTCTTGAGTACGCCAACGCAGACCGTGTTCACCAGTATCTCGTCCGCTGCATAGTCTTTGGACATCGCCTTGGTGAGCGAGATACCGGCCGCCCGTGAAAGCGATGTCGGCATGGTGCCGCCCGGCGTCGCTTTGCCGCCCCATGTCGTCGTGTTGATGATTCGACCGGCATTGCTCTTCTTGAGATGGGGAAGTGCCGCTCTTGAACAGTAGATCGCGCCGAACACCTTGAGATGGATGTCGTATTCCCAGGTTTCGATCGCGATGTCCTCGAACTTCCCGGCTGCGGATGTACCGGCGTTGTTGACCAGGATGTCGAGACCGCCCCACCTGCTCACCACGGTATCGACCATGCTGACGACCTGCGCCTCGTCCGTGACATCGGTCGAAATCCCGATCACGTCATCGCCGCCGGCCGCCGCCTTGATCTCAGCGACGGCTGAATCAATCCGCCCCTGATCACGGGCGGCGATCGCCACCTTTGCGCCCTCCATCGCCAGTCGCGTTGCGGCGGCCTTGCCAAGCCCGTCGCTGCCGCCGGTGACGATGGCGATCTTTCCGCTGAGTCCAAGATCCATAAGTCTGGCCTCTCGTAAAAATAGCGGGCCTCCGTGCCATTTGACGGCGCGGAGGCCGGCTCGTGTGCTTTCCGTTCGAGTCGGACGCCTTTGACCGCCTCTAAACGACGGGGGATGCCCCGCCATCAACGTTGATGGATGCGCCAGTGATGTAGCTGGCCCGCTCACTGGCGAGGAAGGCGATCACGTCGCCCGCCTCGCGCGCCTCGCCGACCCGGCCGAGTGGCACGCGTCCCCCCATGTTCTCGTAGAAACGATCCAGCGTGAGGTTTGAGTCCTGTGCATGCGCCGCGTCCCAGCGCCGGCGGTGCTGCCGACTCTTGAGGACGCCGACGCAGATCGTGTTGATCAGGATGTTGTCGGCGGCGTAGTCCTTGGACATCGCCTTGGTCAATGAAATGCCGGCGGCTCGTGAAAGGGATGTCGGCAGCGAGCCACCGGCGGACGCCTTTCCGCCCGGGGTGGTGGTGTTGATGATGCGCCCGCCGCCGCGCTGCTTCAGGTGTGGGATCGCTGCCCGGGAGCAGTGGATAGCGCCGTAAACCTTGATGCCGAGGTCCGTGTCCCAGGTTTCGTTCGTCACATCCTCGAACTTTCCGGCGGCGGAAGTCCCGGCGTTGTTCACGAGTATGTCGAGTCCGCCCCATGTGCCGACCACGGTATCGACCATGCTCTGGACCTGCGCTTCGTTCGTGACATCGGCCGCGATGCCCAGGACATCGTTGTTGCCGGTTTCTGACTTGATATCGGCGGCCGCTACGTCCAGGTCCGCCTGCGTTCGTGCCACGATGGCGACTTTTGCGCCCTCCGCGGCCATCGAGGTTGCAGCAGCCTTGCCGATTCCGTCGCTGCCGCCGGTAACGATGGCAACCTGTCCTGTGAGTTCGAGATCCATATTCGTGGGCCTCCGTTGCCTTTCGTCGCGGATCGGTTGTCGATCGACCGCGGCGTTACGTCGGGTTTGATTACAAAGCTATGCCCCGATTGAGGGGCAGCGGCATTATACGTCCGTTCAGCGTGTTTCTTACGCCCGCTCCGGGCAGGCGCGTTAGCCCGCTGCGTCGCCGAGCCGGTACGACTCATCCAGGAGGTCGACAACGTAACGGACCCCCGCTCCCTCGCCTGCACGGTTCAGCGCCTGCTCCATCTGGATCACGCATCCGGGATTGGCCGTCGCCACGATGTCGGCGCCGGAGGCAACAATGTTGCCGGTCTTGCGCCGGGCAAGACGCAACGACATCTCCTGCTCGAACAGCGAATATGTGCCGCCGGACCCGCAGCAGACCAGCGATTCTTTCATCTCGACGAACTCGACCCCGGGGATGGCGTTCAGCAGTTGTCGAGGAGGCGCTGTGATGCGCTGTGCGAGGCCGAGGTGGCAGGAGTCCTGGTACGTGACCTTCAGAGCCACCCCGTTTCTCGCCAGGGAACCCTTCGGAGCCTCGATTCCCAGGTCACTCAGAAACTCGTGGATGTCCTTCGTCCGCTCGGCGACTTCCTCGGCTCTCTCGGCGTAACCCGGGTCATCTGCGAGCAGGTCGCCATACTCCTTCATGGTCGATCCGCAACCGGCCGCTGCGACGATGATTGCGTCAGTCTCGACGTCGAGGAAGGCGTCGATATTCCGACGGGCCATCTCGCGTGCGGAGTCGCGTTCCCCGGAATGGGCGTTCAGCGCTCCGCAGCAGCCCTGCGTTTCCGGCACATACACCTCTACGCCGTTGCGGGCCAACACGCGGGTCACGGCTTCAAGTGTGGGGCCGTGGGTGAGCCGCATCACGCAGCCGCCCAGCATTGCCACCCGTGCCCGGACCTCTCCCTCGGGCCGGATGACCTGGCCGGAAGTGACGAAGAACCTGTCGCTAAGCTTGGGAAGGTACTTTTCGAGCGATCCACCGGGGGCGAGGCGCACCGCGCCGGTCTTCCTGGCGAACGCCTGAAGGCCTGACTTCTGGTAGAGCCTGAGTGCGCTTCCGATACGGTTGAGTCGCTTCGGATCTGGCAGGACGCCGTTGAACCCGATGTTCCGGGCGCGCCGCTTTTTGAACCCTCTCTTGAACACGGTCTCCACGTTGGCCCGCGTCGCCTCCATGAGACGTCCGTACGGCACGCCGGACGGGCACACGACCTCGCACGCACGGCACTGAAGGCACTTGTCCCAGTGACCGACTATCGCAGGGGTGATCTCGGTGCGTCCCTCTTCGACCGCCTTCATCAGGGCGATGCGCCCGCGCGGGGATTCGGCTTCGAGACCGGTTTCGAGATAGGTTGGGCAAGCCTGGAGGCAGAAGCCGCAGTGCACGCACTTGTACATGTCTTCCGGCGACGGGACGTCCGGGCCCCGAAAATTAGAGGTGTTGCTCGCGCGCGTCGTGGAGGTCGGCCGGGATTCGGTGGACATCTAAATCCTCCCGGCGAAACGACCGGGGGACAGCGTCCCCTTCGGGTCGAACTGTTGCTTCAAGCGCCGCATGACCTCCAGCGGCGCTCCGAGGTCTCCAAACACATCCAGCTCTGACTTCAGCTCGGGAGGACAGCGCTCGATCATGGGGATGCCGCCCGCGCCGCTGACAGCGTCCCGGGCTGATCGAACGAGGTCCGGTGACACCTGGTTCCTCCAGTGCGCTTCCACCGTCCCGAACCCGATCTGGGCCACGATGTGGATGTCGTCCGAACCGGCTCCCGCAGCAAGGGCGTTCACGAGGTCGAATGCCTCTGCCGGTTTGACGGTTGAACGTATGGAAAGGGTGGGCGCCGGGGGAGGTTGCTCGCCGGCGAGCGACCAGACGGGGTATCCCGCGTCGCCATCGAGTACGACGAAACCGTCAGCCATAGCAGCGCCGAGGGTGGCGGTCGTATCGTTCACCTGACGTTCCACGGTAGCGGAACCGGCCGCCAGGGCGATCAGCAGCATGACGGCGTTGTCCGAAGCAGCTCCGGAGTTACCCGCCGCGAGTTCGGTTGCATGCGCGACTGCGCGTTGTCCGGCGACCAGGGTCACGGCTTCCGGCATGAACGCTCCATTGGTGATCCGCATACCCGCGACGGCGGCGGACTCAGCGGAGTCAAACCAGGCGGCGACGGTGCGCATCGTTTGCGGAACGGGGCCGATTTTGAAGGCGACTGTGGCGATCGCGCCGAGCGTGCCAAGCGCGCCGATGTGGAGACGCGCCATGTCGTACCCGGCGACGTTTTTGACGACGCTGCCGCCGCTTTTCGTCATCGTCCCATCGGCCTGGACGATCGACATGCCGATGACGAAATCCCGGACGCCGCCATACGAGCTGCGGAGTGGACCGACGTTGTTCGAGGCGAGCGATCCGCCGATCGTTGCGCTGTCGGGGGACTGGACGTCGAAAGGCAGCCGCTGGTTATTCACCCGGAGTTCTGCCTGCAACGCGGCGAGCGTCATACCGGCTTCCGCGACGACCACGAGATCGGGCGGGCGGTAGTCAACTATCCGGTCCAGCCCGGTCATATCCACCGCCACGTCGTACCGGGCGATCTTGTTCCCGACGTGCATCCGCGTTCCACCGCCCCAGAGGACGGCGGCCTGCCCGTCAGAATGAACCGTTCCGAGGGTGACCGATAGATCGTCGACCGTGGCCGGATGTTCGACCCGGGACGGCGTGATGCCGTCGAGTTCGTAGGAGTCAGTCATTGTTGGCCCGGATGGCCGGGCGAAGGTATCAAAATCGGCAATTTACGCTGCGCCGGTTCCGCCGAGGGGAGGAATGGCGAAGGGCGGCGGATAGTCGGAAGGAGTCTTTGCGGCGAAGTCGTCAGCGATGCGGCGGACCTCCGCCATCACGTCGGGTGATGCGTCCTCAGACCACGCATCGATTATGCCTTCGATGTGGTCCTCGCGCCGTGCTCCTACTATCGCAGATGTCATGCCGGGGGACTCTCGTACCCACTGAAGCGCGAGACGCATGATCGTGTTGCCCGATTTTTCAGCGAGTGCCCCCAGCATTTCCACCACGTCGAACATCGCCTCGTTCCAGTAACGACTGACGAGCGTGCCGCCACGGGCCGCGTCGCGGTCCCCGAACTTGGAGTCGGAGTCCGGAACCTCCGCCGTGCGGTCATGTTTGCCGGTGAGCATGCCGCTCGCCATCGGGCTGTACGCGGTCGCTCCGATGCCCTGGTCGACACAAAGCTCCAGCACGTCCCGGGCCATCCCGGGCCGGAGGATGTTGTAGCCGGACTGGATGCAGTCAAACCGCGCCAGGTTCTTCGTATCGGAGATCCAAAGACCCTCCGTGAGCAACCATGCCGGGAAGTTGGAGACGCCGACGTAGCGGACCTTGCCAGAGCGCCTGAGATCGGTGAGCGTCTCAAGGGTCTCTTCCAATGGCGTGGTCGGGTCCGGTGCGTGGATCAGGTACAGGTCGATATGGTCCGTCTGAAGTCGTTCGAGGGAAGCGTCTACCGCGTTCATCAGGTGATAGCGGGAGGTGCCGTAGTCGTTCGGTCCCGGCCCTGTTGCCGTCCAGAACTTGGACGCGAGAACCACGTCATCGCGCTTCTTGCGTGACCTCAAATATTCGCCGATCACCGTCTCGGAGTTGCCGTTTGCGTACTGATCGGCCGTGTCGATGAAGTTGGCACCGAAATCGAGCGCCCGGTCCAGAATGGCGAAGCTCGTCTCTGGAGAAGCGCCGAATTCGTTGCCGAAATTGTCGCTCCCGAGACACATCTCGGAGACCTTGAGACCGGTGCGGCCGAGTTTCCTGTACTGCATTACGTTATTACGTTCCCCTCTGGCGGGCCCGGCTAGTTCAGTTCCACCCAGCGGTTCTCTTTAGATGAGAGGAACGCCGCGTCCACTATTTCTGCCGCCTTCATGCCATCGTAAAAGCTGGTTCTGACGGGTGGTCCGCCGAGTATGGCGTCGACGAACTGCCGGTAGGGCTGTGGGTACTCCGGTCCCATCTCGACATCCTGCAACACGCCCGAGACGCCGTGCACGCCGAGAATCCCGGTAATACCGTCGTTCTCAAGCCGGCCGTCTGACCCGGAGATTTCTATCCGGGGAGAGGTACGCCCGTCCGCGTCGTTTCCCTTGGAAACAAAACTCGTGTGTACGACCGCGTAACCCCCGTCCACCCACTCAAGGAGGTAGCCGCCGGAGTCGGGCACATCGACATCGACCTCCTCGCCATCAGCAAAAGTCCGTTGCGGGACGGCAGTAGTGAGCAGGGCGCAGACGCGCTTGATCTCGCCGCCGATCAAACGAGCCATATCGAACACGTGGATCAATTCGTACACCGGCCCGCCGCCGTCCTCGGCCTTGAAGCGCCAGGGCGCGACCTCCGGTTTGTCTTCGATGGCCTGTGTCTGGCCCCACCAGATGTTGGCGTGGAACAGCCGTCCGATGTACCCGGCGTCCATATGCTGCTTCATGCGTCCAACGGGGGTACGGCCGCGCTGGTTGAAATTGGTGGCGTGCACCACGCCCGCTGCCTCAGCGGCGTCCAGCATCTCTTTTGCATCGGGCGCGGTCAACGCAAGCGGCTTCTCGGAGAGGACGTGCTTCCCGGTCGCGATGGCGTCGAGCGATATCTGCCTGTGCGACCCCGTTGGCGTGATGATCGCGACCGCGTCGAGTCCGTCCATCTTCAGCATGTCGCGATAGTCGGTGAACCGGTGTTCGATCCCGTACTCATCCGCCGCTTCGTTCAGCGCCGCTTCACTGCGGCGGCAAAAGGCGACAATCTCGGCCTCCGGGATTTCCGCAAATGACTCCATGTGGGTGCGCATGAAACCACCGGCGCCGATGATGCCGATGCGAACGGGAGCGGACTGGGGCATGGATGAACCTCAAGTGTGGAATGGGCAGAGTGGTAAGGGCAGGGCGGTCAGTTTAGCGAATCCAGGGTGGGCCGGACGCTCGCGATGACGCACTTGTAGGGGTGTATGGCAATACGCCCACGGGGTCTGGCGACGCGATCATTTGACGCGACTGCACCGTTTGCCGTCATCCCGATACTTCCGGACCCGGAAGGACGAGGGACCTTCACCGAAAGGTCAGACCGCGCACCAAACACGTTCAAGAAGAAACCTTTGTCCTCCCTCACCCTCAATGCATCTGGCCTCTCCCACCGGGAGAGGGGGTCACCGTCACCGAACAACGACGCTGCCACCGTCCCTAAATCACCATGTCCACCGTCAGCCGTTGCATGATCGTCGCGTGGGGGACGCCTTCTCGCTGCTCGTCCGTCGGGAAGATCTTTCCGGGGTTGAACATCCCCGCCGCGCCGAAAGCGGGCTTGAGCCGCGCCATCGCGTCGAGATCCTCGTCGGTGAACACCAGCGGCAGGTAACCCTGCTTCTCCAGCCCGATGCCGTGCTCGCCGGACAGGGCCCCGCCGACCTCGACGCACATCTCGAGGATTCTGCCCCCTGCGACCAGCGCCTTTTCCACCTGTACGGGATCGCGCGAGTCGAACAGGATGCAGGGGTGCAGGTTGCCGTCCCCCGCGTGGAGCACGTTGGCGATCGGTATCCCAAGCTCGTCCGACAGGGCGTTGATCTTGGACATCGTTTCCGGGAGCCGGGTCGGTGGGATCACGCCATCGATCAGGTAGTAGTTCGGGGCGAGACGGCCGAGCGCGCCCAGCGCCTTCTTGCGTGAGGCCCACAACGTCTCCCGCTCCTCCTCATCCTCCGCGGTCCGCCAGTCGGTCGTGCCGTGTTGCCGGCATAGTTGCTCCACCAGTTCTGCCTGCTCATCGACCGTTTCACGCAGTCCGTCCACCTCCACCAGCAGGATCGCCTGCGCGTCCTCCGGGTAGCCGGGATGAAACGCCGGTTCCACGGCCTCGATACACAGGCGATCGATCATTTCGACCGCGCCCGGAATGACGCCGGACGCCACGATATCCGCAACCGTTTCGCTCGCCGCTTCCACGCTGGAGAACGCTGCGACCATCGTGCGGATCGCTTCCGGCACGGGGACCAGCCGCACCGCCACCTTTGTGACTACGCCGAGAGTGCCCTCGGACCCGATGAAAACGCCCCGCAGATCGTAGCCGGGCACTTCCCGTGTCTCCCCGCCCAGCCATGTGAGCGTGCCGTCAGCCAGCACCACCTCCATGCCGAGGACGTGGTTGGTGGTCACACCGTACGCCAGGCAGTGCGGGCCGCCGGCATTCTCGCCGACGTTGCCGCCGATGGTGCAGGCGCTTTGACTGGAGGGATCGGGGATGTACTGGAGGCCGTACGGCGCGACGGCCTGTCCCAGTTCAAGATTGACCACGCCGGGCTCGACGATGGCAACCCGGTTCTCTTTGTCTATGTTGAGGACTTTATTCAGGCGGGTCAGCGCCAGAACGATTGCGCCCTCCATAGAAATCGCGCCGCCAGAAAGGCCGGTGCCCGCGCCACGCGGCACGACGGGAACATCGTGTTTACGGGCGATCTTGATGATCTCCGACACCTGTTCAGCGGAAGCCGGAACGACCACAGCACCCGGGTTATTGCGGTCGATAGAACCGTCGTACTCGTAAACGAGAAGGTCTTCCGGCCGCCACACGACGTGGCTTGGCTCGACTACCTCTTCAAGCTCCCGGACAAGGGGGGATTTTTCTGGCATGGGTTCAGGATGACATATCGGGGCGTATCGCGGGTAACAGGAGCGATTGTTGACCGGAACTCGTCCCTGACCCAACAAGTCATCCTGAGGAGCTTGCGACGAAGGATCTCGCCGCTGGATGAGGTCACGGGAGAGGCAATACGTATCGCACCCTCATTGCAACCAGAAGTGGTACCCATGTGCCCGGTCTAAAATGACACCCATGTCCCCGGCCCCACAGTGAGGGGGACCACCAATGGCGGTCAGTGCGCCAGCGCGTTAGATATCAAGAACCCCGAGAAGGCGGAGCAAGCCCGGCCCAAACGTTGGCCCTTACCCGTCTACGGTTATCTCCACGTATACGTTCCGGACGTAGTTCTTCGCTCGTCCCACAACGCGTGCCGTCCATTCAGATCGGCCCTCTTCAGACACGTACCTGTAAGCCTCACTGTCCAGCACTTCCGGATTGTCCATCTCGTAGATCGCCAGGTATTTCGGCCCGCCCTCGACCGCCTCGTATCGCCGAGCCGTCAGAAACCCCGGAATCGCCTTTCGCTCCGGTAGATGCTCCTCGTCGTACCAGCGATTGAAATCCTCTTCGTGCTCGGGGTCGATATCCATCATCACCAGGAGCAGTCCTGATCCGTGCTCGGCCATTTATGACCGTCCTTCCACGATCTTGCGCCCGCCGTCCAGAAGCATTTCATGGACCCAGTTGGCGACCAGAAAATCGTCGCCAATCCGTCCGCCTCCGGCCCTGATGCGGTCGTATATCTCCGCCTGTGCCCGCTGCACCTCGGGGGAGTCGCCCATGCCGGGCATTCCGATCGATTGACTGAAATCATGGTGTCCGACGCCGAAGTAGTCGATCCCGTCGACCTCGAGGATCCCGTCCAACTCTTCGATTACCTGTGCGTCTTCGAGCAGTGCGCCGACAAGCATGTTGTCGTTGGCATTCCTGTAGTAGTCACGCCGGTCGGCCCAGCCCTCTGGTCCGACCTCCATCACGTTGTGGCCGGAACCACGATTTGCGCCGTATGACCGCGAACCTTCCGGACCGAACTTACAGGCTTGAACCAGCTGTTCGGCATCGGCCTTTGTCGCGATGTGCGGTCCCATGATCCCCTTCATCCCGCGATCCAGATACTGGAGCACGATGTGCGACTGGATGCTTGGAACGCGCCCGATGGGCGTCATCCCGGCGGCCTCAGCGGCCCGGCAGGCGTTTTCCACATCTTGCAACGAGAACGGCCCATGTTCGCAGTCCAACCAGACGTAATCGAGGTCGAGCGTTCCCATGATGTCTATGATCTGCGGGGCGGGAAAGGTCAGTTGAAAGCCGTACGCTTTCCGGCCTTCACGCAGGGCGGTAACGACTCGGTTGGGCTGGTCCATGTGTTGACTCCGGTTGTGAATGGTTTCGAGTGCGATGAACGGCCACAAGGTACGCCCGCTCCGGGTACGCGGCAAGAAAGGGCTCGCACGCGGGCCGGGCTGCGGGTGATTGACTGGGCGCGGCCTATAATCGGCCCGTGCCGCTTGCCTGACGAACCATCCCGTGAAGCAGGAAGACTTACCTTGACCACCGTCACCGACTGGCGCGCCAGCGCCGGTGCAACCTTCGAGACGTTCAAGCAACCGGCCACGGCATCGCGGGGGATGGTCGTGACCAACCATCCCATGGGCTCGGCCGCCGGGCTTGAGATGCTGTCGATGGGCGGCAACGCCATTGATGCAGCGATCGGGTCTGTCTTCGCCCTGAGCGTTGTCGAGCCGATGATGGTCGGGCCATTTGGCGGCGGCTACATCAACCTCCGGACGGCGGACGGAGAATCGGTCTGTATCGACAACTACACGCTTTCTCCAGCGGCCGCGACGCCTGATATGTACCGGCCCGTCTCTGACACCTGGCCCGACTACCTTCTCACCGAGGATCGGGAGAGCCAGGTTGGATACCTCGCCGTTGGCGTTCCCGGCAACCTGAAGGCGTGGGAAGAGTTGCACTCCGGGTACGGGAAGCTGGGCTGGGAGGCGGTCATCGCTCCAGCTATCAGGTACGCCGAGAAGGGATTCCCGGCTTCCGAGTACCTGGTGCGACTGATTACCGAGAACCGGGAGGATATTGCACGGTTCCCGGCCACCGCGGAAATATTTTTGCCGGGAGGGGCGCCTCCATCGATCGGCCAGCTCATCATCCGGCGCGATTACGCGGAGTCGTTGAAGGCCATCGCGTCGGGTGGCGCTGATGAGTTGTATGACGGCCCGCTCGGCCAGGTCATTGCGGAAGACATGAAGCGCAACGGCGGGTTGATCACCGCCGACGATCTCCGCGGCTATTCCACCCTTCGCAAAGACCCGGTACGCGGAACCTACCGGGGCTTCGAGATATCCGGTCCGCCGCCCGGGAATACCGGTATCACGCTCATCATCGAGATGCTGAATATCCTTGAGAACTTCGACGTCGCCGGGCAGGGCTTCGGCACGAAAAACGGCCTGCACCTGATCGCCGAATCGCTCAAGATTGCTTTCGCCGACCGGTTCGAGTACCTCGGTGATCCCGCCGTGATGGAGATTCCGCTCGATTGGTTGACCTCCACGGGTTACGCGAAACAGCGGGCCGCCGGGATCGACATCTCCCGGGCAAGTGAACAGTTGGCGGGCACACGCTCGGCGGAGTCGGCAAACACGACGCACCTGACGACCGCCGACGACGAAGGCAACATGGTGTCGATGACGCAAACCATAAATGAGGTGTTCGGCTCAAAGGTCACCGTCCCCGGCACGGGGATACTGCTCAACAACACGCAGGCCATGTTTGACCCGCACCCCGGGAATCCGAACTCGGTGCTGCCAGACAAGCGTGTCGTGAGCAGCATGTCGCCCACCATCGTGAGCAAAGACGGCAAGCCCTTCCTCGGGATCGGCACGCCGGGCGGCGTGCGCATATTCGGTTCCGTGATGCAGGCGATAATGAACGTAATCGACCACGGCATGACCCTGCAAGAAGCTGTCGAGGCGCCGCGATTGTGGACACAGGGGCAGGATGTTGAATTGGAACACGGGTTTGGTGAGGGGCCGCCGTCCGGGCTGACGGGGCTCGGGCATCCGGTGGTGCGCGTGGCCAACGTCGCTGGAGGCATGAACGGCATCCTGATCGACCACGAGCGCGGGCTGATGACCGGAGCGGCTTGCTGGCGTGCCGATGGCGTTCCGACGGGCTTGAGCGGCGGTCCGGCCAACTCCGACGCCCGGTTCAACCCGCTCGTTTGACGCCAATGTCGTTCGCTTTCAAGTGCGCCTCGTGTGCCGCGACACAGCCTGCGCAGATTGGTGACCTCGCCTGTGAGTTGTGCGGCTCCGTGATGGACGTGTCGTATGACGAACCGGCCGACGAGTACGCACCACGCCTCCCGCTGGCTCGGCCATCGGAACGAATGTCGCTTGGCGAGGGCAACACTCCGCTCGTGGCCCTGCCATCAATTGCGCGGTCGCTTGGCATAAGGCGGCTCTGGGCCAAACTGGAAATGATGGCGCCGACAGGGTCGTTCAAGGACCGGGGCTCCGCCGTTCTGATGTCGGCCGCGCTGGAAGCCGGGGTCACCGAGTTCGTTGAAGACTCGTCGGGCAATGCGGGCGCATCCCTTTCTGCATACGCCGCGTCGGCCGGGATCACGGCTCACGTGTTCTTCCCGGATAGCGCCGCGCGGGGGAAGGTCGACCAGATCGGGATATTTGGCGCAACGCTGCACCCGACACCCGGCCCGCGGCAGGCCGCGACCGATGCCGCGGTGACATACGTGGTGGACAACTCACTTCCATACCTGTCTCACAACCTGAGCCCGTATTTCCTTGAGGGCATGAAATCGTTCTCCTACGAGATTGTGGGATCGGACGCCGCATCCGTTACGGACATCGTTATCCCGGTGGGTAACGGGTCGTTGTTGATCGGAATGTTCAAAGGCTTTGAGGAACTTCAGGCGTCCGAGCGCATCAGCTCTGCGCCCGCCCTCCATGTGGTTCAGGCCGAGGCGGTGAAACCGCTGGTGGCGGCGTTGAGCGACGAAGAGTGGTCGTTCGACCCGGACCTGAAAACTGTCGCCAGTGGTATTTCCGTGTCTCATCCCCCGCGCCTGCGGCAATGTTTGGACGTGGTCCGGCTGTCGGGCGGCTCAGGTATCGCCGTGGACGATCCGGCGATGCTGGGCTGGCAGAAACGACTGGCGTCAGAAGCCGGCATCTTCTGCGAAGCGACCTCGGCGGCGGCATTCGCCGGGCTTGAGGCGATGGCTGCGACCGGAGCGATCTCCGAACAGGCCCGGGTGCTAATCCCGATAACCGGTTCAGGCCTGAAAGAGCCGTTGGCGCGAGACTGACCCTCGCGTTCAATTCGGCCTCCTGACAAGTCATCCCGATCCTTCCGGACCCGGAAGGATCGGGATGACGAGAGACGCGGCCGATCGCTATTCAATCGTCCAACACCACGAAAGTAGACAACCTTGGAAACGGCGCAACTCGGTGGCACCGGGGTCGAAGTCAGCAGGCTTGGTTTTGGCGGCGTGCCCGCAGGATTGGCGCAGTATCTTGACGACTATGATCCGGCGCGTGACGCAGACCGCGAGGGTGTTATCGCCGCCGTACAAAGGGCCGTTGAGTTAGGCATCACCTACTTCGACACGGCGCCGGGTTACGGCGGCGGGGCAGGGGAGTCGATCTACGGCGAAGGGCTGGAAGGGTCCAGGGGGGACATATTCCTTGCCACGAAGGTATCCGGGTATGTCGCGGATGTCCGAGCGTCGGTTGAAGACAGCCTCAAGCTATTGAGAACCGACCGCGTCGATCTCGTCCAGGTCCACGGCAACTCGTACACGGACGAGCGGGCCGCCGAAATCCTCGCTCCCGGCGGGACGTTGGAACAGCTAGAGGCGCTCAAAGGCGAGGGGCTGATCCACTTCGTCGGCTTCACCAGCGAGGACAACAACGCCGCCGTGTTCCGCTTCATCGACTCCGGCCGTTTCGACGTTATGCAAATCAGCTACAACCTGCTCCACCAGCACCCGGCCGAATGGACGCGTCCCTTCGGCAGCCTGTTCGAGGCGCGAGATGCAGGCGTCGGAGTCGTGACCATGCGGACATTAACCTCCGGCATCTTTCAGAAGTGGGTCAGCACCGTCCGGCCGGGCGATGACTTCGACTACACGCCATCGCTACTGCAATTTGTTCTCTCCAACCCGCTCGTCAATGTGGCGCTGGTCGGCATGCGGACCGTGGACGAGGTTGAGTGCAACGTCGCCACAGCCAACGATCTGTCGGGCCGGGTAGATCACAGGGAGCTGCATCGGAAGTACCCCGAGAGGTAACGCCGTCAGCACAGCGTTGAGGAACTTTCATGCCTGATTGGATTTCTGGGCGATCCAGGTTGTTCGCCGAGCACTATGACCTGAAACACCCGGAGCCACATCCCGGTGAGATGGAGTTTTTGCTGCGGAGAGTCGAAGACGGCGGCGAACCAGTTCTCGAACTCGGTTGTGGTACCGGCCGGATGCTAATACCGCTTCTCGAAGCCGGTATTGATGCCTCTGGTGTCGATGTTTCCCCCGACATGCTCGATCGCTGTCGTGCCAGATGCGTCGAAAAAGACCTCCACCCCGGCCTTTACCTCCAGGGTATGCAAACGCTTGATCTGCCGAGAAAGTTCGGAACGGTGTCAATTCATTCGGCCAGCCTCGGCGTGCTCAACTCCGAAGACGATCTCGCCGCAACATTCAACGGTGTATACGAACTATTGAAATCGAAAGGAGTTGTGGCATTTGAGTTCCAGACTCCACCGGAGCCCCGCTCAATCATGGATCGAGCGGGCGTTTGGTCTGGCGGCTGGGACGCGGCCGATGACGGAAGTGTCATCGTGTACCGGCAGATCTTCGAATACGATCCTGGAACACACATGCGCCCGAGTGTCATCGCGTTCGAACGGTACGTGGATGATCGCCTTGCGGAGACGGAACTTTATGAAGGCACGATGCGATTCTGGGAGATAGAAACCATCACATTGCATATGCAAGCCGCCGGCTTCATCGACATGATCACGACCAACGTGTTTGCGGACGACGAACCGCCCGGTGATAACCAGTGGCTCGTCGTCCGGGCGCGGAAGCCCTGAGACAACGTCGTGTCTACCGCGCCTGAGCCTCCGCCAGCGCTGCCCTGAACCCGGCCAAAGAGCCCTCAAGTACCCGGTCCGCCACGCAGAACGACAGGCGGAAGTAGCCCGGGCCGCCGAAACCACTGCCCGGCACCACAAGCACCATCTTCTCTTGCAGCGTTCGGACAAACTCCACGTCATCCTCGAGCGGCGATTTCGGGAACAGGTAGAACGCGCCACCCGGCTTCACAATGTCGTAGCCGATATCGGTCAGGGCGTCGTAGATGAAGTCGCGTTTCTTTCGGTACTCGGTCACATCCACCGTGACATCCTGGATACCGGCGACGACACGCTGCATCAGGGCCGGGGCGTTCACGAAGCCAAGCGTGCGTAGCGAGAACACCATGGCGTCCAGCATCTCGCCCTTGTCCGGGTAGTCCGGGTTGATGGCGATGTAGCCGATACGCTCCCCGGCCAGCCCGAGGTCCTTCGAGTGCGAGGTCGCGGCGATTGTCCGCGGGTGGTGCTTGAACACGAACGGGTAGGGCTCATCCGTGTAGATGAGCTTGCGGTACGGCTCGTCTGTGATCAGCGCGATCTCGGAGCCGTACTTGCTCTCGGCGTCCCGAATCCGCACCCCGATCTCGGCGATAACGGATTCCGCGTAAATCACGCCCGTGGGGTTGTTCGGCGAGTTCATGATGACGGCTTTGGTGCGCGCCGAGAGTTGTGCTTCAAGGTCGTCCATGTCCGGCATAAAGTCGTCGTGGAATCGCACCAGCCTGTGGACGCCGTTGTTGTGGCTCACGTAGTAGACGTACTCCACAAAGAAGGGCGTCAGGATCACCACCTCATCGCCCGGGTCCAGCAGCGAGCGCAGGATCACGTGCAGCGAACTGCTCGCGCCGCTGGTCATGATGATGTCGCCGCCCTCAAGCGGGATACCCGACTCTCGTGCGAGGCTTGCCGCCACTGCGGCGCGGACGTCCGGGTACCCCGGGTTCGGCATGTAGCGGTGTGTGCCCGGCGTCTCGTCCTGCGCGAGACGGAGCAGCTCGGTTCGGAATTCCGGCGGCGGTTCGAGCAGTGGGTTGCCCAGGCTCAGGTCGAACACGTTCTCCGCGCCGTGCTCTGCGGTGAGGCGGATCCCCTCTTCGAACATTCGACGGATCCACGATGCGCCTTCCATCTGGCCGCGGACCGCTTCAGAAACTGCCATCGGTGATCCTCTTTGAGTGTGTTTGTTCGAGCGACGGGCTACCCGGGAGCGGCGGCTATTATAGGTCGGCCACCCCGATCCCACTCACTGGAGCCGCATTGCCGTCAAGCGCCGGAGAACCACGACCCGGCGCTCGGGTTCTCGTCACTGGGGCGACCGGTATGGTCGGAAGCGCGATCGCCAGCCTGCTCCTGAGGCGCGGTCACCGGGTGCGCGCGCTTGTTCGTCAAAGAACCGGCGTGGCGGCCGAGCTCGCGGCGCTTGGGGTCGAGGTGGTCCAGGGCGATATGACCGACCCGGCAGCAACGGGTGCGGTCATAGACGGTTGTTCCGACGTCTTCCACTGCGCGGCGCTGGTCGATCCGTTCCACTGGAATCTCGACGATTTCGATCGGGTAAACGTGGGAGGCACGCGGAACGTCCTGGACGCCGCGCGTGTGTCCGGCGTGCGCCGATTCCTCCATGTGAGCAGTATCGCCGCACTGGGGGCAGAGCCGGGATCGCTCGTCGACGAGGTGACGACGCCGCATGAACCGCGGCGGCCCGGTTACGCCCGCTCCAAGTGGCAATCCGAGGAACTGGTGCGCGCTGCCGCCGGTGAAATGCACGTCATATCCGTGAATCCGGCCGTCGTGTTCGGGCCGGGCGATAGATATTTCGTGCGATTAATTCAAGCGTTCCTGCGCGGTCGTCTGCCGGCGATCGCGTTCGTAAACAGGCCGATGCCGCTCGTGTACGTGGACGACGTGGCCCGCGGGAGCCTGCTCGCGCTGGAGCGTGGTGAAAGCGGAGACCGGTACATACTCGCCCAGCCGACCATGACGGTAGGTGAGTTTTTCGCCGGGCTGGCCGAGATTTCGGGCCGGCGTCCACCGCGCGTGCGACTGCCGGACTGGCTCGCCATCGTCGGAGCGTTGTGCTGGTCGGCCATTTCGCTGGCGAGACGGCGGCGTTCGCCGGTGGGTTCATTTCGCGCACTGAGGATCGGCCCGGCGGAGTTCGATGGCGGGCGTGCCACGCGAGAACTGGGCCTGGAATACACGCCCTTTCGGGACGCGATCAGTGCGACGATCTCGGACTTGAAACGGGATGGTTAGCCCTTGCGGCGAGATCGCCACGGCCGCTGCCTGGCGGGTCGCTCTCCGGGTTTGAATTCGCCCTCGCTGCGCCGTTCGGGACGATCAGATTTGGGCTTCATCACGACGTAGGTTCCGGCGATCTTGTCGTGCCAGCCCTGGCGTTTAGGGTCAAACGATATCCACGCCAATCCCAGGCCAAGCGCGGCGCTGGCGACAAGCCTTCCAACCATTTCACGGGGGATCGCGACCGCAACTCCCGGCACGTGCCCCTCGTCGTCAACGACGATAATTCCGGCGACCATCTTGCCCGGGGTCTGCCCGCGGATTCCGGTGAACAGGATCAGGTACCCGAGCAGGATTAATAAGTCCTGCGGCGCTGTTTCCGGCCCGGCGAAGGCGTTGCCGCCGGTGATCAGGTTGACGGTCGCTATGATGACGATGAGCAACCCGATATCGACGACGGCCGCGTACATGCGCCTGAACGTGTGTGCGTAGTCCATCGGATACGTGCGCTGTTCCGGCGCGTTGCTGTCGGGTTGTGAGGACATCCCGAGAATGATACGCGGAACTACGGACGTTGAGCGTAGCGCGTTGACCGGGGTTCACCCCGTCCTTACGATGCCCGCATGCGATCTTCCGGGCGTCATCCCCGGCGGCAATCGAACCGGACAGACGCCTCTCTCGTTGCGGCCCATATGAAAGGACGCTTGATGCGACTTGAAAACAAAATTGCCCTGATAACAGGGGGCGGTTCGGGGATCGGGGAGGCGTCATCCGAACTGTTTGCACGGGAAGGGGCGGCGGTGGGAGTGTGCGACCTGAACGCCGATACGGCGGAGGCGGTAGCGGATCGAATTCGGACGGCCGGTGGCAGGGCGATAGCGTTGCAGGCAAACGTGACTGATCGCGAAGATGTGGAACGCGTCGTCGGGACCGTCATCAATGAGTTCGGGCAACTGGACATCCTGGTGAACTCGGCCGGGGTTTCGGATCGTGGCGCTCCGGCGGACTACGACACCGACCAGACATGGGGCTGGGTGATGGATATCAACGTGAAAGGCACGTTGCTGCCGTGCCGGGTCGCGGTCGAAGCGATGCGTCAATCGGGCGGGGGCTCGATCATCAACCTGAGTTCGATCTACGGGCTGGTGGGCCGTACAGAGTGGTTGGGGGATGGCTTCAGCGCGTACGCGCATTCCAAGGGCGCCGTGTTGCAGATCACCCGCGATCTGGCGGTGAAGACAGCGCGCGAGGGGATTCGCGTCAACGCCCTCTGTCCCGGCTTCGCTCACACCGCGCTCACCGCCGGGCTACGAGACAATCCCGATCTACTCGCCCGGATGGAAGAAGCTCATCCCATGGGCCGGCTCGGCGAGGCCATAGAGATCGCCAACTGTGCGCTGTTCCTGGCGTCGGATGAGGCGTCCTTCGTGACCGGAACCGCGCTAAGTGTCGATGGCGGTTACACGGCTCAATGAGTGCCGGAGAACCCGAAAAAAACGCGTTGCCCGAGGTTCTCAAGAGCAGCGTTCCATACGATGACGGCTGGGCACGTCTCAATCGCGACGAGTTGCGATTTACCGATGGATCCGAAGGCCCGCGAATCTGGCTGGAACTTCAATTTCCCTTCGTCTGCAACATCGTGCCGACACTTCCATCGGGAGACCTCGTGTTCATCGAGGTTTACCGGCACCCGGTGGAGCGCTGGATGCTTGAACTGCCGGGAGGGCTGGGAGAGAAGGGCGAGACGCCGGATCAATCAGCATTGCGTGAACTGAAAGAGGAGACCGGTCTGGACACGCCGAGGTTAACGAGCCTCGGAAAGGTGAATGTAGATCCCGGGTTGCTCTCCCACGACACCTACGTTTTCCGGGCCGAAGACTGCACCGGATGGGATGCCGGTCACAGCGATTCAGCGGACCAGATCCGGGGCGTCGTAAGTCTTCCCCTGGCCGAGGTTGAACGGCGGATCGCCGCCGGAGAGATCACGCACGGCCCGACCTTGATTGCGCTCTACCGGGACAGGCTAGACCGGGAGCGAGCAGGTTAAAGGAGCGCGCCTGCCCCCTCTCCCGGTGGGAGAGGCCTAACCGCACCAGGGGTGAGGGAGGACAAAGATCTTCACCTGAGCGGTTTCTATTCGTTCGACGAAGTGTTGGTGAAGGTCCCTCGACTTTGCTCGGGATGACCTCTGTCTGGCTCCCTTCCCATGATTTCATGGGGATCCCTCCAGCACCGTTTACGCGTACGAAAACCGCGCAGCGTCAAATTCGGTGGGGATCGGGTCCCGCCCGGCGTCGCCCGTTATCGCTCCCGCCACCATGCGGCCCATCACCGGGCTGAGGAGGATTCCCTTTTTGCCCGCTCCGTTCGCAGCGAATAGCCCGTCGTGACCGGGCAGAGCCCCGAGTATTGGCATTTCATCTGAGGTTACCGGTCGCAGGCAGGCCGTGTGCTGAACGATCTCTGCGCTTTCAAGCGCAGGCGCGAGCGCCAGGGTTCCGGTCATGATCGAATCCCGCGCTGCGGTCGACGGCCGGTCATCGAACCCGGCATCTTCCTCCGTCGTGCCGACCCAGACGAGCCCGTCAGGCTTGCGCGCGATGTAGTGACCCCCCAGCGAAATCCGGTGGACGAAGTCACGCCCGGGGAATCGTAACCGGAGGATCTCGCCCTTCTTCGGCTTCACTGGGAAGTGGGGCAGGCCCTCGGCGCCGTCGCCGGACCACGGGCCGGTTGCCAGGACGACGGACCCGCCAGGAATCTCTTCTCCGTTGGACAGCATCGCGCCGGTGACACGGTCACCATCCCGCGCCAGACCGACCACATCGCCCGGGCGGTGTGTTCCTCCGGCGCGTTCGAAGGCCGTTACCAGCGCGAGCGTGTACTTGTATGAATCGACCTCGAAATGGCTCCGTTGCACCAGCCCTCCGGCCAGTTCTCCGGTGAGGGATGGCTCCTCCGACCTGACACCGTCGGCATCCAGTAAATCAGCTTCCAGGTCCTCTTCTCTTTGCCACGCCAGAGATTCCTGGAGGTGGCGAAATCCATCCTCATCGAGGGCCAGATCCAGGGAGCGAACGGCCCGGAGTTCGATATCTATGCCGGTGGCGTCTTCCAGCTCTGGGGCGAGGCGCTTGTGCAGAGAGATACCGCGTTTGGCGTGCCGCAGGATCGGACCGGGGATGCCTGCGCCCATCGTTGGAAACAACCCGCCGTACGCGAATCCACTTGCGTGACTGGCTATCGAATCGCGCTCGATCATCGTGACACTCAAGCCGCGTTTCACGAGCTCGTAGGCAACTGAAGCCCCGGCCGCACCGGCGCCGACTACGATCACCTCGGACGCACTCGTCACATCACACCTCGTTCCACGCGAGCGCCGTCCTGGTACACATCGACTACGTCCCAGAGGGACTTCAGATCGCGTGAAGGATCGCCGCGGACTACGAGCAGGTCTGCGGCCCTCCCGGGGACCAGGCGTCCGGATATATCGCCCATGCCGATCGAGTCAGCGGCGTCGGACAGACCGGACGCCAGCGCTTCCGGTGCCGACAGCCCCGCGCCGGCCAGCATCAAGACCTCGTTCACAAACTCCCCCGGTGCGTAATCGCCCCATGGCGAATCAGAACCGGCGGTCATCTTCACCCCGGCCTCCATCATCCGGCCACACGCCTCCATGCGGTTGTCCAGCCCGCGCCTTCGCTGATCCAGCGACTCTTGCAGAATCGGCACCGAATCGCCGGCTGATTCGACGCGTTCGGCCAGTCGTTCGATACCTGCCTGAACCACATACAGCGTCGGGTTCACCCATGCGTCCGCCTCAAGCAGGCGATCGACCAGGTCCGGACGGTATTCATAGCGACCCTGTGAATCCTCAAATACACAGTGGACGATCATGTCCACATCGGCGTCCAGGCAGTTCTGAACGCCCTGTGCCGAGGCGCAGTGTGCGGCGGTCAGTTTGCCGAAACGATGCGCTTCGTCGGTGGCGACTCGAAGCTCATCCACGGTGTAGGAGGGGAGCAGGGGATCGGACTCACGGGTGCTCCCTCCGGTGGCGACGAGCTTTATGTAATCGGCACCCTCTTTGATTAGCTGGCGAACCTGTTTACGTACACCTTCAGCGCCATCCGCCTCGCCGCCGAAGTACCACATGTGCCCGCCGGTGATAGTGACCGGACGCCCGCAGAGTGTCATCTTCGGACCGATCGCCAGCCCGCGCTCGATGCCTTCGCGCAGTGAGAAAGTAACGTGATTTTTTGCGCCGTTCTCCCGGATGGATGTGACGCCGGAGTGGAGGATGGTCCGTGCGTTCTTGATCGCCTGCATTAGCAGGATGTCGTCCGCCTCCTGGCCGACCACGTCCGAGGGCGTGCCATCGCCCGGGGAGACGAGGTGGGTGTGGGCGTCGACCATACCGGGGAGGATCGAGGCGTCTCCGTAGTCGACGACTTCCACCTCGGCGCCGTCCGGCGCGCGGACCTCGGCTTTACTTCCCACTATCTCGGTCTCATCGCCGTGGATCAGGACGGCGGCGTCCTCGATAGCGGGACCGCCCGTGCCGTCCAGCAGGCGGGACGCGGTCAGGAGCGTGTAACGGTCATCTGTCGCCGATGTCGAAGTCATGCCGCGCTACTCCCATTCGATGCCGAGGGCATGCAGGTCCCTTTCAAGATTCGGAACGCCGGTGAAGAGCAGAGCCCGGATACCGGCCGCTGTCGCAGACTCAACGTTCCGCGGACTGTCGTCTATGAACACTATCTGACCCGGCTCCACACCGCAGGCGTTGATCAGGGCCCGGTAAATCTGCTGATCCGGTTTCATCGATCCGACCTCGAACGACAGGATCCTGGGTCCGAACAATTCGGTTACCGGCACTGAGGCGCGAATTTCCTCCCAGTGCGGGCCGCTCGTGTTGCTGCAACACCCTAGCGTGAACCGCCGCGAGAGCGACCGAACGATATCGAACATCGGCTCATTAGGTGTGAGCACCGATGTGAACACGTCCCGGAATTCGGCGTCGTCCATGTCCAGCGCTAGCTCAGAGCAGATCATGGCCGAGAACTCGTTCCATGTCTGAAACCCGGACTCAAGCGGTCTCTTGCGGTCCGGCGAGAAAAGGGCGGTGTTGACTTCTGTTTCGGTTCGGCCGGAACGCGCCACGACGGCGCGCACGGCAACCGTCTCGTCCACCAGTGACAGGACCTGGCCCAGGTCGAAGATGACGTGAGAGATGCCAGGTACCGCGGGCATCAGTAGACGACCGGCATTCCCGGGGTCTGGACCCTGATGCTGTAGACGGATGTCCGGGAGGTATAGACCAGCGTTTTGCGGTCGTCACCGATGAAGCCCAGGTTCGCCGGCAACTCGGGCGCTTCCAGGACCCCGATTTTCGTACCGTCCGGCTCGAAGATCCATGCGCCTCCAGCTCCGGTGCAGAAGACGCGTCCCGCCTCGTCAACCTTGACGCCGTCCGGGACCCCGTCCACAGGGCCGCCGGGGCCGTACGGAATATCGGCGAATCGCTCGCCCTTTCCGAGCGAGCCGTCCGAGTTCACCGGGTACACGTTCATGTAGGGGTCGGACCGGGTGTTGGACACGTAGAGCTTGCTGCCGTCGGGGGATAGAGCGAGTCCGTTAGGCAGTTCGTTTTCATCGGCCTCCAGGTGGACTTCTCCATCGGGCGAAACCCGGTACACCCCGGCGAAATCAAGCTGCCTGCGCTCCGGGGCGACGGCCCACGGCGGGTCGGTGAAATAGACCGTCCCGTCCGGCCGGGCGATGACATCGTTGGGGGAGTTGAGCCGGAGCTTGTTCCAGCGTTCGGCGATGATCTCGATGCGCCCGCTGTCCTTGTGGGTCCGGGTCAGGCGGCGGTGGCTGCCCTCGCACATTAGCAGGTTGCCGTTGTGATCCATCGTCAGGCCATCCCCGGAACCGGTCTCCCGGCGAATGATCTCGGGCTCTTCCCCGGGCTTCATTCGCAGCAGGATATTCTGGCGAATATCCACAAAATAGAGGTATCCGGAGTCCCATACCGGGCCCTCGGTGAAAACGTATCCGGTCGCTATCTGCTCGAACTCGGACCCGGGTTCGACGATGCTGCTGAGGTCGCCTGACATCTAGTACCTTCCTGAGGTGATTCGCGCGCTGGTCGCCCTGACTAATTCCGCGGCCGGGCGAACCTACTTCGATGAGGCGGACGTGTCAATCAGACCGGGATGTCCGTGGGGGCAAATGCCTACGCGTCTGACATCGGGCCGGAGAACGGAATCCGTACGGTGAACGTGGTGCCTGAACCCGGTACGCTGCTCACGCCAATCCGGCCGCCGTGGACCTCTACCAGCCGTTTGACAATGGTCAGTCCAAGGCCGGCTCCGCCCGTCACGCGATTGCGGGATGGGTCTACCCGGTAGAAGCGGTCGAAAACGTGCGGCAGGTCGTCGGCCGATATCCCGGTCCCCGTATCTGAAACTGTGACGTTCGCAGCGTCATCGTGGGCCGAGGGCTCCACGTTGACGGTCACACGTCCACCGTCCGGGGTGTGCGTGATGGCGTTTTCGACAAGATTGGACACGACCTGCCTGATGCGTGTCGGGTCCAGCCGGGCATCGGGCATGTTGTCAGGGGCGTCAACGTCAAGCGTTATCTCACGGTCGACGGCGCGTGGCCGGAACGCCTCGGTGGCGCCACGGACCAGGTCTGCCAGGTCTGCATCGATCAACTCGAGGCGCAGGCTTCCCGCCTCTACCAGTGCGAGCAGCCGGAGGTCTTCGACGAGAGCGCCGAGGTGCTTTGTTTGCGAATAGATGGTGTCGATCGTCTTGTCATCGGCCTCCAGCACGCCGTCCTTGATCGCCTCCAGGTAGCCCTGGATGTTGGTCAGCGGGCTTCGCAACTCATGCGCTATGTCCGCGACGAGCCGGCGACGTTCTGCTTCGGCGTCTTCGAGCGCGCTCGCCATATCGTTGAACGCGATACTCAGGTCGCCGAGCTCGCTGCCCGGACTGGCCTCAACGCGCTGCGACAGGTCACCCTGCGCTACTCCTGCCGCTGCGACGCTTAACTGGTGGACCGGCGCGAGCGCCCGACGTGTCGTGAACGTCACCATCCCGATGCCTGCGGCGGCAGCGGCGATACCGGACCAGAGCAGGGACCGATTGAATGAAGATGCCAGTTCAGAAAGCTGTGGTTCGGTCGCTAGATCGATTTCAGGCGGGGGCGGCGGCCTGTCGCCGCCGTTACGCCTGGGCGGAGCCTGCTGGTCGCGTGGCTTGTCGGGTTGAACGCTCTGGTTTCTCTCCAGTTCACGTATGCCCAGTTCGCGGATAAAGGCCGAACGGTCGCCCGGGGGCGCCACGAATCCCTCGCCCGTCTCGATGAAGAAGTTGCCCATCTGAATCCCGCCCACGACCACAGGACGGCGGAGGAAATACGGGGACAGGACGGGGTTCCGATTGAATGCGGAGTGAGAGTCGCCGACTATCAGGCCACCCTCGTCCTCTATGACTATTCGCCAGTCATATAACCGGGATACTTGCTCAAGGGCATCCTGGACCCCGTCCCAGCCCTCGAATTCGTTGTAGGAATCGGATACGACCTGGTCCAGCCGTTCCGCCCGCGCAAGAGATATTTCTTCGCTGAACGATTCGATCTTCTGTTCGGTGGTGGCGTACGCGAACGCGCTGACAGACAACAGCGCTCCCGCCAGGATCAAGGTGAAGCCCAGCGTCAGCCGGAATTGAAGGGACCGTGCCCAGCTAGGCATCGCCAAACCTGTAACCCATCCCGTAAACGGTGTGAACGAAGCGCCGTCCGGAGGATTTCTCTAACTTGCGGCGGATGTTTGAGATGTGCGTGTCCACCGTGCGGTCCATGCCGTCGTAATCGAAGCCGAGCACCTTCTCGATGATCCTGTCCCGGGACAGGATCTGGCCGTTGTTGAGCATCAGGTAGGAAAGCAGCCGCATCTCTGTCGCCGTGAAGCGGAGCATCTCTCCTGCCACCTTGACCGATCCCGCGCCCATGTCCAGTTCGATCGGTCCAAAGGCCTGGACCGTTGGCGCTTCTTCGTCATCCAGTTTCGGCGCGGCGCGGCGGAGCACAGCGCGAATTCGTGCCGCGAGCTCGCGTGGCGAAAACGGCTTTGTAACGTAGTCATCCGCGCCGCTGTCGAGGCCAGTGAGCCGGTCTGATTCATCGACGCGAGCCGTCAGCATGATTATGGGGACGTCGGACTCCGCTCTGAGTTTCTCGCAAACGGCGATGCCGTCCATGCCCGGCAGCATGATGTCGAGCACGACGAGACGCGGTGACCGGGTCAGCGCCAGCTGCAGGCCGTCGATGCCGTCACCCGCCTCGATCACGCTGTGTCCATCGCGCTCAAGGTAAAGCCGGACGAGCCGGACGGTATCGGGATCGTCCTCGACGATGAGGATCGGCCTCTGCGATTCGGTCGACGGGTTGGAGTCAGCCATCGGCCTGCCTGCGACCACGTGTGCCTGTGCCATGTGGAATTTCCCCCCGGGCCGACTTAGAAGATGGCCGGCTCGGTGTTGCCGGTTGGTTCCGGCGTCCGAGGCGTGAAGTCATGGAAACGCCCGAAGCCTCCGGGGCCACCTGATCCCCCGAAACCTCGGAAGCGACGGCCATCGTCACCCCGTCCGCCACGGAAGAAGAACTCCGGTCCATCACCTTTGAACTCAAACTCAAATCCGTCTCCATCGAAGTGGAAGAATCCGCCCTCTGGAACCTCGAAACCGGGGAATACCGGGAACTCACCATCGAATCCCGGCGCACCATCTTCCCACCCGGGCAGTTCGCTCCGGAACTGTTCCAACTGTTCCCGAAACTCGTCGAGGTCGAGCCCTTCCCCGTCACCATCGAACTGGAAGAACCCGCCGCCGCCGAATGGCGCTGTACCCTCACCAAACGGGGCATAACGCTCCAGAGGTCGCATGGGCTTCGGTACCAGTTTATCGACGGCATCCGGCCGGGCGTCGAGCCAGGCCTGGATGGCGTCGACGTCTTCCTGGGAAAGCTTGCCGGCTTCCACCATGCGGGCGAGGTGTTCCGAACTTATTGACGGGATGTCCAGAACCGAGCCGGACCGCGAGCCATCGAACCTGCCATTATGGAACTTGAAGACGTTTCGGATATCCGGCTTGATGTCGTCCATCGCCGCCGGCCGGCTCTCCAGCCATTCACCTATCGCAGCGGCTTCGGCCTCGGTGAGAGTGTCGTTTTCCACAAGAGCGGCAAGCGCCTCGGCCTGCTTCTCGTCTTTGATCTCGGACTTCGCCTGTTCAAACGCGTCATCGAGTTCGGTACGTTCAATGCCGAGGATCGAGGCGACCCTGTCCAGCACCTCGCCCCCGCGCACGCCGCCACGAAGATCCGCTGACGCCGCAGTGGCGCCCGCAAGGACGCCCACCGCACCCATCGCCAACACCAGGCCGAAAAACCATCGACGACTCATCCGTCTGAACTCCCTGACCGGGCGTCTGCCCGCTTTATATCCATTGCTACGACTATGTTTTACGCGCGCAATGTCAAGAAAGTTTTAAAGTTTTGCCAGCCGAGCGCGGCTCAGGGCGAAATCCGGGCGCGATTCCAGGACGCCGCACGAGCCCTGAATTCTTACCGCGGCGTTGCGGTTTGACGACTCAGGCGGCGGTGATGGCCGCGGGCAGGTATGGGCAGCAGGGTTCCGCCGCCAGCGGATCGCCCGTCATCGCGTAAGACCGGGCGCGTGATCCGCCGCAGACGACGTTGAATGGGCACATGCCGCACTTGCCATCGAGGGCGCCCGGGTCACGAAGGGAGTTGAACATGGGATGGTTCCGGTAAAGATCCACCGGGTCATCGGTGCGAACGTTGCCGGTCCGGTAGGGGAGGAACCCGCTCGGGTACACATCCCCGAGGTGTGAGACGAAGAAGATGCCCTTGCCGTCGTTGGTGACCGGCCCGGGCCACATGCCGCGCACCTCCGCCGGGCTCATGCCCTCTACGTCGCGGCCTTCCGCCTCAAGGCGTCTCTGGATGGTCACCCGGCGGAAGGGCTGGCCGAGCGTGGTCTTGCTCATGAACGGCCAGTCGCCCCGATTCGACACGATCCAGTTGAAGGTTGCCTCGTGCTGTTCTGGCGACATGAGCGCTGCCTCAAGCCCGCGCCCGACGGGCACCAGCAGGAACAGATCCCAGAGCGCAGCCCCCTCGCTCCCGACGAGCTCCGCCATTTCCGGGAGGTACTCCCGTGTCTGGCGGGTGATGGTCGTGTTGACCTGGAATTCCAGTCCGACTTCGCGAGCGTCGCTGAACATCTGGATTGTGCGGTCAAATGTCCCTGCAAACCCGCGAAACACGTCGTGACTTTCCGCGTCGGGCCCATCAAGGCTGAATGAGACGCGTGACACGCCGAGATCGACCAGTTTCTGGAATCGTTCTCTGGTGGCGAGCGCCGTGGCGCTCGGTGAGACCGATGTCGTCAGGCCAAGGCCGACAGCATGTTCCACGACATCAAACAGGTCACGCCGCATGAAGGGATCGCCGCCGCTGAGGACGATGATCGGCTTGTGATCAAAACCGGCCAACCGGTCCATCAGCTTGAGGCCTTCTTCCGTGGACAACTCCAACGGGTGCCGTTTCGGCAGTGCCTCTGCACGGCAGTGCTCGCACGCGAGGGCGCAGGCCCGGGTCATCTCCCAGAACACGACCACGGGATCGCGGTCTGTATCGACGCGAGGCATGCCGCCCGGCATGCCGGGCCGTCCGCCCGGATGCCCAGCGGGGTGTCCGCCTCGTGCTCCCCCGGGATGTCCGGACTCGGTCTTGCCCGCCACTAGACGACTACGGTTTCCGCTATCTCGGCGTCGGTCAGGTAGCAAGCGGGGTCCATGCCGAAAGGATCTCCGGTTGCGGACTCGCCGCGGACCCTCAGGTTTCCGTTGCATGAGTTGAGCCATGCACAGCTACGGCAACGGTCCGGCAGCAGGGGCTTGCGGTCCCTTAGCTGCTGCAGGAACTGGTTGTTCTCGCCTTCCCAGACCTTACTGAAGGGCTGCTCGAGGACGTTGCCAAGATTCCGGGTCCACCAGAACTGGTCCGGGTGGACGTTGCCGAGGTTGTCGATGCTGGCGATACCACGCCCGGCGCTGTTGCCGCCATTTCTTCGTAACAGCCGCTCAATGTCGCCCGTGCGATCCGGAGCGTTTTCGCGAGCCCACATGGCGAGAATCGGGGCGTCTGCGTGGTTGTCCACGGTTAGGACTTCGAGATTGTGGCCGGTCTCATGGGACTGGATGGTGCGCCTGAAGATGAACTCCACAGCCTCACGCCGGCGATCGTTGTCCAGGTCAAACGACAGCAACTTTTCGCCCCGGCCGGCGTAGGCGAGGTGGTAGATGCAGACGCGCGGGATACCGACCTCTTCTGCGAGGTCAAAAAGACCGGGCATATCGTCCACGTTTTGCTTCGTCATCGTGAACCTTAGGCTTACGCGCATGCCAACGTCGGTGGCGTTGCGGATGCCATCAAGCGCGGCCTGGAAGGCGCCCTTGGAGCCACGGAACTTGTCGTTGGTCTGTTCCAGTCCGTCCAGGCTGATCCCCGCACGGACCATGCCTGCATCGGCCAGCGTGCGCGCCATTTCGGGCGTCATCAGCGTGCCGTTAGAGGACAGGGTCGGTCGCAAACCGCGATCGGCGGCGTGCTTAACGAGTATGGGCAGGTCGAAGCGCTTGATTGGCTCCCCGCCGGAGAAAAGGAGGACCGGGATGCCGTAGTCGGCGAGATCATCGATCACGGTGATCGCCTGCTCGGTGGTCAACTCTCCGGGGTAATCCTCGT
>JASLLE010000015.1 GCA_030747175.1 Dehalococcoidia bacterium | reverse complement strand
GTCACTTGGACATCACAGCCGCAATGGTCAAATCGCTCCGGGAGAAGACCGGGGCAGGGATCATGGACTCCAAGCGCGCTCTCGAAGAGGTAGACGGTGACGAGACGAAAGCCGTCGAGATTCTTCGAGAAAAAGGGTTAGCTTCCGCCGCAAAGCGTGCGGGACGAGCGACCTCGGAAGGCGTTATCGAGAGCTACATCCACAGCGGAAACCGCGTCGGCGCTCTCGTCCAGCTCTCGTCGGAAACCGATTTCGTTGCTCGCACTGATGAGTTCGCCGAACTGGCGAAAGAACTCGCAATGCAGGTGGCGGCGATGAGCCCGCGATACGTCGACCGGGATTCGGTCCCGGAAGACGCCGGGGAAGTCGCCAACGAAGAACTGTTGATGGAGCAGGCCTACATCCGCGACCCGGGCCAGACCATCGGCGACCTAGTCAAGAACCTCGCCGCAAAGACCGGCGAGAACGTCCACGTGGGCCGTTTCGTCCGCTACGGACTCGGAGAGTAGAACCCAGAAGAATCCGGCAAAAGCCCGTCCGGGCGCGACCAGACGCAATCCCAAGACATCTCCGGGGGGAGTCAGTGACCACGTATAGACGTGTCCTGCTCAAGTTGAGTGGCGAGTCACTTAAAGGGGACCGTGAATTCGGCCTCGACCCGGATGCTCTCCGTTACGTCGCCGAGCAGGTGACCGAAGCAGCCGATACCGGTCTCCAGATCGGCATCGTTGTAGGCGGCGGCAACATATGGCGCGGCGCCGATTACGAGGCCGTCGGCATGGACCGCGCCACCGCAGACAACGCCGGCATGCTCGCCACGATAATCAACGCACTGGCTGTGCAAGACGCCCTGGAACGTAACGGGCTGGAGGTCCGCACACAGACCGCCATCAGCATGTCCGCCATAGCGGAACCCTACATCAGGCGACGCGCCATCCGGCACTTCGAAAAAGGCCGTCTCGTGATATTCGCCGGAGGCACCGGCAGCCCCTACATGTCCACCGATACGGCCGCGGCGCTCCGTGCGTTAGAGGTCGGCGCCGACGCTTTGTGGATGGCCAAGAACAACATCGATGGCATCTACACGTCGGACCCCAACATCGATAAATCAGCCTCCAAGCTCGGCCACATGACGCACCTGGACGCATTGCAGCGCCGCGTCGGCGCTCTCGATGCAACGGCGCTTTCCATGTGCATGGACAACGGCCTGCCCATAGTCGTATTTGATTTGTTCAGTCCGGGGAACCTGTTGCGGATTCTGCAAGGGGAAGAGATCGGCACCTTGATCTCGGACGCTGTGCCTGCATCCGTCAAGTAGGCGAAAACCGTATCCAACTAGACCGGCGTCGCGCTCGACTGACGGAACAAAGAGACGCCAAAGAAACGACGGCAAACGAAGGGAACCCGGGATGACCACGGAGATACTTGAGGATGCACGCAGACGGATGCAGGGCGCGGTAGACGCCCTTGACCGTGATCTCGCCGGGTATCGCACAAACCGGGCCTCCCCGGCTCTCGTCGAGAACATCGTGGTGGACTACCAGGGCATGGAGATGCCGCTCAACCAGCTTGCGCAGATCACCGTCGGCGACGCCCGCCTGCTGGTCATTCAACCCTGGGACCGGACCGCCGTCCAGGCCGTCGAAAGGGCATTGCAGGCCGCTGACCTGGGCATGAATCCCCAGATCGACGGCCACATCATCCGGCTCGTCCTACCCGTCTTGACGGAAGAGCGCCGACGCGATCTCGTCCGCCAGATGGGACGTCGAGTCGAAGAGGGAAAAGTCGCGGCACGAAACGTGCGTCGCGACGCGCAGGAGTCGCTGAGGAACATGGAGCGCGACGGCGAAGAATCGCAAGATGTGGTTCGTCGTGCGCTCGACACCCTCCAGGCACACACCGATGCGGCGGTGGAAGACATGGAACTGGCGAGCAAGAAGAAGGAGGAGGAGGTGATGGAGGTCTAATCCTTCATCACCGGATACCTCCAGTGGCCGTATATCCGCGATCGTCGACAGGCAACTCGTCGCCACCTCCAGGCGATGATAGCGCGACGCCCGAGCACGTCGCGATAATCATGGACGGCAACGGTCGCTGGGCGTCCCAACGCAGCCGCCCGCGCACGGAAGGTCATCGTGCCGGCACCGAGAACGTCCGTTCCGTTATCTCCAGGCTCGTCGAGCGCGGCGTCGGTTACGCAACCCTGTTCGCGTTCTCGACCGAAAACTGGTCACGTCCGGGCGATGAAATCTCGGCGCTGCTCGCAATTCTGCAAGAGGTCATACGATCAGAGGCCGAGGAGCTAAACCGAAACGGCGTCCGCATCCTGCACATCGGCCGGCTCGACCGGCTCCCGGACGAACTCAGCCGGGAGATCGTCGATGCTGTGGAGCTGACAAAAGGCAACGACCGGTTGACGCTCACGATCGCGTTCGACTACGGCGGCAGGGCGGATATCGTTTCGGCCATCAAAGCTATCGTTGCAGAGGGGACATCTCCCGACGATATCGACGAAGAGGTTATTGACCGCCATCTGGCTACCGGGGACACGCCAGACCCGGACCTCGTTATTCGAACGGGCGGCGAGTTCCGAATCTCCAACTTTTTGCTCTGGCAATCCGCCTACGCCGAGTTTTATTCGACACCGGTGCAGTGGCCGGATTTCGACGGCGACCAGGTTGATCTGGCCCTCGACGCCTATCGGCGACGGCAGCGGCGTTTCGGCGGCGGCGACCCGGTAGCTTGACCCCTGTCCGCTTCTCGATAACCCGATGACCCTGAGAATCGTCACGGCCGCCATCGCAATCCCGGCCTTGCTCGGGGCTGTCTGGCTCGGCACCCCGGCGATCGCAGCGGTTGTCCTGTTAGCGGCAGCAATAAGCGGCTGGGAACTGGCGGACATGGTTCGCGCGCGCAGTTTGAGCCCCCTTCGATGGGCTTACATCGCGTGGCCGATATCGCTTGTAATAACGGGGTGGTTGGTCGCCGAGAACCAGGCCGGCTGGTGGGTGATGCTGGCGACTGCAGGAACGGGAACGCTCATCGCGTTCTATCTCCTCGCAACCGGGCGCCGGACTGCATTCGTCTACGCCGTTGTCGCCGGTCCATACGTGGGAGTCGCACTCGCCCATGCGCCGATTCTTCGATCAATAGATGACGGGGCTCAGTGGCTGCTCCTGGCCCTCATCGTGACCTTTGCGGCAGATACCGCCGCCATGCTCACCGGCGTGACATTCGGACGCCACAAGCTCATGCCCCGGATCAGCCCCAACAAATCGTGGGAAGGATTAATCGGCGCCCTGGCCGGGGGCGGTATCGCCGCCCTTGTGGTCGAAATCGCCTTCGATCTCGAAATCGCCACGGCGATGGCCGTCGTACTTGGTGTTGTGATGGCGATAGCTGGCACGCTCGGAGACCTGGGTGAATCCGCATTCAAACGACGCGCCGGGGTCAAAGACTCCGGGTTTCTGATCCCCGGTCACGGTGGCG
This sequence comes from Dehalococcoidia bacterium, assembly GCA_030747175.1. Lineage (GTDB taxonomy): Bacteria > Chloroflexota > Dehalococcoidia > Lucifugimonadales > Lucifugimonadaceae. The sequence goes on along the minus strand of JASLLE010000015.1, from coordinate 38,482 downwards.
TGCTTGACCGGTTGGACTCATTATTGCCAAACCTCGTCATCGTATACTGGGTGTCCGAATGGAGCACCACTTGAAACGGTCCCCCAAACGTGTCGTGCTACTTGGATCCACGGGATCCGTCGGTACGCAGACGCTCGACGTAATCCGCGCCTTGCCTGACCGATTCCAGGTCCTGGGACTCGCCGCGGGTCGTAACGTCGATCTACTCGCTTCTCAAATCGCCGAGTTCAGGCCGTACCGCTATTACGCCGCGGACGGGCGTGAGCCCGAAAACTGCACCGATTGTCGTCCTGCGTCGCTCATGGAACTGGCCACCCTCAACGACGTTGACCTTGTGGTCGCCGCCATGTCGGGTGCAAACGCTCTGGAACCGGCGATCGCAGCGCTCAGGGCGGGAATACCGGTCGCACTTGCCAACAAAGAGCTAGTCGTAATGGCGGGAGAGCACCTCCGGGCCGCGGCCAGGCACGGCAATACCGAAATCCTTCCGGTGGATAGCGAACCATCGGCGATATGGCAATGCATCCGGGGCGAAGTAGGGCAACCGAGAAGACTGATCATCACGGCGTCCGGCGGAGCGTTCCGGGACCGCTCATGGGACGCTCTGCGATCGGTGTCGCCCGAAGAAGCGCTTGAGCATCCAACATGGCAGATGGGCCGGAAGATCACCATCGACTCAGCGACCTTGATCAACAAGGCGCTTGAAGTGGTCGAGGCGCACTGGTTGTTTGATATCCCGTACGAACAGATCGACGTGGTGATGCACAAACAGTCCATCATCCACTCGATGGTCGAGTTCCAGGACGGCTCCGTAAAAGCCCAGTTAGGACCGCCGGACCTGCGATACCCGATCCAGTGCGCGCTCACGCACCCCGAGCGCGTGGCAAACGATTCCCTGCCCCGCTTAAACCCGATAGAGATCGGAAACCTCACATTTGAGGAGTTGAACGCCTCTCTCTACCCATGTTTCGATCTCGCCCTGGACGTTGCGAAACGAGGGGGCACGTGGCGTGCCGCGCTCGTGGGCGCCGATGAAGCCGCCGTCGAGTTGTTCCTGGACGGGAAGATCGGGTTCACCGATATCGGACCCGTTATTGAACAGGGCCTCGCTGCGCATCAACCGACAGTGGAACCATCACTCCGCCAGATCACCGAGGCCGCAACCGAGACAGCGGCACGCGTACGCGCCGGCATCTCGGTACTAAAGGGCTGATACACGCCGGATAGGCGAGTTATCGTAATTTCATGATCCCTCCGACTCTCATATTCGGCGTCCTGACGTTTTTACTCGTCCTGGGTCCGCTGATCATCCTCCACGAGCTGGGCCACTTCTTCACGGCGAAACTGACGCGCACAAAGGTCGTCGAATTCGGCTTCGGTTTCCCTCCGCGCGCCACGGGCGTGTGGACTGGACAAACCGAAGTGGCGATCAGTGAAGAGACGATCTTCGAGGGCTTCGAAGAGCATGAATCCGTGGATGTTCCGGTCCTCGCCGGCGCGAACGGTGACGATCTTCGCGACCATCGATTGTCCGACGCAGATCCCCGCCTGGTCGCTCTCACGACAGGCCCCCAGGTCGAGGCCATCGTCGAGAAACGAGCCGATGGTTCGTATCACGCCCTTTTAGTTCGTCCGAAGAATCGCCGCAATGCCCTGGCATCAGACGTTGGAGATGCGGTGGTGGGCGATGCGCTCAATGGCAAGCTGCGTGAGATAGGGCCACACAGCATCACCATCTCCGAGATGGTGTGGTCAATCAACTGGCTGCCGCTGGGCGGATTCGTGAAGATGGTCGGCGAAGAAGACCCGGAGGCGGAGAACAGCCTCGCCAGCAAGTCGAAGCTGGCACGCACGTTCGTGCTCGCCTCCGGCGCTATCGTGAATGCCGTCATCCCGATCATCCTCTTCACATTCGTCCTGATGCTTCCGCAAACCCGGCTGGCTGGCGACGTCACGATCACCGCCGTCTACCCGGATTCGCCGGCAGATCTGGCGGGGCTTCGGGTCGGTGACAGGATTCTTGAGGTCGACGGGCGAGATATCGACGATTTGACCGGGCTCCAACAGGCAATCACGCTCAAACTTGGTGGCACGAGCAACTGGTTGTTGCGCCCCGGAATTCCGGACCCGTCTCCCATGCCGGGCGCGTCGTCATTCCAGTACATCGAAGGCCGGGACAAGGAGGTCTTCCTCAAACCACGATTCAACGTCCCGGAACGCGATGTGGTTTTCGAGGTCACGGACCCCGAAAATCAGCTCCTCCTCGCAGCGGCAAGACTGCTGGACATCACCGTCGGCGTTAACGACAGGCTTCGTGTTGTTTCCGATGCGGCGGATACCAGCGAAGAAATTTCGATCGCCGACGCCCGCGAACTGGACGCGCGTATTCAGGTGGGGGATGAACTTCGAGTGGTGCGGAGCGTGTCAGATCCGACCAGCGAGATATCGCTGCCGGACGCGAGGCGTCATGACTTCTCACTTGGCCTCGACACTGCCGTAACGGACGGCTCGGTTGGGATCCAGATCCGGACCGAGAACGCGGGGGAGAGGACCTACTCAAAGAATCTCTGGGACGCCTTCACGGGATCATTCGGCGAGATCCGAGACCTCATTCTCCTGACCAAGAACTCGGTTTCAGGGCTGGTCCAGTCTTCGAATAATCCGCAGTTGAGCGGCCCGGCCACGGTCGGTCCGATCGGCATCGGCCAGCTCACGGGCGAGATCGCCATAGCGGACGCCGCCGTCAGCACCAAGCTCAGGACCTTCGCCGTCCTGGCTGCGACTATCAGCCTCAGCCTGGCCGTCATCAACATTCTCCCGCTGCCCGGATTGGACGGCGGGCGCCTGCTTTTCGTGGTTATAGAGGCCTTCCGGCGCGGCAAGCGAATTTCACCGGAGCGAGAGGCGATCGTCCACCTCGCGGGCATCCTCGTGCTGCTGGGCCTCATGGCGCTAATCAGCGTGCAGGACGTTATGCGCATCTTCCGCGGCGAGAGTTTCTTCTGATGACCGTTGGTGAGGTGACCGGCTAATGAAACGTGTCACTCGAGAGGTATCGGTCGGCGGCGTCAAGATCGGCGGCCGTAACAACCCGATCGCCGTCCAGTCGATGACGACCTGTGACACCCGGGACGTCGAGACCACCGTCGCCGAGATCGCGGGTTTAGAGGCGGTCGGCTGCGAGATCATCCGTGTGGCAGTGCCGGACATGGCCGCTGCGGAGGCGCTGGGTCAGATCAAACGACGGATCAACATCCCCCTCGTCGCCGATATCCATTTCCACCACGAACTGGCGCTGGAGTCGGTAAAACAGGGCGTCGACATGCTCCGTCTCAACCCGGGCAACATCCGGGACGAAACAAAAGTCCGTGAAGTCGTAGCGGCGGCAAAAAGGGCCGGGATCCCGATCCGTGTTGGCGTCAACTTCGGCAGCCTTCCTCCCGTCGGCAAGATCGGCATGGCGCGCGGCGGCTCTCGCCTGCAGGACGGAGTGAACCAGCTCGCTAAATCCGGCGATGACGAGAACGGCTATGCAGTCGCAGATCACATGGTCGCAACGGCGCTCTGGGAGATCGGCATCCTCGAGGCTCTTGACTTCGAAGACATCAAGATTTCGTTGAAGGCGTTTGACGTGCCGACCACGCTCGACGCCTACCGGAAACTCGCGCCGCTCGTCCCGTACCCCTTCCACCTCGGCATCACGGAAGCCGGCACCCCGTTTGCCGGCGGCATCCGCAGCGCCGTCGGGCTGGGGATCCTTCTTTCCGAGGGCATCGGCGACACGATCCGGGTATCGCTCGCCGGTGATTCCCGGGAAGAGGTCAAGGTTGGCTTCGAGATCCTGAGATCACTCAACCTCCGGTCCCACGGTCCGACCCTCATCGCCTGCCCGAGCTGTGGCCGCGCGGATGTAGACGTCCTGAAGCTGGCCGCCAACGTAGATGAAGCGCTGAAGGGCGTTAAAACGGACCTCAAAGTCGCCGTCATGGGCTGCGAGGTTAACGGACCGGGCGAGGCCAAGGACGCCGACATCGGCATAGCGGGCGGAAACGGCCGGGCAGTCATATTCCGCAAGGGTGTGAAAGCGAACATCGTGCCGGAGTCTGAGATGCTTTCAGCCCTGATGGCCGAGGTCAATCACGGCCCCTGACCCTCGGTATGGGCACTATTTGGGTCGGTCTCGGAGCCGTACCGTCGTGATGTGCATTCTCAGGTCACACCGCAACGCGCCCGCGCCGCTAAAATACCCGTCCTGACATCACAACCGCGTTCCCGCACCCACACCAAAAGGCCGCCTAAATGCGTTTAAGCCGCTCCTTCGGAAAGACCCTGCGCGACGCGCCCGCCGATGCCGAAACCGCGTCGCATCAGTACCTGACTCGCGCCGGATTCGTGCAGCAGGTGGCCGCCGGTATCTACAGCTACATGCCGCTCGGCTGGCGCAGCCTGACCAAGATCTCCAACATCATTCGCGAGGAGATGGACCGGGCGGGCGCGCAGGAGATATCGATGCCTGTCGTCCAGCCCCGGGAGTTGTGGGAGCAGTCGGGTCGTGCGGACACATTTCAGCCGCCACTCGCCTCGCTGAAAGACCGACGCGACCGGAACATGGTCATCGCCCCGACCCATGAAGAAACCACGACTTTCATGGCCGCCGCCAACCTCGAGAGCTACCGGGATCTGCCGTTCAACCTGTACCAGATCCAGACGAAATTTCGAGATGAAGCGCGACCCCGCGCCGGTCTGCTTCGGGTACGCGAGTTCGAGATGAAAGACGCCTACTCGTTCGACAAGGACGAGGAAGGACTCGATGTCAGTTTCCAGGCGATGGCCGCCGCGTATCACCGCATCTTTAGCCGGGCCGGAATCGATGTCAGGATGGTCGAGGCCGACAGCGGGCCGATCGGCGGCAAAGACTCCAACGAGTTCGTGCTGCTGGCCGAATCTGGCGAAGATACGATCTTCGTTTGCAGCGACGAAAACTGCTCCTACGCGGCAAACGCGGAGAAGGCGGAGTTCAAGAAGCCCGCAGCGGCTCCCGAGGCTCCGGGCGAGTTGGAAGAGGTCCATACCCCGGACATCAAAACAATCGAAGGGCTGGCGGAGTACCTGGACGTGCCGGTCAACAAGACCGTCAAAGCGGTTTTCTACGCCCCGGAATCATCGACCGGCGGCGAGATAGTGTTCGTCTCCATCCGGGGCGACCTGGAGGTCAACGAGACGAAACTCCGGAATGCCATGAGTGGCGCCGAACCACGCCTCGCTACGCCGGAAGAGGTGGCATCGGCGGGACTCGTTGCCGGCTCCGCCTCCGCAATCGGACTGGATGCCTCGGACGGTCCACGCTCGCGCGCAAGGATCACGAGCATCGTCGACGACTCCGTCATCAACTCTCCGAACCTGGTCGCGGGCGCAAACAGAACCGACTACCACCTCAGAAACGGCAACTACGGCCGTGATTTTGAAGGCGACATCGTCACCGACATCGCCATGGCGCAGGCGGGCGACGCCTGTCCCAACGACTGCGACGGACACCTCGTCGAACACCGCGGCGTTGAAGTCGGCCACATCTTCAAACTCGGCACCGGCTACTCGGAGTCCATGGGAGCCACCTTCCTGGATGAGGATGGCAGTGAGAAACACGCCCTCATGGGCTGCTACGGCATCGGCGTCGGACGCCTGCTCGCCGCCGCCATCGAGGCAAACCATGACGACAAAGGAATGGTCCTGCCGGGAGCAATAGCGCCGTACGAGGTGTACCTCGCAGGCCTGAACACCAACGACGAGACCGTCGTCGCAACCGCCGCAAAGTTCTACGAAGACCTCCAGTCGGCCGGGGTTGAAGTGCTCTATGACGATCGGGACGAGCCGCCCGGCGTCAAGTTCAACGACGCCGACCTGATCGGGCTTCCGTTGCGCGTCGTCGTGAGCGCGCGCGGCTTGCGAAACGGCGAGATCGAGATGAAACGCCGCGACGCCAGCGAGGCGGCGATGACCCCACTGGCTGATGGCGTACAGGCGGTCAAAACCGCGCTAGAGGGCTGATTCCCGAACTCATCCCGTCCAACAGGTTCCGGAAACCCCCTCTCCCAGCGGGAGCGGGTGGGGTGAGGGCGAACACCAATCCTCCAACGGGATCGCATGCCGAATTCCCGGGACTATTCCGGGGGAATCACAGGGTGCGCACACACGCGCGCTATGATTCGCCCTCATGACTCTCCGACGTATCGAGGAACGGCCCCCGGATTGGCCCGCCTGGAATGCCGACATGCTCAAAGTCGGCTCTGAGTCGGCCTGGCGGGCGAAGTACCGGCTGCTTCAGTCCTGGTATCGCCAGATGGTGATCAAGGCGCCGGCCGGCAAGTTCCGCGGCCGTTATCGCGGCAATCACCTCTCACCGGAATGGGTGGCGAGATACCCGAACGCCAACTTTCTCACCAGGGAAGTCAGCGACTACGTGGATTCCCGGGTCCCGGAGGTCCTGGCGCAGGGCGGCGTGATCGAGGAGAACCGGCTCAGGGCGAACCTGCTTTCCTCTCAGCCACTCTGCTTCAACCTGTTCGGTCATTTGAGGGCATATCCGGAACACGCTACGACCGTTCTCAACGCAACGTTCGATCTACAGATCGAGACCATCAAGGCCATCGAGGTTGAGTGGGCGCCAGATACTGCATCGCATCTTGGAGACAAGACCGCGTTTGACGCCTATGTCGAGTACACGACCGCGGGCGGCAAAAGCGGCTTCATCGGCGTCGAGACCAAGTACACCGAACCTTTCACGTTACAGGAGTACGACCGGCCTTCATACCGACGCGTCGCCGATGACCCGTCAAGCGGATTCAAGCCCGGCGCGGCAGACGTGCTCAAAGGCAAATCGACCAACCAGCTCTGGCGCAACGCACTCCTCGCGGCGAGCATCCGCAAAGAAGAGGGCTTCGACCTCGGACACGTGGCGGTGCTGGCATGCAGGGACGACCGCGGACTCGCGACCGCCGTGAAAAGTTTCGAGTCCCAGATGGATGAACCGCTATCTTTGTTAAGAGTCGCCAACTACGAAGATCTGATCGACGAGGCGGACAAGATCCCGGCACTCGCCGATTGGGCGTCGGCATTCAACAGGCGCTACCTGGACTTAAGCCAGATAACCTGAGCCAGAACGTGGCCGACGAAAGCTGCTACTCAGGCTCCGGTCATTGGAGACGACGAAAACCGATGGGAGGCGACCAGTTAAGCAGTATTGTCACGCTTACCGGCACAAGTACACCCACCCCAAATCCCATCCGAGCCGGTGCCGGAGTGCTGGTCCAGACGGGAGGGATGAACCTCCAGTTCGATGCCGGCCGCGCCACGGTCATGCGACTGGCGGCAATTGAGATCAGACCGCTGGCGCTCGACGCCGTATTTTTGACACACCACCATTCCGACCATCTACAGGGTCTCGATGACCTCGTGATGGCCCGCTGGATTTCAGGTTCGTTGGAACGTTCCGTGATCGACACTCGTCTGGCGGTTGTAGCACCGGACGGCCCCCTCGCGGATATCCTGGAACACCTCCTTGATCCGTGGCGAGAAGACTTCAAAGTCAGAAAGCTTGATATGGGCGGGGATACCGAACCCGCGTTAAACACCACACTATTCGATGCCGCCAGGACATTAGAAGTCGTGTGGGAGCAGGGCGACGTGCGGGTGCTTGCGATGAGAGTCCAGCATGATCCGGTCGTACCATCGGTCGGCTACCGGGTCGAATCGCCGGATGGCGTGGTCGCAGTAACCGGAGACACATCGGTTTGCGAAGAGGTCGGCGTTTTGGCGCAGGATGCAGACATACTGGTCCACGAGGCAATGCTCAGCGAAGCCGTCCTGGGCTCGACCAGAGAATCAGTAATGCATTACCACTCTGATTCTGTTGGGATCGGAGAAACAGCGAAAGCGGCCGGTGTGAAATCCCTGATACTCACCCACCTCATCCCGGCGCCGGAACAGTTCGAATACGGCGTCGAATGTTACGAGGCCGCAATCAGAAGTGGTGGATATGACGGACCTCTGGTAGTCGGCGAAGACCTGTCCAGCGTGGAGTACGGCTAGAACCTTCAACGCCATCATCCACTCCGATAGCCGCACCACATGTAAGTCTCCTCAGGTATGCTCCCCACGCCTCTTTCCGAGGCCCCAATCACGCCCACAACAACCCGGCCAACCAGAGGAGCGCCGCCTTGTACTTAATCCGCAGAATCTTCAACACCAAACCCGGCGAGGCCCGCAACGTGGCAATCCTGTTGCAGAAACAGGCGCAGGCATACCGCGACGCCGGTCAGAGAAGCGAGTTCCGGGTGTCGTATAACGGCGCGACCCTCCCGGGCGACCAGAACGTCGTCGTGCTCGACTGGACGGACGACACCATCATGTCTCCGACGCGTGAAGGCCATGTCCTGCCTCAGGCCGCCCTCGAACTCGGCGCGCAGATTCGCCCTTTGATCGAAAACCAGCGGATCGAATTCCTGGAGCTCCTGGCTCCCGCGAAGGATTGAACCCGGCCCGGATAGAACTCGTCATTTGATCCCGGGCGAGGGTCCAGGAGTCGGACGCCTCGCCGGTCAATCGGAAAGAACGTCATGCCGACAACCGTCATCGCCAACGCAACGATCGTTACCGGCGACGCGACGCGCAACGTCATTCACGACGGTGCGATTGCGCTCACGGATGACATCGTCTCCGCTGTCGGACCTGCGGCAGACGTTCTTGGGTCACAACCGGACGCTGATGTTGTCGATGGTCGCGGGAAAGCCGTGCTCCCGGGGCTGATCAACTGCCACGCCCACCTTCTGAACGTGCTGTCCCGTGGGATAACGGAAGACTTCGGTTTTCCGCCCGACCTTCCGTTTCCCGTAAGCATCTATTCATTGGTGAGCGACGAAGAGCGAAACGCCCTGGCGACGCTCGGCGCGGTGGAGGCTATCCGTTCAGGTTCAACGACATTGTTGGAGATGGCGGCGGGTATCGATGTGTATGCCGCTTCGATAGTCGATACGGGCATGCGACTGGTCCTGGCTGAGAACACCGACGACGGGGTAGTGGGGCCGGCTTACCGGCCGGGCCAGACGCCCTCAGGGTTCTCTGCCGAGCAGCGTGAGACAAAGCTGGGGCGAGCCGAGGATCTGTTTTCGAAGTGGCACGGGGCACGAAACCGGCGCGTGACCTGCTTCGCTTCGACTCAGCTCGTAGAAACCAGCTCGCCCGAGCTGCTTGCCGCGGTCCGGGGGTTGGCCGAGCGGTACGACACCGGCTATACGATCCACCTCGCTCAGAGCCGCCTGGAAGTCGAATCGATGGCGGCTTTACGGGGGGCAAGGCCGTCCATCTACCTGGCCGACAACGATTTTCTGGGACCCCGGCTGGTCGCCGCGCACTGCCGATACGTGGATGGGTCCGAAATTGCCGCGCTCGGCTCCGCACGGACCCACATCACCCATCAGCCCGCGATGGCGTCGCTGCGGGCCGTGCACCCGCCCATCCCGGCGCTCCGTGACGCTGGATGTGTCGTCGGGCTCGGGACCGACAACAACACACAGGACATGTTCGAGGTCATGCGCACGGCGCTTCGAACCGAGCGAGTCGCCACCGAAAACGCCATCAGCCCGCAGCCCGAAGACGTAATCGAGTGGGCCACGATGGGATCTGCCCGCGCCCTGGATATGGACGGCCGGATCGGATCGCTGGAAACAGGCAAGAAGGCGGACCTGTTCATGATCGATATGCGCCGCGCCCACCTCGTGCCGACCATGCGCATCGTGTCGTCATGGATCCATAACGGCCAGCCGGGCGACATCGAATCCGTGATGATCGACGGCGAATGGGTGATGCGGGACGGGCGTGTCCTCACCGTCGACGAGAGCGAACTCGTCGACGAGGTAGACCGAATCGGTCGGCGGGCGTGGTCGCGCATGCTTGAAGAACACCCGGATACCTCATTCCCGCTGAACCTGTCGCCCGGATGAGCCGGCCAATTTCTTTCTCGCCGAATCGGTCAAGTTTGGCGGGGGCAAAGTTCGAGGAGCCGTTCGGTGGAAACTGCTGACTTCATCAACCGGGCGCTGACATCCGTCCGATCCTCGGTGGCGCTCACGCTCGACGGCCTGTCGCCGGGTCAGCTCATTCACCGGCCCGCCGCCGAGTCAAACCCGATCGGATGGCTGATCTGGCACATGGCGCGCATGCAGGATCGCGGGATGTCGGCCATCACCGGAGAAGAACAACTCTGGACCCGGGACGGCTGGCACGAGCGCTACGGCATGGCGGCCGATCCCCGGGACACCGGTATGGGCCACGATGCCGCGCGCGTCTCCGCCTTCGCGGCGCCGAACGCCGTGACTCTACTTGAGCACTACGACGCGGTTCTGGAAAGCACCCGTAACCACCTGTCAGCACTCGGCCCGGACGACCTCGACCGCGTAGTCGAGACAGGGTCGTCCGCTCCTCCGGCCACGGTCGGCGAACGGCTCATCGCGGTCGTGAACGGCAACATGCAGCACGTCGGCCAGGCCGGCTACGTACGCGGCCTCATCGAAGGCCGCCGCTGGCACCCGCGCTAGGCCCTGCCGGGCGGCTATTTGGAAAGTTCTGGACTTCAGTCGTCCCGCAAGAACCAGATTGCTGGACTCAGGCCGAAACGAGCGCCTCCACCATCGCCAGGCAGGCACGTCCGCTGGCCGCCACCAGGTCGATGTCGCTCGCACGGTCGATCGAATCGTTAGGACTGTGGAAGAAAGTATCGTCGCCTTCATTGTCTGCGGCTCCGCCCCGCAACGACACGTAGCGGCCCCCGGCCTCGGCGATGTTCTCCGCTTCTCCGCCGCGCTGGTTCCACATCATCCAGCGCGTGGCTCCCGAAGATTCAAACGCGGACCTCGCGAGTCCTCTTAACTCTTCGTCACTCGGCTCGATCTTGACCGATGTCGCCCGGCTGCCGATCAGTGCGCCAAGATGCAGCCACGCGATCGCACGCGTCTCCAACCCCTCCCGGGCTCCCAGGTACGCCCGGAGGCCGTAGTGATTTAACTCGTGCCCGCTCGAAGCCACCATGTGGACCGTGCGCCGCCGCGCGGGCATCGCTGCGAGGGCGGCGGCGAGCCCCAGCCAGATGGCGATGCCACCGCCGCGCTCTGACGCGCAATTGAACCAGCCGGAACGCGGCGTCATGATCGCCATCGGAGCCGCATCTGGATCCGCACCGGGCAGGGTCGCCACCACGTTCAAAGCCGTCGCCCGTTCAAGAGCGGCGTCGACCGTGAGGACGGCGTTTTCGCGGCGTTTCGCCGCCTCGGTTAACCCCTTCGCATCCGGACCTGCGATCTGAAGGACGGGCAGAGAAAATGACCGGTCGATGCGGTACGCGTTGAGAACGTTAATGGCCCCGAGTGAGTCGCTGCGCCGCAGCACAAGTCCGGCGGCGCCGGCCGCGGTCAAATCGGAGATACGTTCGTAAATCGGCCGCTGATCGAATTCCGGGTCATTCTCCCCGGCGACGACGATCTTGTCGCTTACGTCAACCGCCCCGGGCGTCACGAGCTGGCCGGACACCCCGTCTTTCCCCGTGCGACCGCAATCGTGGAGCGCGACACCGTCCGCTTCGCCTCCGTCCCATGTCAGGCGGGTCGACTCGGAGCGAAACATCGGGAACGCAAACTCCTCCAGCGACGCATGGACGCCATCTGCTTCAAGCTCCGCCCGCGCCCAGCCGGCGGAGCTCGTGTCTCCCGGCCATCCGGTGCGGTGAGCGCCGAATGACTCGTATTCACGAATGCGTTGTGCCAGCGTGTCCGGCGACATTCCGTTTGCCATCACGTTCCTAATACTCCGGCCGGCGATCTCGAGGCTGTTCCGGCCAGGCCGCAACCGTCATTTCAAGCTCGCCAGATGGTACCGCCAGCGGAGGCCCGGATGAGGGTTGCCGGAAGTCTGATCAGGCAGAAAGCAGTGCCACTAGCTCACGTGAGACGTCATCGAAATCGCCGAACTCGCTGTGCGGAATCCCGCTCACCACACAGTGATCCTTCAGCGAGGACCGGGCGATTATGAAGTCTGCTTCCTCTTCCGCAATGCAGAAATCAGAAATCCCATCGCCGACGAACACGATCTTGCGTCCGCCGGAGCGCAACCTGCGGGCGCGGGCGCACTTGCACAGCCCGGTCCGATCACAGGTCTCGACGTCGTCGGGAAACTCCACCGCGGATCCGGCGCCGGCGCCGAGACCGGCATAGGTCGGTATCGGAGCCACGAAAGCCAGGTCCGATAATCCCTCACGCTCCAGGACCGCCTCGACGTAGAACCACATCCCGTTGGAAACCACCTCCACGGGTACATCGTTAGCGCGGCACAATTCCAGCAAACCGGCCAACCCGGGCCTCACATCAGCCTCGGCAAGCGCGTGCTTACGCATCTCTGCGGCGCGTCCACCGGGGAGCCGGGCGAACTCCCACTCCATGAGCTGGCGTTGATCAATCTCACCCGCCCGCCAAAGGCGCAGGCCTTCATCCCAGTCCGGGCGGGCGAACTTCTTCACGATCTCGACGCCGATATCCTTCGTGGTGATCGTGCCGTCGAAATCCAGGACCAGTGCGAGTTTCATGTTGGCCGCCACCTTACGTGAAGCCGATAAAGGGAAATATTCACCCGCGACGCTGCTCCCCGGGTGACCATCAACCGGAAGCTGCGTCGAGTTTCGTAAAGAGTACCTGTATTACGTTTGGAAGACGCACCCGTAACGATTGCGAACAATCGTCGTGTGGACTATACTGTCCGTTGGATTTGATCGGGGTAACGATCGCTACTGACGAAGTGGGTTGCCCCCACTTTTTTTGTTTGTCAGGGCATTTTTGAATCAGACCGGAAGGTGCAACTGTGAAGAGTGATTTGCTCCTTGCAGTAACACAACTTGCAGCCGAAAGAGCTCTCCCGCATGGCGTCGTATTGAGCGCCATCCAGGAAGCTCTCGTCTCCGCGTACAAACGCGACGCCATCTCGGAAGGCCAGGATGTCACGGTCGTGCTTGACCCGGATACCGGGGAGATGGAGGTTCACACCGTCCGCACCGTAGTAGAAGACGGCGCGGAGATGGAAGAACCTGACGCAATGGTCTACCTGACCGACGCGAAAAAGATCGACGCGTCTGCGACCGTCGGCCAGTACGTCGTGACCGGAACTATCTCGCAGCACCCCGGCCGTATCGCAGCGCAGACCGCCAAACAGGTGGTGATGCAACGGCTGCGGGAGGCCGAGCGTGAGATCGTCTTTGATGAGTTTGAAGACAAGGCAGGTGAGGTTCTCACCGTAACCGTCCAGCGGGGCGACGCCCGGGGCGTCGTACTCGATGTTGGACGTGCAGAAGCGATCATGCCGCCCGCCGAACAGGTCCCGGCTGAGAGATACCGGCCGGGCTTCAAGGTCAAGGTCTACATCGTAGAAGTGGCCCGGACCGTTCGCGGACCGGAGATCATCGCGTCCCGTACACACCCGGACCTTATCCGGCGTTTGTTCGAGGCCGAAGTGCCCGAGATCTTCAACGGAATCGTTGAGATTAAAAACATCGCCCGGGAACCGGGAGCGCGGAGCAAGGTCGCCGTCCTGTCGCACCAGGCGGGCGTCGATGCCGTTGGCGCCTGTGTTGGCCTGCGAGGCGTGCGTATCCAGAACGTGGTCAGCGAACTCCACGGCGAGAAGATCGATGTCGTCGAGCACGCCGAGGATATCTCCACCTACATAGCAAACTCACTGAGCCCGGCCCAGGTCGAGAACGTGATCATCGACGAAGAGGAGAAATCCGCGATCGTCGTCGTACCGGACCGCGCTCTGTCCCTGGCCATCGGCCGTGAGGGACAGAACGCCCGCCTGGCTGCCAAGTTGACCGACTGGCGCATCGACATCAAGTCGGCCTCGGAACACGCCGAGCCGGAAGAGCCGGAAGTGGAATCCCCGTCAGACGAGGTCCCGGAAATCGCCGATGCGGTCTCGGAGATCGTCGCCGCCGTCGAAGACGCGCCGGTTCCGGAAGCAGAGACCGACGAACCGGTAGAAGTCGCTGCCGAAGCACCACCGGCTGTCGAGGAGCCCGTGGTCGAAACGGTCGCGGCGGAAGTCACGCCTCTTGTAGAAACCCCGGCAGAGCCGGAACCTGCCATCGCCGAGATCGCCGAGATCGCCGCGGAGCAAGAACCGGCCCTTGTAGAGCAACCCGCCGCCGTCCTCGAGACCGCGCCGGTGAGCGAGGCGCCGGCCACCCCCGCGTCACCGTCTCCCGAAGAGATTCTCGCTCTCCAGACGCTGGAGGAAGAACTTGAAGCTCTTGAGAAGCAGGAGAAAGAAGAAGCGGCGGCCGCTGCGGAAGCCGAACAGATCATTGACTTCTCTTCGGACGACATCTGGCAACTGCCTTCTTCAGATGACGATGACGATACCGGCTCATTGCGATTCGCCGAAGACATAATCGGATACCGAGATCAGGGCGGTTCCCGCCGACGTGGACGTGGACGCCGCGGTGGCGAAAACTTGAGTGCGAAAGCGCGCCGGGCGGTGGCTCGCAAGACGACCCAGCCACCGGCTTCAGGCGACAACGCGCGGACGTCAAATTAAAAGTTCCGTCAACGAAACAACGAGGGACGCCGGCCCGGCGACAGGAGGTGTGAATGCGCGGTAATCATGTACCGCTCCGCACCTGTGTCGCATGCAGAACCAAAGGCCCTCAGCGGGATTTTGTGCGTATCACGCGGCGAGAGAACTCTGAACTCGCCGCCGGAACCTCGCGAGAGGTTGGTGGACGCGGGGCGTATCTGTGTCGGCGGTTGGAATGCTTCGAGGCCGGCCTTGAACGTGGTGGACTTGAACATTCCTTGAAGGGGCGGGGATCAGAAAGTTCCCGGGCTGAACTCCTGGCATGGGCCAGGACGGAATTTGCGAGCGCATCCTCCGCTTGAGCGGCGGGTATGCCGGCGAACCCGGTAACCGAGTAACCGGGACGAGACGAAACCGGAAAGACGGAGATTAATGGCCAGACGACGCAGCGGATTTGCAGGTAGGCCCAGAGGGCGGGGACGCAGACGCACCCGGCCCGGCGCGTCGGCCGCGGTCGAAGAGCTCCAGATCCCGACGGAGCCGATCGAGATACCGGCGGTCCTGACCGTCGGGGAACTCGCCGAAAAGATCGGTACGGGCCCGGTCGAGACGATCAAACTGCTGATGCGTCGCGGCCTGATGATGACGGTGAACGACCCCGTGGACTTCGCCAACGCCGCGGCCGTTGCCGGCAGCATCGGCGTCAAGGTGTTGCGCCCACAAGAAGAAGAGGGAAGCATCGCCGGAGACACGGTCGGCGTGGTTGAAGTTGAAGAGGAAGATCCGGGAGCGGAGTTGCGCCCGCCGGTGATCACCGTGCTCGGCCACGTGGATCACGGCAAAACCACCCTGCTCGACTCGATCCGCGGCTCGGCGGTAGTTGACCAGGAAGCCGGCGGTATCACGCAAAGTATCGGCGCTTACCAGGTGGACCGTGAGGGCCAGAAACTGACTTTCATCGACACACCGGGCCACGAAGCGTTCACAATGATGCGCGCTCGGGGAGCGCAGGTGACGGATATCGTCGTGCTTGTCGTCGCCGCCGATGACGGCATCATGCCGCAAACTGAAGAAGCGATCGACCACGCACAGGCGGCGAACGTACCGATGGTCGTCGCTATCAACAAGGTCGATCTCCCGGGCGCGGACTCGGAACGCGTGAAGCGCGAACTATCCGAGCGCAGCATCCTCGTGGAAAGCTGGGGTGGCGATGTCGTATCGGTCGATGTCTCGGCCCTGACGGGCGCCGGGATCGACGAACTTCTCGAAAACCTGGCTCTCCTGGCGGAAGTCCAGGAACTGAAGGCCAATCCCACGACGCCGGGAATCGGCGTCTGCCTGGAAGCGCATGTCGATCCGTCTCGGGGCACGCTGGCGACCATCCTTGTGCGCTCGGGAACCATCAACCTCGGGGACCAGATCGTGGTCGGCAAGTCACGCGGTCGTGTCAAAGGACTCGTCGACGGCTACGGCAACCCGGTCAAGACCGCGGGGCCGTCGGACGCCGTTGAAGTGATGGGCCTCGGGACCGTCCCGGACCCCGGAATCCGTCTTGACGTCGTCGCCAACGAGAAGGTGGCGCGTCAGATGGTGGAGGAACGTGAAAAGGCGGATCGCGGGGGAGACGGTCGCTCACTGGCAACCCTTTCCGAGGTCATGCGAAGGCTCAACGCCGGAGATGCCGAGGAACTCCCCGTCATCATCAAGACAGGGACTCAGGGCAGTATTGACGCCGTCCGCAGGAGCGCCGAAAGGCTTTCCGATGACGAAGTCCAGATCAATCTGATCCACACCGCCACCGGCCCCGTAAACGAGAGCGACGTCATGCTCGCCGCTGCGTCTGGCGCGCTAATCATGGCGTTCGAGACCGGAACCCAGGCCGGCGCCGAGAAGCAGGCCGGCATCCACGGGGTGGACATCCGGCAGTACAACATCATTTATAACCTGATCGACGACCTGGGATCCGCAGCACGCGGCCTCCTTGCGCCGATCGAAAACGAAGTCGTTCTCGGCCACGCCGTGGTCCAGGCGATCTTCCCCGCGGGGCGCAGGTATCGCGTCGCAGGTGTGCGAGTGCTCGACGGCGAGATTCCACGCCAGTCAAGCATCCGCGTCCAGCGCGACGGAGAGCCGGTTTACACGGGCCAGATAGCGAGCCTCCGGCACTTCAAGGACGATGTCCGCGAATTGAGTAACGGTATGGAAGGCGGGGTTGGCGTCGAAGGATTCATCGACTTCCGGGAGGGCGACATCCTGGAGGTATTCGAGATCCAGCTGGAATCCCGCGCCTGACCGCTCTATAGCCTGATTTCCCCCTGCTCCCAGCAGGTGGACTGCGCGCAGGGCACGCCGCAATTGGGTGGGGACTCCCACGCCTATAGCGCGCCCGGGCATCCCGGCGCTCCCCGTCCGGCAATACGCTGACGCCATGTCTGGCGTCGCAACTACCCCGAACCAACGACTGCGGCCGGTATTCGATCACCGAGCGTTTTCAACAGGCCTCCCGCGCTCGCGCCGCCGCGAGAAGTCCGGCGAACTCGGTGGAAAGCGATGACCGCCGTCACCGCGCGATCCCGCGCTCGCGCCGCTTCCCGTTCACGCCGTAATGCGGACCTGCTGGGCGGGGTTGTGAGCGGTGCGTCCGTGCGTGCCTGGACGGGTCGAGGAATCGAAGCCGCCTGGCTGGTGGCGGCCATCGTCACTCCACTTATCATTTTGTCCGAAAGCGCATTTCTTTCGAAGACAGAGCTGCCAAAAGTCGCCACGGTCCGACTGTCGGCCGGGATCGTGTTTTTGCTCCTGCTCGCGGAAGCCGGACTCGCTGTCTGGCAGCGAGGGTTCACGGTTCCACGCCACCCGGTCACTCCCCTGAGGTCAGCTCTTTCCAGAGTCATCTCCGGGGTCCGTGGCGACAACGGAACCCGGGTCTTGATCGCCGCGGGAGGTGTCCTGGCCACCACGGCGCTTGCCTCCGTCTTCGCCCTGGTGCCTCGATCGAGCACATGGGGCGTCGATCCGGGAAACGAGAGTAACTCGCTCTACTCGACTCTCGCCTACGCCGTTCTCTTCTTCGCCGTCGCGACGCGATTACGAACACCGTCCCGGGTTCGGCGATTACTCGGTGCGATGGTTATCGCCGGAACACTGGCGGCGCTGGTCGGCATCGCACAGCATCTTGGTCACGCGCCCCTGGGTATCCGATCCACCTCGGGATCGGCACGCGTTTCCGGCACCGCCGGCAATCCCATCTTCTTCGCCACGATTCTCGTCGTGACCATGACCCTTGCCATCGGCACGTCACTTTCGATCCGGGAACTGAGCCGGAGAACAATCGGCTGGCTGTCTCTCCATGGTCTCGTGATCGCCATCCACATCACCGCGCTGCTCGTGACTCTCAGTCGTGGACCGTGGCTCGGAGCCGCCGCCGGCCTCGTAGCGATCGCAGCCCTGGCGCCGATGCTGTTTGGCTGGCGGCGGACCGCCGTGACCGGCCTGGTGGCCGGCATAGCGTTGCTTGTATCGCTGGCGTTTCTCGCAGCCACATCCGGCGCGTCCTCTCCACGCCTGGAAGGCGTGGATGCCGCTCCTGCACGGGGTATCGAACGGATATCTGTTGGCGACATCCAGGGCCGGACCACGACCCTGACGGGAGTGTTTGATCCGATCAACAACCCGCGTATCGCCCGCTGGGACGGCGCCCTCGATCTTGCGCTGAACCGTCCCGAACCGCCGGAGGGCGCACAACCAGGATTCCTCGTGCGGTCGCTGTTCGGTTACGGTCCGGACGCGTTCCCGGACGTGTTTACGATGGTGGCCCCCACGCGCATGTCAGGCGTCCGGACGACCGCCGCCCATAACGATCCGTTAAACCGTCTCGTGGAGACCGGTCTCGCCGGTCTGCTGGCATGGACCGCGCTGTGGTCGTCGCTGGGGTTCCTCCTCCTGCGTAACCTGTGGATGCATCGGCGCAACGCGGGTCCCGGGCAGATCGTCATACTGGCCATCGGCGCGGCATTGACGGCATGGTTCGTGGCCGGGCTGACCGGCATTCCGAAGTCAGGCGACACGGTCCTCGTCTGGCTGTTGATGGGCCTCGCAGTAGCGACCCCGTTCATTTTTGACACGGCGGAAGCCCGGACGCCGACCCCCGCGCCATCGACCCCGAGGGCTTCGGTAACTGTTCGAGCAGCAGCCGTAGCAGCGGCCGGTTTGATCGCACTGGCGACGGTATGGATCACATGGACCGAGACCGTCCAGCGCCTCTCGGCCGATGCTAGCGCGGCCTCCGCTGTCAGCTCGGACGCGGACAAGTCCAGTGTCTCGGGACGCTTGAACGACCTCGACCGCGCCATCGCGCTGGCGCCGGACCAGCCCCGATATCACACGATCAGAAGCGAGATATTTGGACGAATTGCCGCCGAATCCGGAACCCCGGACTCCGCCTCCGCCATGCGTGAGGCCGCGGCAAGCGCTGAACGGGCATTGGCCCTCAATCCGCTGGACCGCGCCCTCAACTTCCAGGCCGCATTCCTGAACTGGGAGCTCGCAAAACTGGGTGATGTGGACGCAGCGATGCGGACCTATGCCCTGTATGAGCGGCTGATGGTACTCACGCCTCAGCACCAGAGCGTCGGTTCTCGATTGGCCGCGGTCGGGGAAGTGCTAGGCCTTACACCATAGGCGTGTGCACGCAGGACAGGCTGTGGATAACTCGGCTGCCCGGGCCGGGGCCAGGCTGGAGACTGTTCGGGTGAGCCTGACGGTGGAAGCTCTCCGAGATCCCGGATGTTTCCGGCCAAACTCGGATCTGTCCATTAACGTCGAATCATGTTCGCGAGGTCACCGGGGGAGGGTGGCGAGGATTTGAACGCTGTCTATATAGCGCTGCCGTTCGTGCAGGGCGTAGTGGCACTGTTCCTGGCCAGCCTGGCCGTGCTGAGTGATCCTCGCGACCGGTTGAACCTGATATTCGCCGGATTCCTGATCGCCATCGGGTTCTGGGGATTCTTGATTTTCGGGATGCGGGACGCCTTCCCGGATGCCGACGTGGCCTTCTCGTGGGAACTTGCCGCACTGGTCGTCATTCCCTTCAGTGGGATCTTTTTCTATCACTTCGTGCACGGCCTGACCGGTGCGCGTCGCACTCCGCTGATCCTAGGTGTTTTTTACGTTCTCGGGCTTGCTGCGGCGGGCGCCACGCTTGCCGGGTGGACGGCGACCGGAGTGGAAGAGCGTTTTTACGGCTTCGCTCCTGAACTTGGCTGGGCATTCCCGCTGATACTCCTTGCTACCTACCCTCCCGTGCTGATGTCGATCGTGGTTCTGCAAAGGGCGATCCCGAACGCTGGCAGTGATCGGGAGCGCTCGCAGTTAAAGATGCTGCGCCTCGGTGTGCTCGTGTCCGTCCTCGGCGGAACGACCGACTTCATACCCTCGCTCGGCCTCAGCATCTACCCACTTGGCGTCGTCGGGAACATCGGATTCGCACTCATCACAACGCTCGCAGTAACGCGACATCGCTTGATGAACCTGCGCTTGCTATTGCGGCGGGGGTTGGCCTACACCCTCGTAAGTTCCTTCGTGTTTGCATCTTACGGCGCATCGTTCGGTGTCGTGTTCGTTTTCACGCGCTCTCTGAGCCTTGAGGCGTGGATCCTGGCGTCAGTCGGCACGATCCTCATGACGAGCGTTTTCATCCAGCCGGCCATCGACCGCGTGCAGCGATTCATCGACAAGATCTTCCTGCGGGAGCGCTACGACCATCTTCGAGCGCTCGTCGCAATGAACGAAAACGCACGCGATATCTCGGACCTCAAATCGCTGGCAGACGACACAGTCCAGATCGTTAGACGAGCGATGCAGAGTGACTGGGCCTCGATGGCGCTGCCAGACCCCGGCGGCAGGCGGTTCATGGTCATGGCCGATACACGGGAGCAGACCCCGACCGTGGCGCTCTCCCGAACCGGCGCGGTCGCATCCTGGTTCGCACAGCATGGCGCCTCTCTGGACATGCGTATCGTCGAGGCGGACCCCATACTCCAGGCCATGAATGAGGGGGAAAAACGTGCCCTGGCCCGGTTGGACGCCGAGCTCCTCGTGCCGATGATCGCCGAGGACACGCTCACAGGCATCCTGGTTCTCGGCCCGCGCCTTGTCGGCGGCGGCTATCCGGAAGATTCTTTGAGCTTCCTGGCCACCGCAGCGGACAGGATGGCCGTCACTGTAGAGAACGCCCGGCTGTATGCCGAGGCGCAACGTGAGGCCGATGAACGGGCGGTCATCGCCGAAATCGGTCGTGTTATCAGCGTATCGCTGGACACGGAACTCGTGTATCCCGCCTTTGTGGACCAGGTGAAGCTCCTGGTGCCGTTTGATCGCATCATGATCGCGGCCCTGGATGAAGAGCGAGACGCTCTTTCGCCGGCGTACGTGGCCGGTACGCCGATATCCGGCTGGCACCGCGGCTCGATCCATCCCGTTGACGGTTCAGACCTTGAAGATGTGGTTCGAGAACGTGCGAGCCTGCTTCTCGGCGCATCACAGGTACGCGGCCTGTATCGCTACGACTGTGGCGAGGCCGCCAGCCAGCCGCGCATCACAGCAGCCATGAGCGTGCCGCTCGTCTCGGACGACCATGTGATCGGCGTTATCGATCTGGCGACCACCGGTCCTCTTCTTTACACCCATCGAGATCAGGACCTCCTGTTCCGTATCGGCGCCCAGATCGCAGGCGCTCTCGCGAACGCACGACTCTACGCACAGACCGTCAGACTGGCCAGAGAGCGTGAACTCAGGCAGAAACTCGACCAGGAAAAGCGTGAATTGGAGCGGGTCAACGAGGAGAAAAGTAAGTTCCTGTCCACGGTCTCCCACGAGCTGAAAACGCCGCTCGCCAGCATCATGGCCCTCGCAGAAGTTCTCAAGAGGAATCGCAAGGGCAACCTTGAGGTGAAACAGGTCGAGCACGTAGAGGTGATTCATCGCTCCGGCAGGCGATTGGCCGTCCTCATAGACGACCTGCTGGACATGTCCCGAATCGAGAGCGGCCAGTTGAAGCTGGAGCGCAAACCTTTCGACATGGTCGGCCTGCTCCGCGTGTTGAACCGTTCGTTCGAACCGATCATGCAGCCGCGCGACCAATCTTTTGTCGAGAACTACGCCGCTGAAGAACTCTGGGTAGATGCAGACCCGGACCGCATCGAGCAGATCCTGACGAACCTGATCTCCAATGCTTCCAAGTACTCGGGCGAAGGCAAGACCGTAGACGTCTCGGCCGAGGTGCAGGCAGGCCGTCTGTGGATTTCGGTCACCGACCACGGCATCGGGATTTCTCCAGAGGACCTGGAGAAACTGTTCACCTCCTTCTTCCGCGCCTCCAACAAGGAAACGCGTTCAGTTCCCGGCACCGGTCTTGGGCTGGTGATCGCCCGCTCGCTGGTCGAATTACATGACGGCGAGGTTTTCGTCGAGAGCGAGATCGGCATCGGCACGACCGTGAAGTTCTACCTGCCCGGATTCATTGTGTCCCCACCGATGGACTCACCTGAAGATGATCCGTCTCGTGATGTGGTCCCCTTCGACACCAGTCCGAATCCGCGCGCTGCCTGATTCCCGGGCGCCGGATAAGCCGGTGCAACAGATAGCCAAGAGGCGTTCGGTCGGAGGTTTCTGTAAAGCGCTGGTCTCTCTGGCGCGCCCTCCAGAAGATAACTGCATCGAATTTGTAGTGCGGTCCCCGGACGCACGACAGAAAAACAGCCCGATGGGGGCCGTCATGGCCCTGAGAAGAACCGATGCCAGAAACACATACCACTGATGTCCTGATCGCCGGACAGGGCGCCGCCGCCTTCGCAGCAGCCCTGTACACCGCCCGCTACCAGATCCACGGAATGGTCGTGGGCGACCGGTTCGGCGGCGAGACCGCGATCGGTGGCGGAATTGAGAACTACCCGGGATACCCGGATATAGACGGATTTGACCTGATGCTCAAGTTTCGAGAGCAGGTCGATAAGTACGATGTGCCAGTAATTGATGCCGCGGTGACCGCCGTAGAAAATGCCGGGAATCATTTCATGGCGACCCTGTCCGACGGCTCCGCCGTTCATGCCGGGGCCGTGATCTTTGCCATCGGACGCGAGCGCCGGAAGCTCAATCTCGCCAACGAAGAGGCCTGGACGGGCAGGGGCGTGTCTTACTGCTCCACCTGCGACGCCCCGTTATACCGGGGGAAGACCGCCGCAGTTATCGGCGGCGGCAGCGCGGCTGTGGAGGGTGCGATTCTGCTCGGCAAGTACGCGGATCAGGTCTATCTGATCTATCGGGGCGGGGGGTTCACGCGGCCCGAGCCGGTAATGGTGGACCTGCTGAACAAGTCTAAGAACGTCCACGTGCTTTTCGAGACCGAGGTTGCGGAGTTGCTCGGCGACGATACAGCCGGGCTGACCGGGATCAGGCTGAACAGGCCGTACGAGGGCAAGGATGAGATGACCCTGGACGGGATCTTCATCGAGATCGGCGCCGATCCCCGCGTGGCTATCCCGCAGAGCCTCGGCGTGAAGCTGAACCCGGAGACGAACGAGATACACGTCGACCGGAACATGAATACCAACGTGCCCGGAATTTTCGGCGCGGGCGACATCACGGATGGCTCCGGCACGCTCAAACAGACGATCACTGCCGCGGCGCAGGGCGTCGTATCGGCGCTCGCGGCGTACCAGTTCATCTCGGAACAGGGCCGTGCCTGCTGTGTCCACGAGGCGGGCTACGATCTGCGCGCCAGCGCAGCCGACTAGTGGCGGCGCTGGTCCGCGCTGGTGGGATTCACTCACGAGACGTGCGCGTTCATCGGCTTTGATGCCGGGTTAATCATGCCTAAGTTGGGTGTATGGAACCGTTCCAGCGGTGATTACACACTCAGCTCAGCCGATTGGCACGCCCGCATTTAATCCGGATCGACGGGTCGCGAGCTTGATCTTGCGATCAGGCTTGCTCGGCCCGCGCCCGGACTTGATCTGCGTCGTCTCGGCAGTAGTCCTGTCGGGCCTGGTGATGACGGGAGTCGTTTTCGGCGAGATCCTCGAACACGTCCGGGGCGACGGCTGGTTCGGGACCAACGTAGATCTCGCACTTTCAAGTTTTGCCGCAGAGCATCGAACCGAATGGTTTACCGGGTTCATGCGCCAGATGACCGATCTTGGTTCGACCGCAGCGCTGACATCGATAGCCCTTTCCACGATCGCCGGGACGATGATGCTACGCCGATACAGGCTGGCCGCGTTGATGGCGATGGCGGCGGTCGGATCCTCGGCGTTAACGGCATCTATGAAAACGATCGTCGAACGCCCACGCCCGCTTACGAACGGCGAGATTATCTTCGCCTCGGAGTCGTCCTTCCCGTCCGGCCACACGCTGGATTCCATGGCGATTTACGGCGCGCTGGTGTTCATCGTTGGCAGTCTTGTGGTCTCGCGCAGGGCAAGGCTTGGCGTCTGGGCGCTCGGTGCGACGCTGGCGATCGGAATCGGCGCCTCTCGTGTCTATCTCGGGGTGCACTGGGCATCAGACGTGGCAGCCGGCTGGGTGCTCGGACTGGCGCTCCTCGCCGCCGCCGTGGGCGTGGTCTCGCTGGACGAACGGGTAACGCATTTCCTGGCGGCCGACGCCCCGGATCAGGTGTCCCGACTTCAATCTGTGGGCGCGCGCAGCTCGATTCTCGGCATAGTCGGATTGACCGTGCTCACGGCTTTACTGGCCGGGACGCAGTTTGAGGCGTAGCCGCGGACGGGCCGCAATCACGAGTCAACGGCGCAGTTCCCGGGACAGTTTCCAGATAAACGCCGCACGCGGCTTCGAGGCGTAATCGCGGTGTCGATTCGGCACAAGAGCCCGGTTGCAAGAGCAGATTCCAGATAAACGCCGCACGCGGCTTCGAGGCGTAGTCGCGGTGTCGATTGGATACAAGAGCCCGGGTACAAAAGCAGTTTCCAGATAAGTGCCGTACGCGGCGGCCTAGGTGTACGACACCTGGCAGAAGCCGTGGTTGCAGTATCCGTTCGGGATCTTGGCCAGGTACTGCTGGTGGACCTCCTCCGCGTAATAGAACTCGCCGGCCGGAGCGATCTCCGTCGTGATCTCGCCGTATCCCGTGTCGTTTAATTTCGACTGGTAGCTGGCGAGACTCTCCCGGGCCGCCTCGAGTTGCGCGTCGTCCGTGCCGTATATGGCTGTCCGGTACTGGCTGCCGACGTCGTTGCCCTGCCCCATGTACTGGGTCGGGTCGTGGTTCTCCCAGAACACCTTGAACAACGCCTGGAGATCGACCTCATCGGGGTCAAACACCACAATTACCGCCTCCGTGTGCCCGGTCATGGAAGTGCAGGTCTCCGGGTAGGTCGGGTTGGGTGTAGTCCCGCCGCTGTACCCGGCGGCAGTCGTGTAAACGCCTGGAACCTGCCAGAACAGTCGCTCCGCGCCCCAGAAGCAGCCCATCCCGAAAATGATCGTTTCCATGTTGGCCGGAAACGGACCATGAATCGGCCGGCCGTTCACGAAATGAACATCGGACGTTGGAACCGGGTCTGCTCGCCCCGGCAAACAATCCTCCGGAGCCGGAACAGGAGCGGGAGTACGTCGAAGGCCAAACATCGGGGGAGCCTCGCTTTGGCCGACGGCGGCCGGACGGATGAACCCCGGGCGTCGTCGGAGGTTACTGACCGGGGATCCCGTTGGTCGTCGGGGATTCCGGTACGTCGATTGGATCAGTCCTCTGAATAGTACACGTGCTTTCCTACGTGCGATGTGACGACATGGACTCGATAGCGTCAAACGCGCAGACGGGCGGTCGCGAAGACCGCCCGTCATCGATTGCCCTCAGTTCGCTTTAAGTCCGGAAGACCTTGGCGATGCCGACCGCGTAAGTCTCGGTGTGAGATATGACAGCCGAGGCCCGGGCCATAGTCGCCGGGTCGGTGGCTATGGCCTCACCCCGCCCTTCGATAGTCGATAGCGACTCCACAGCGAGAGAAGCGACCACCTGGGGTCCATTCATCGACCCCGTGATGGAAATCATTGGATCGCCGAGATGCGATCCGTACTCCCGAAGCGCCTCGACCAGCTGGCGCCGTTCGGACGGCGCATGCGTGAACACGTACCGCTGAACCCAGTTCGCAGTCTCCCGCCCGGAGCCCGGCTCGATGATGCGAGACAGGTTGTTGGCGGTCGAGCTACAAAGGGCGCCGATGTCGGCGAACGCCTGCTGACGCTCCGGGTTGGAAAGCACTCCGTCCACCAGCGATTCCGCCTCCGCCAGGGACTCGAACGGGGTGGTCGACACAATCAACTGCCTCGCCGAGAAAACCCCTGAAGTCGTCATACCCTGGATCCCGGAACCCCTTCGGAACTCAAGAACCTTCTCCAGGACCTCAAAAGCCTTCCCGGGCATCGGCTCGCGAATAACCCGCATTACGTAGTTCGGTGCCATATCAACCTCCCATAACACCATTCCGTTACGTCGAAGTACAGACTATACAAGAAAAATACGATTAATATGACAATAAAAGAAATAATCGTCGGAA
Organism: Dehalococcoidia bacterium; assembly: GCA_030747175.1. Taxonomy (GTDB): domain Bacteria; phylum Chloroflexota; class Dehalococcoidia; order Lucifugimonadales; family Lucifugimonadaceae. The sequence goes on along the minus strand of JASLLE010000015.1, from coordinate 12,305 downwards.
CGAGCCAGAACTGCAGCAAACAGAAAGGCCCGGCCAGAACGGCCGGGCCTTTTCAGATTCCTCAGGCGTGCCTGTGGTCGGGGAGCCGGGAACTGAACCCGGGATCTCTTCGTCCCGAACGCAGGCTCAGCGCAACACGGTCTCCGTAGCTAGTCAGCTGAAGTCACATTGCGGAAGGTTTCAACACCTTCGCTCGCCAGCGCCGCCAGCAAAGCGTAATCGGCCCCGTAATTGATCATCAAGAAACCCTGATCAAGACGCATCTGGATATCCGCCTGTGTGCGGGCGCTGATACCCATCGCTACTCCGGTCTTCTTCCCGATCTCGACCATCTTCCCCGCCACGGCCTCGATGTCAGGATGAGTTCTGACGAGAGGGTCGTATCCGAGCGCCGCTCCCAGGTCAGCCGGTCCGAGTGAGATAGCGTCGATCCCGGGAACCGAGCAGATCTCCTCCAGGTTCTCCACAGCCTCGACGGTTTCAAGAATCAGCGACACCAGGATATTTTCGTTCACCCTCTGGAAATAATCGGATTCGTGTGCCGTGTAGCCAGTGGCACGCATCGGTCCCCAGCTGCGAACGCCTGCCCCCGGGTAACGCGTGAAAGCAACGATCTCTTGCGCCTCGTCTGCGGTCCTGATCATCGGAACTTTCACTCCGAGCGCGCCGATATCCAGCGCACGCTGGATAGGCACCTGGTCATGCGAAGGCACCCGGACAAGAGGTATGGCTTCGGTGGTTTCGATGGCACGCACCATCGTCTCGACTTCTGCGGCGTCGAGGCCGTTGTGCTCGGTCTCGATCAGCAGCCACTCGAATCCGTGGTGGCCGAAAAGTTCAGCCACGTTCGGACTTTCCAACCCGAGGAATGCGCCGATAGAGGGCTCTCGCCTGCGCAACTTGTCTCGAACGTAATTATTTCTCATGCGGGCCAAAGTTAAACTCCCGGAATCGTTTCGACAGGTCAGCCAGCGGGTATCGGTCTCGCATGATAACTACCCGTCGAAACCCATTTGAAATCCACGGACTGGTACCCGGACATCGAGCGTCCCGATCAGGCAAAAAAACACCATCACTGCCAGCGTTGTCCGCCAACGCGCTCCGTGTGCTTGTGCGCCGGTCTGTCTCAGGAATTGAATCTGGGGCTGTGCGAGCAGCGTAATCCGATTACGTCCAATACATGTCCCGGCAGAGGTGGGCGAAAGGTCGTAGGACCCGGCCGAGGACCGCCCGGAATAGTTCCTCAACTCCGCCGAAGCACCAGTCAATCCAAGGCATATATGCCCAATCCAATGCAAAAAATCGCCACGAAACTGTTCATTACAGCATCGATCCTGTTCGGCATCAGCGGGATCGGATTCTGGATCACCATCCCACGTCACAACGATCCGCAAGATGATCTGAACTACGTGTTCGGAGTGTTGGCCGGGGTGACCGTCTCGGTGGTGCTTTCATCGTTCGCGGTGAGCGTCGCGGGCAAGTACCTGAAAGACGACTAGTTCCGCACGAACCTGGTAGCCACAACAAAAAAAGGCCCGGCCAGACTGGCAGGGCCTTTCATAATTCACTCAGGCGTGCCTGTGGTCGGGGAGCCGGGATTTGAACCCGGGGCCTCTTCGTCCCGAACGAAGCGCGCTACCAAGCTGCGCCACTCCCCGAAAAAAGCACGAAGACTGATTATACGGCTCGGTCCGCCGCGTTTTCGCTATCGATCAGCCGAATTTCCATACAACCGCGTGCCCGGTCCAATGATCGGATCGCCTGCGGCACTTCTCAGGCCACCACCGGCGGGACGATCGACTCCGGGTCCTCGCCCCGGGCCACACGAGAAACGTTGGCCGCAGCGAACTCCATCGTTTTGTAAGTGGACTCAATTGCCCGGGTCGCCAGATGCGGCGTCATCACAACGTTCTCGAGATCGAAGAGCGGATTGTCCATCTCGATCGGTTCGATCTCGTACACATCCAGCCCGGCGCCATAAATCTCGCCCGCTTTCAGCGCTGCGATAAGCGCATCCTCGTCCACCACCGGCCCGCGGCAGGAGTTGATCAGGATGGCGGTCTCTTTCATCGCCTTGAACTGATCCGTGGACATCAGGTGCCGTGTCGTCGGCTCCAGCGGCGTGTGCAGCGTAATCACGTCGCACATAGCCACGAGCTCGTCCATCGACACGCGCTCCACCTCGAGCTCGTCCTCGTACTCCTTCGAGAACTCGATCACGTCGTAATACACAACCCTGCACTCCCAGCCCTGTAATCGTCGTGCCACCCGTGATCCGATACGTCCCAGGCCAACGATGCCGACGGTCTTGTCCGATAGGTCGTGCGCCTCTTCCCGGTGCGACGCAACGTTCTGGCCCCACAGACCGGCGGCCGTGTCACGAATCTGTTCGTCCAGCCGCCGGTACACGGCGATCATCAGCCAGATAGCGTGCTCTGCCACCGCCACGGCGTTGCCGCCGCCGTTATTGGCGACGCCGACTCCGATGGCATGAAGCCCCGGCTTGTCTACGTAATCGGTCCCGGCGGACATCGTCTGCACGAGTTTGACCGTCGGCACCTGCTTCAGGACATCGACCGACAACTTCGCCCCGTAGCCGTGAAGAATTGCGACCGTGTCTTGAAGGTCGGCAACCAGATCCGCTTCAGGCTGTTCTGAGTCAACCCAGACGACTTCCGCTTCCGGACCGACCTCCGCCACCAACCTCTGGAATTCGACCAGTTGCTCCTGCGTACGTTCGTTCTCGGCGCTAACCAGCGCAACCTTGTTGGGGGACATTCCGGTCCTGTTCCCGGCCGTCAAAGGCCGTCGCTAACAACATATCTAACGCGCGATCCCCGGTATGCGGGGCCGAACCGAGGCGGATTATACTTAGTCGTTGCCCGCGCGTCGGCGTGGGTTTCTTTTTTGTCACCTAATTCCGGGCGTTTCGACCGCATCCGCCGGTAGCCGACGCCCGAATTTCAACATCAACCCGGAATATCCGCATAACTCGAAGCCAGCGACGACCCTTTTAGAGCTACATGACCACCCAGAACAACCGTCCCGATAGCGTCTCCGTGCGCGTCCCCGCCACCGCAGCGAACCTCGGTCCGGGCTTCGATTCGATCGGTATCGCCGTCGATCTGTGGAGCGAACTTACAGTTGCGCACGGCCCCTTTGAAGTCGTGATCGAGGGTGATGGCGCGGATGTGCTTCCACGTGATGAGGGCAACCTTGTTGTCTCCGGAGCGCGCGCCGCTTACGAAGCCCGCGGTGCGGAGTTCCCGGGATTGAAATTCCGCTGTGAAAACGGAATCCCGTTCGCACGCGGCCTCGGCAGCAGCTCCGCCGCGATCGTGAGTGGCATCGTGGCCGGGTTCGCACTCCAGGGCGACGGCACCGACCCCGAGGAGGCGCTGGAGCTGGCGGCCGAGATCGAAGGACATCCAGATAACGTCGCCCCTGCGATCCTCGGCGGATGCCAGATCGGGGTCAAAAACGGCGGAGGCTGGATCACTTCGCAGGTCTCGATCCCGGACGATCTCCACGCCGTAATCTTGATCCCGGATTTCGTCGGTGAGACGTCTGAGGCAAGAGGCGTTCTCGGCGATGAAGTGACACGCGCCGACGCCGTTTACAACATAGGCCGGGCCGCTCTGCTGGCGAACGCGCTCTCGACGGGCCGGCTTGACCTGCTCAAGCACGCAACCGAAGACCGGCTCCATCAGCCGCAACGCGCCGGGATCTACAAGGGGCTCAACACCATCATCAAAGCGGCCCTGACCGGCGGCGCACACGGCGCGTTTCTCTCCGGCGCGGGCCCGTCCGTCATGGCCTTTGCAACGGAACACGAATACACGGTCGCCTACGAAATGACCGAGGCGGCCCGGCTCCATGGGATAGATGCGAGTACCCGAGTGGTCAGACCGACCACCCGTGGCGCACATCTGATTGAGTCACCAGGCGACGGCGCCAACTGATATGACCTCCATCGCAAACGACAAGCGCCCGGTAATCGTCCAGAAATACGGTGGAAGCTCGGTCGCCGATGCCGGGATGATCAACACGATCGCCCGCAAGATATGCGCTCGCTCCGGGACCGGTGTGTCGATGGTCGTCGTCGTCTCAGCGATGGGCGATTCCACAGACCACCTGATCGAACTGGCAAACGCCGTTTCGGGCGATCACACTCCCGAGGCACGGGAGTTGGACACTCTGCTCTCCACCGGCGAGCTGGTCACATCGACCCTGATGGCGATGGCCATATCGGCCCAGGGCCACCCGGCGGTCAGTCTCAGTGGCCAGCAGGCCGGGATCCGCACCGACACCACGCACGGCTCAGCCCGCATAGCCGACATACGGGTAGATCGACTTCGACGCGAACTGGACCGGGGCCGCATCTGCATAGTCGCCGGCTTCCAGGGACTCGCCGAAAACGAGGATGTGACCACCCTCGGGCGTGGCGGCTCCGACACCACGGCGGTCGCGCTCGGCGTGGCCCTGGAGGCCGAGCAGGTCGAGATCTACACAGATGTGGACGGCATTTACACCACCGACCCGCGCCTGGTGTCGTCCGCCCGCAAGCTGGCCGAGATCGGCTACGACGAGATGCTGGAAATGGCGTCGCTCGGCGCCAAGATGAATCCGCGCTCAATAGAGCTCGGCGCCGTTTACGATGTACCCATCCTTGTTGCGTCCACGTTTGAAGACGTTCCCGGGACGCTGATCCACGGAGGCGATTACATGATGGAGGTCCGCAGGGCCGTAACCGGCGTCGCAGTTGATCGCGATGTCGCCAAGATCACGGTCCGATCGGTTGAAGACCGGCCCGGAATCGTCGGACAAATTTTCGGCCCGCTCGCAGAGGCCGGGGTCAGCGTGGACGTGATCGTCCAGAACGCCTCGCTGGAAGGTCTGACGGACGTTACCTTCACGGTGTCCCAGGGCGACTTCCAACGGGCGCTCGATCTGACACAGAAGACGTGCGCTGACATGGCCCGGGAGGTGGTCGGCAACACGGGGCTGGCGAAGATGAGCATCGTCGGAACCGGCATGCAGAACGGCCCGGGTTACGCCGCGACCATGTTCGACGCGCTCTCACGATCGAACGTAAACATAGAGATGATCACCACATCAGAGATCAGGATCACCTGCGTCATCGCTGCCACCGCCATTAAGGAAGCTGCCAACGCCCTCCACAGCGCGTTCGAGCTGGATGCGACGGGCGACTGAACATTGCCGGCACCCTTCCTCGCCGTAGTCGTACCCGCATACAACGAGGAAGAACGTATCGCGGCCAGCCTTGAATCGCTGGTCGATTACCTGTCTGACCAGCCCTATACATGGGAGATAGTGGTCGTCGACGACGGCAGCAGCGACGCCACGGCCCCGACCGTGGCAGAGGCGGTAGAGCGCTTGTCGTCGATCCGTTTGATCAGCCTTCCACATCGTGGGAAAGGCGCGGCCGTCCGCTTCGGGATGCTGGCGACCGACGCCGAGTGGCGTTTTCTTTGCGACGCCGATCTCTCGATGCCGCCAGAACAACTCGGGCTCTTTCTCCCCCGGGGTGAACCGCCGGCTGAAGCGGTAGTTATCGGCTCGCGCGAAACGCCGGGAGCGCGGCGCATCGGAGAGCCATCCCGCAGGCACATCGTCGGACGGGCCTACACCCTGACCGTGTGGTCCCTGGCGTTCAGGGGCATCCAGGACACCCAGTGCGGCTTCAAGCTTTTCAGGGGCGATGTGGCCGACACGATCTTCAAGCGACAGCGATTGGACGGTTTCGGGTTCGATGTTGAGGTGCTGTTCATGGCAAAGAAGATGGGCGTGTCGATCCGGGAACAGGCAATCGACTGGTATTACCGTGAAGGCAGCTCTATGACCCTGCTCAAGGGATTGGGCGGCTTCATGGACATCGCCAGGGTCCGGCTAAACTGGGTTATGGGGAGGTACCAAGGTCTGAACTGAGCGCTCGCCGGCGACGTAGGCGGGAGCGCAGGGCAGGAAGATGGGGATCCTTAATGAACAGCGATGAACAGCTTCGATCCATCCTCGCCGACCACAAAAACGTGGCGGTGGTCGGGCTATCCCCAAACCCGCGCCGGGACAGCAACGAGGTCGCCGTCTATCTCATGGCCAACGGCTACAACGTGATTCCGATCAACCCGGCCGTAGACGAAGTACTGGGCGTCAAAAGCTACGCCTCGCTCGAAGACGTACCCGGTCCGATAGACATAGTCGACGTATTCCGCCGCCCGGAAAACATCCCGGACATCGCCCGATCCGCCGTAGCGGTAGGCGCAAAAGTCCTGTGGACCCAGCTCGACATAGTCAGCGAAGAAGGCGCCGAGATCGCCGGGGCCGCCGGGCTGGAAGTCGTGATGGACCGCTGCACCCTCATAGAGCACGAGCGGCTGATAGCGACGAGGCCCGCTCCCTGAACCACCCGAAGGCTCTCGCAGCACAATTCCCTTCTCCCAGCGGGAGAAGGCGCAGGATGAGGGAGAAGTGTTTTGGATCGAATCAGTCGTATTTGTCGGTCGACCTTCACCCTCACCCTAGCCCTCTCCCTCAGGGAGAGGGGGTTAAACGAAAGTCCTCGATAGCCTCAGCGCTCCCTACGCGTAACCCAGCCGACCCAACACCTTCCTTATCGCCGCGATCAGCGCGTCGATATCCTCTTCAGTGTGTACGGAAGACACCGTGCCCTGGCAGCTTGGTGAGAGCAGGAAGCCTTCATTCTGGAGGCCGAGGAACACCGCCCTCGTCATCGTCTTGTCGTTTGTCATCGATGACCGGTAATCGGTCACGCGTTCGGGCGTGAACTGGAGCGCCCACAGCGACTCGACGCCGGTTACGCCCATCGGCGCCTCGACCTCGGCGATCAGCGCCCGCAGCCTGTCCCGGATCACGCCGCCCATGCGGCCCACGTACTCGTACACCTCTGGCGTCGCCGCCTCGAGTGTTGCCACGCCGGCCGCTGCCGTCATCGGGTTGCCGTTGAAGGTGCCCGCGTGCTGGACACGTGGCGCGCCGTTGCTGGGGTCGTACAGCGACATGATGTCGGCTCGACCGCCGAATGCTCCGACCGGCAGACCGCCGCCGATCACCTTGCCGAAGGTCGTCATATCGGGAGTCACGCCGTAGTGCTCCTGCGAGCCGCCGCGTGCGACCCGGAAGGAGATCACCTCGTCAAAGATCAGGACGATGCCGAGCTCCGAGGTGACGGCTCGAAGACCCTCAAGGAAGCCCGGCTCGGCGGGCACGAAACCGTTGCGGCCGTTCACCGGTTCCACGATCACGCAAGCCAGGTCGTCTGCGTTCGCCCGGATGATCCGTTCGCAGTTCTCGATGTCGTTGATCGGCATCACAACTGCGCCGTCCGTGACATATGACGGAAGACCCTCGTAATCTTCCACCGAGTTCGGCTCCGTGCCGTTGCCGGCGAAATCGAGTTTTGGCGCAACGCTGACCGCGACCGAATCGTGCGTACCGTGGTAGCCGCCCTCCATCTTGCCCAGCTTCTCCCGTCCGGTGAAAGCCCGGGCGGCGCGGATGGCGTTGAGGGTCGCCTCGGTGCCGGAGTTGACGAAGCGAACCTGCTCAACGGACGGAACCCGCTCGACAAGTATCTCCGCCCAGCGGATCTGGGACGGCGACGGGCCGGGATAGGACCAGCCTTCAGAGACCTGGTCCTGCATAGCTTTCACCACGTCGGGATTGCGGTGGCCGACGATGAGCGTCGTCATGTTGTTGATGAAATCCGTCCGGACATTGCCGTCGGCGTCAGTGATGCGCGTCCCGTCGCCGCCCACGATGTACGCGGGGTAGGGCGGCCAGTAGATAGAGTTCCGGGAGTCGCCGCCCGGGAGGTACTTCAGGGCCTCTTCGTTAAGCGCCTGGGACTTCGGGTTCTGGGCGATATAGGTATCTATCTCGCGCTGAAGCGCGTCCTGAACTGTCATCAATTTGACCCCGGATTGATATTGACTGCGATCGCCGTGCGGCGCGCACGGGAATACTACTCCGCGACGCACCCTGCCGGCGGGCTTATTCAACCCGGATATGTCGATCGGCGGCGAAGCTCGGTCAGCAGGGCCGGGAGTGCCGTGGACGCTGCCGCCTGGATCACCACGTCGCAAGCCGGGGTGAGGCGCGTGTCCGAGGTATTGATCTCGATCAACTTCGCGCCGTTGGCCTGCGCGATCCGCGGCAGTCCGCCGGCCGGACGGACGGTGGACGAACTGCCGATCACCAGAACGCAATCGGCGCGATCGGTCTCGGCGCGAGCGGACTCCAACACCTTCGGGGGGATTGGTTCGCCGAAAAGAACCGAGTCGTACTTCACCGGGCCGCCGCATATCTCGCATGGAGGCGCCGGTTTCGTGGCGAACAATTCGGGCCTGGGCGTCCGGTTTTCACATTCAACGCATCGCAGGAAACGTCTCGATCCGTGAATCTCGACGATGTTCTCGGTCCCGGCATCAGAGTGCAGTCCGTCGATGTTCTGGGTGATGAGGGACTTCACAAACCCGGCGTTCTCCATCTCCGCCAGCGCGTTGTGCCCGGGATTCGGCCGGGCGTGCCTGACCGACTGCCGCAGTTCTGCGACCCAGGGCTCTACGGAGCGTTTCATCTCCCGCTCCCACCAGGAAGTGGGGTCCTCAAGGAAGCTCTGGTAGCCGTTGCCGGACGGCGTGCCGTGCTTCGTCCACAGGCCGTCGGGGCCGCGAAACGGCGGAATCCCGCTCTCGACGGAGATCCCGGCGCCGGTCATGGCGACCACGTACTTGCTCGATTTGATAAGTCGCGCCGCAGTGGCGACTTCAGTCGGCGTCACGTATCACCCTGCCTGCCTCGACCGTCAAACGGGTGGCGTCCGAAAGAAAAGAGTCTTCAACGCGGTCGAAGTCGGTGGTGGTAATCAATACCTGTTCGTACGAGGCCACGTTCTCGAGCACGAGCCGGCGGCGTGATTCATCCAGCTCCGATAGCACGTCGTCCAGCGCCAGCACCGGAGTACGGCCGGTCGCCGATGTGACGAACGCGCCTTCGGCAAGGCGCAGTGCAAGCGCGATTGTGCGGGCCTGTCCGCGCGAGGAGAACGCCCCGGCCGGCTCTTCATTTAGGCTCAACGTTATTTCATCCCGGTGGGGGCCGATGACCGTAGCGCCCTGGCCGATCTCGCGCGGGCGAGCCACCTGGAGGGCCGCGCGCATTAGCGAGATCAGTTCCGTAGTTGAACCGGGGATCTCATCCGGGCCGTTCTCCGCGACCGCCGAGACCCGCGGCCGGTATCGGACCCCGAGCCGTTCACGTCCCCCGGAAAGCGCAAGATGCCGCGGGGCAGCCTCCTCCGCAAGTCGTTCGACGGCGCGCGAGCGCCGCTCTATGATCGCCGCGCCCTCGTTGACCAGCCGGTCGTTCCAGAACTCCAGTTCGTCCGGACCGACGCGGCCCTCTCGCATCTGGCGCAGAAGATGGTTCCGCTGTGTTACCACGCGTCCATATCTCTGGATCATCTTGAGGTATGACGGATCACTCTGAGATATCAGGATGTCGAGGTAGCGCCTCCTGACCGTCGGGCTTCCGGTGATCAGTTCTATGTCGTCGGCCGAAAACGCTACTACGTTCACAGCGCCGACAAACTCCGACGCCGGCCGCTGAACTCCGTTTACACGCAACTCTTTTTTGATGGACGGCGCCGGTCGCGCCCCGCCGCTCCCGGGCTCCGGGGTACGCGGGATCACGTCGAAATCGATCTGAGCCTGCACGGTGAGCTCATCGTCGCGGGCGACCCCGGCGATCTGCACGTGACCACCGTTTTGCACGACGTCCCAGCCCAGGAGTTCGCGATCGGAGGACGACCGTGGCGATTTGGCGATGGCGACCAGGTACACCGCCTCCATCAGGTTGCTCTTTCCGTGTCCGTTCGGTCCCTGGAAGACCGTTATTCCGGGATCCAGATCGAGCGAGCACTCCGGGTAGTTCCGGAAGTTTGAAAGGCTGAGTTTCGTGATGCGGATGTGCGAGGTCCCGGGTACGAACTGGATGTTGCTTTGGCGGCCGCTGGCGGGAGGGTTGTCCACGACCACGCGAAGGCACGGATTTTAGCATCGGCGCCCGGATGCACCGGATGCGGGGGGACATCTGGCCGCGCGTCGCCCGGGAATCGGTAAATCACCTGGCCGGTTGCCTCGGAAGAGGAAGGCGCGCGAAACGCGCTGGACCTCACTCACTCTTCCGGGGGCACAGGCATCGACGGCGAGATGGAGGGGGAGCAACTCGAACGGGTCCACTCGGTCGTGTCGGTCTCCCCCGAGACCGAGCTATACACCTCGACTTGATTGAGGCGTACCCCGTCGCCGGCCTGGAGTTTGATGTTTAGACTCCTGTAAGGACGGCGTCTCGATCTACGAGAAGCGCCCGGTTCCGAGCCCCCGTACGGAGTCGAACATGGACCTGAAGAACTGGATCCGTGACATCCCGGATTACCCGCAGCCCGGCATCCTGTTTCGGGACCTCACGCCGCTGTGGAAAGCGCCGGATGCGTTCAACTACACCATCGACAGCTTTGCGGAACGATATGGCGGGGCGGCGATCGATGCAGTGGCCGGGATCGAGTCACGCGGATTCATGTTCGGCGTGCCACTTGCGCTGAAGTTGGGTCTGCCATTTGTCCCGCTCCGGAAAGAGAAAAAGCTCCCGCCTGAAGTGGTCGGGATCGATTTCGAGCTCGAGTACGGCACGGGCCGCATGGAGATGCGCGTCGACGCCCTGGAGCAGGGCGACAGTGTTCTGGTCGTCGATGATCTGCTGGCGACCGGCGGGACCGCTGAAGCGGCGGCGAGCTTGATCGAACGGGTCGGGGGACAGGTTCTCGCCATGGCGTTCGTCGTGGAGCTGGAAGCTCTAAACGGCCGGACCGTGCTGAAAGACCACGAAATCCATTCCCTGGTCACCTATTGAGCTCAACGTTCAGTTTCCGGCGAGCCGAAAACGCGTGGCAAATAAAAAACGCCCCGGATTGAGGGGCGTTCGGCCGGGACCGGGAAATTCTCTAAATGGTCGAATCGACGCGCGATTCCCGGTAACTTTCGAGCGCGTGCATCACCTCGCCGCTGAGGGCGTCAAGTTCGCCTTCAGGACGTTCGTCTTCCTGCGCTACGGCCAGCAATCCGAGGGCCGTCAGAACCTCAGAAGCATGCATGTGACCTGCTGTGTGATTGGGCACGCGGTAGATCCCCCGGCGACAAAAGTTAATGTTTCCCAGAACATAAATCCGGGAGCCTGTTACCTGCTAGCGGATTCAGATACGGGATTTTGCGGAACTTGATCAGGCGGCTGGTAGCCTGATCCGCGTAAGCGGCTCCCGGATCTTGAGGGGGCGGCGTATGTCGTCCGTCAGCACTTCGCCGTGTATCGGTTACCCGCTAACCGGTACAGCATTCAACTCTGGAACTGCATGAATATCACAAATATCCGGACCCTTGTTGTAGGCAATCCGTGGAAGAACTGGGTGTTTGTGATCGTCGAGACTGATGACGGGCTAAAGGGCATCGGCGAGGCGACCGGCGGGTTATCCACGGCGCCACAGGTGGCGGCGGTTGAGGAGGTCAAGCACCTGGTCATTGGCCGGGACCCGCGCGAGGTCCATGCCATCTGGAACGAGCTTTACCTCGCCGGGTACCTGAACATTACGCCCGCGATGTCGGGGATCGAGATGGCGTGCTGGGACATCCTCGGAAAGTCGCTCGATGTACCGGTCCACACACTACTTGGCGGCAGGATCAGGGATGATGTCCGCGTGTACGCCAACGGCTGGTACACCGGTGACAGGGACCCCGAACATATTGGCGAACAGGCGAAGGGTGTGGTGGACGCGGGATACACGGCGCTCAAACTTGACCCGTTTGGCGACGCCTACATCCGTCTAACGCGACGGCAGGACGCGGAGTCCAGGGCGATCATGCGCGCCGTTCGTGACGGGGTGGGGGACGAGATCGACATCCTTGTCGAGGGCCACGATCGTTTCGGGGTCGCAGCGGCCGTTGAGATCGGCAACTGGCTCGCCGATTACGAGGTGACGTGGTTCGAAACGCCCGTGAAGTCGGACGATGTAGAGGCGCTGGTTTCGGTAGCGAATCGCGTGCCCGTGAGGGTGATTGCCGGGGAGCGTTTTGTAGAACTGACCCAGTTCGCACGTTTCCTCCAGGCAGACGTCACGGACATCATCAATCCCGAGCCGCTCAAGGTCGGGGGCATGTGGCGCTGTTTGCAGATCGCCGGTCTCGCCCGCGCCCACCACGCTGAGTTGGCGATGC
>JASLLE010000154.1 GCA_030747175.1 Dehalococcoidia bacterium | reverse complement strand
GCGATGGCGCTGCGCGACGGACCGGGGGGGATTGGGGGAGTGAATGAAAAGTGAAAGTTGAAAGATAGGGGCAAGGAGTCGCGTTCAGGTTTCAGGGGTCGGGGTTCATGATTCGCGAGCCCCGGCCGATGGTCGACGAGCCGATCGATGGACGGCACATCGGCGGGATGATTCCCGCTCCACGCCGAAACCCGGCACCTCGCCCATTGCCGCGTCGTTTACGTCACCGCCAACGATTCTTCAGTTTGCGCAACCATCGGCGGAGTTCTTCCGTCGCCCGGCCGCGCGGATGGATGACGCGGGAAGGAACGGCCCTTCTCGGCGGCCAGGACACGTCGAATGAGTTGATGTTTTCCGGGACGGCGCCGGTCGAGTGCCATATCCGCACGAATCCGCTGATGGGATCGCCCGTCCCGCGGTAATTGAAGGAGATGGAAAGCGTATAGGGGTTGAAATCAAGTTTCTCCATGGCCAGGGACAAGAACGATTGATCATCCCAATGCCGCTGATCCGCGTACTTGACCGACAGGTTCATCCATGTGGTGAAAATCTCCCGGACCAGGGGCGTGTTTGCGAAGAATATTACCCCGGAGTTGTATTGCAATTGCCCGCGACACGGGACGCCTTCCGCCTTCATGATTTCGTCGAAGCCCCACTCGTTCCAGAGCGCCATCAGGTTTTTCGTACTGCCGCCGCCGACGTAGATGATGTCGTGCTTCATCACGTACGAGCGGATGTCCTTCTGCGGCGGCGAATACAGGCTCAGGTGGGACGTTTCGCAATCGTGGCGGCCAAACTCCTGGTAGAAGGTGGCGATGTTTTGCGGCTGGTCGCCGGTAGCCGTGCCGACGTAGCACACCTTCGGGCGGGACTTGTCGGACAGGGTTAGAAGGTGCTCGCGGAGGAGCGGGCGCCTCCAGTCGGGAGGAAAGAAGTCGCCGCCGATGCCGAATATCTGCTTGTCCAAAGCCGCCGCTCCTGGAGATCAGGTTGTTTGGGTCTCTTCGCTGTCCGTTGTGCAGCCGGACCGGGATCATACTTCGTTGTAGCGGAAGCATGTGACGAGGTGATCGTTCACCATGCCCGCTGATTGCATGAATGCGTAGACGGTTGTCGGGCCAACGAAGCGGAACCCCCGCTTTTTGAGGGCCTTGCTCATTTCCTCCGACACGTCGGTCGTGGCCGGGATATCGTCCGTCGTCGCCCGGGCGTTATTGACCGGACCGCTGGCCGCCAGTTCCCAGAGGTATGCGTCGAGGCTTCCGAACTCGGCCTGAACCGCCAGCGCAGTGATCGCGTTGTTGATGGTTGCTTCGATCTTGCCGCGATGACGCACAATTCCGGCGTCCTGTACGAGTCTCTCTACGTCCGATTCACCGTAAGCTGAGATAGTTGCCAGGTCGAAGTCGGCGAACGCGCGGCGGTAGCCCTCGCGTTTGTTGAGGATCGTCTGCCAGCTCAGTCCGGCCTGCGAACCTTCCAGGATCAACATCTCAAACAGGTGACCGTCGTCGTGCGACGGCACGCCCCATTCCGTGTCGTGGTACTCGACCATCAGATCGTTGCCCGCGGCCCATTCACAGCGAGTAGTCATTTCGTGTCGTCACCTGATCACAAGGGATTGAGGTTTTCCGGAGTTACCGGGAACCGTACCAGTTGGGCCGTGATCCTGGCCGGACTCGTGTCGCTGGTGGCGCTCGCGTGCGCATCCGAGGGCGGCGAACCAGAAGACACCTCTACCCCGCAACCGAGCCCGATGGCTACATTTCTCGCATCAACCCCGGCATCGAGCGCAGGCGAAACACCGGAACCAACGGCCACGTCTGAGCCAACGGCGACGCCCACTGCCACCTCAGCAACGCCCGATCCCGACGAACCCGATGTCACTCTGGACGCAAAGGCTGCCGAACTGGCCGGCATCGGCGACGCAGTGTCCGAGATACGTGAACTCTCCGCCGGTGGCGAGCCGAACGTTTCGCTGGTCGGCAAAGAACGCATCGCAGAAGAACTGGCGGAGGACCTGGAAGATCCTGAGGTGCTTGAGGAGATCGCCGACCTGGAGGTGTTGTTCAAGCTGCTTGGATTGATCCCGGAAGACGCGAGCCTCCTTGAGATCGAACGCAAGCTGCTGGAAGGCGCTGTCGTCGGGCTCTACAACCACGAGACTGGCGAGCTGCTTGTGCTGGGCGGTGGCGACGACGTATCCGTCAAGGAAGAAGCCGTGTATTCGCACGAATACGCTCACCTGTTGCAGGACGTGAACTTCGACCTCAGCGAGTTGTTCGAGAGTGCGGAAGACGATAGCGAGCGGACGAGCGCACTTCAGGCGCTGGTCGAGGGAGAGGCGACTTTCGTCGAGGCTGTTTACGCTTCCCAACGATTTGTGCCGGAAGACCTGGACGAGCTGCTTGCCGTCGATCCTGCCGATCTCGCCGCGCTCCAGGCCACCCCTGACTTTCTGCTGCTGGCGTTCGGATGGCCCTACACGGCGGGTTTCGGGTTCGCAAACTCGATCTGGCAGGATGGCGGGATGCCGGCGCTCGACGCTGTATGGATGGATCTGCCGGAGACCACGGAACAGATCATTCACCCCGAGAAGTACCGGGCGGACGAGTACCCGGAGGCTCCGCCGTCGCTGCCCGCCCTGGCCGATGTCCTGGACGAGGGCTGGAGCGTTCGCACAGAAGATGTGCTCGGCGAGGCGTTTCTGAGCATCTGGCTTGAAGCGCTGGGCGCCGAGGCCGCAGTTGCCGCGCAGGCGGCTGCGGGCTGGGGTCGGGACGGATTTCTGCTGCTGGATGGCCCGGCTAATGAGTCCGGGTTGGGCCTGCTCATCGAATGGGACGAGCCCGGTACCGACGCGTTACAGTTTTCGGCGGCGTTCGAGGGTGTGCTGGAC
>JASLLE010000153.1 GCA_030747175.1 Dehalococcoidia bacterium | reverse complement strand
CAGGGGATTCGTAACTTTCCTTGAAGCGAAGGCGCTGACACCGCACCTGCGATCAACTCTTGCCCCCGACTACTACCTGATGCTGTTCCCGGAAAAATCCAAGGACAACGGACTCCAGCAGTTCATCTTCAGGTCCTTTCTCGCCGACTTTCGAATCGATCGATGGCTGAAGCCGGAATGTGCCAGGGTCGCTACGCACCTGCGAGCTCATTTTCATGACTACTTCGAGACCTGGCGCCCTCAGCGGGGTCCCCACAAGCGGTTCCGCTGGCGATCAGACGGCTATTTGCAGGATTCGCCATACGATCTCCTGCGCCATATTCCGCGGACACGGATCCTGGCGAATAGAAGCCTGATCGATGAACACTTTCCACACTTCGCGTACTCTGATCGTGCCTTTTGGTTCGGCCAGACCGGTGACGACAAGCAGTTCGATCTCGAAGAGTACTTCACACCTATCGAGCGGGATGATCAAGTGCTGGTACGAAGTGGCCGTGGCTTCTTGAACTCTGCCGCTATCGCGCTCTACCCACTTCTCAGGTTCATGGGCTTTCGGGAAGTGTTCTTTCTCGGCATGGATATGTCCATGCTGGGCTCGCTCGAGTACGCGGCGCCTTACACTTTCAAGTCAATGCTGCATTTTCGCTGGTTCTTCTATCGGACGCGGCACGTCTTCAACGCGAATTTCCTAGCCAACAGGCGATTCTTCCAGCGCCCACAGAGCGAGTTTGAGGATCTTCGACGGGTGTGGGACAACCCATACACCAGGTTTACCCGTGTCTTCGACCCATGGAAATACGCAACGCCGGTCGAAGGGATACGTACGATGTCGGTAGCCGACTTCCTGAAGTCGTAGCGTCCCAGAGAAACGATAGAACACAGCCGGTGAAGAAGGATTACATCCCAGTTTCGGTCGACGCGAGCCTGGTCGATGAAACGGCGTTCGTCGAGCAGTACTGGACCGAGATGTGGAAGGACCGAACCGGACCGCCCGAGCCGGCCGGCGTCGTCCGTGGAGAGGAACACCGCGTCATTCAGCCGTACCTTGCACAACTGCGCTCTGGGACTCGGATCCTGGACGGTGGGTGTGGGATGGGGGAGTGGACGGTCTTTCTCGCTCGTCGGGGATTCGACGTAGTCGGTCTCGACCTGAGTGAATCGGTCATCCAGCGGCTGAAGATCTGGTTTCCCGCTCTCCAATTCGTTCGGGGCGATATCAGGCGCACAGGTTTCCCTTCCGGGTCGTTCGACGCCTACCTGTCGTGGGGTACGTTCGAGCACTTCGAAGATGGGCTCCGGGACTGCCTGCAGGAGGCTCATCGGGTACTCCAGCCAGGCGGCTGGCTGTTCGTCAGCGTTCCCTTCGATAACTGGCGGCTCATCGTGCGCGAGGCACGGTCGCTGGACCGCTGGGATAGCACGTTCGACCGGAAGGCCGGCTATCACCGGGCACAGCGCTTCTATCAGTGGCGCCTCACGCGCCCAGAGCTCCAGCGCGAGCTGGAGCTGCACGGCTTCCGGGTGCACGCCATCAAGCCCATTGGCAAGCTCACGGGTGCGGGGCGCATGCTCCACTGGGATGTTCGCATGTTTCGTCCGGGAAGCCGTGCCTACCGTGTCGCCCGGCGCGCGTTGGCGCTGATGATGCCTGCGTCGTTCATTGCCCACATGATCCTCGCCATCAGTCAGCGGCGATGAGCATGTTGTCGACTGAGACACAGCTGCCCGTTGCTCGACACCAGGGCCTTTAAGTTGCCGGGACTCGAAGTGCTCCCGTTCGAACTGGTTCCATGAGTTACTCCCACCCGACTCCGGCCTGGGTACGACATGGCTCGGCCGATCTGAGCTCGTGAGGCCGAGACGGTGATCTCCGGTCCAGTGGCACCATCCTTTCGCGTTGTCCTCATTACCGGGCACGACGATGAGCGGGATCTTCGCAATCTCGTCCGCCGGATAGCCGCAGTTTCTGGCGTGCGCCTTGTTGGAGTCCTGCAGGGTAGTGCCCGCCGAGCGCTCAACCCGCGCGTCCGTCGCTACCTGCAACGCCACGGCGCTGCCGCCGTCGCTTTCAACCTGCTCTACCACGCGATGGTCGTCGCGACCCGACTCGCGACGGCACCACTCGTCGCCGCGTACACTCTCACCCACGCGCCACGCCCCCAGCCCGCCTTCGGGGGCCTCCTCGGCGAGCTGAATGCCGCGCACGTGCGCGTGCGCGACTTCCACGACGCGGCCACCATTGCCGCGTTGAAGGCTCTCGATGCGGACGTTGGTGTCGTTTATGGAACGCCACTCGTCCGGCCCGAACTGTTTACCGTGCCGCGACTCGGCTGCATCAACCTGCACCTCGCTGCGCTGCCGCGTTACCGCGGCGCCGGCCCCGTCGGGCTCTCTGAGGTCATCGCCGGCGACCGGGAGGTCGGCATCACCATCCACCGCGTCGATGAAGGCCTGGACACCGGCCACGTGCTCGGTGCGACGGCCGTGACGATCGAACCTCTTGACACGCTGCGCAGTCTCCGCGTGAAGGCGACGATGGCAGCACACCGTGTGTGCGCCGACGTGATCGCCGGTCTACGCGATGGAATCAGCCGGGAGGAAAGAGCGTCGACGTCGGAACGCTCCCCACTCCGCCTGTCTCTCGACCGCCTGACGTTGTTCCGGCAGACACGCGAATTCCGTCGCCGCCAGCCATCCCAGAGACGACAGCGGTGGGCAGGACTTCGGACCGCGGCAGCGGCGCTCTTCTTGTGTTTGGGGTGGGTACAGGTGAGGACCGTCGTCCGACGGTGGCGCCGGCGTCCACCCGTGCTTGTACTCAACTATCATCTGATCACCGATCGGCACCACTACCTCGGATTGTCGACCGACGAGTTCATCGACCATCTTGAGCATCTGACCTGCTACTACCGGATCGTCCCGCTCGCCGACGCAGTTGAGGCCGTGCGGACGAGCGCGCATGTAGAGCCGTTGCTTGCCGTGACGTTCGACGACGGCTACGTTGAGAATGCGGGATGGGGGCGCGAGCTCTGTGCTCTTTACGAGGTGCCGGTCACGGTGTTCGTCTGCGCGGATCTAGTCGAGGGTCGCATCAGTCTTTCACCTGTTCGGGCGCGCGGGACGGAGAGTACCCCTTCGCTGAACCTCGTTGAGCTGCGCGCGCTCAGCGAGGAAGGATACGAAATCGGCGGCCACACTTCCTCGCACGCCGACTGCGGGGACCCGGCCAGCTGGCCGGAGATTCCAGCTTCTCGAGCGCGGCTCGAGGCT
>JASLLE010000152.1 GCA_030747175.1 Dehalococcoidia bacterium | reverse complement strand
CCTCGATAGAGCCCCGACTATCCGGCGCCCAGTCCGAGTCCACGCCCCTCACCATCTTGTTCGCTGCGGCCGCGATGGTCTGGGCGTTCGGGTAGAAGTCGTCTTCCAGGCCCGGCGTCGTGGGACATGTGACCTGTTCAAATCCCATTCGCTTCGCCGAGATCGACTGATTTCCGTCAACCGCCTCGATGACGCTCGTGACGATCTCCGCGCTTGCGCCACACGTGAGCCAGCCATTGTCGACTACAAGAAGTCGGCCCGTCCTCTTGACCGAGTCGTGGATGGTGTCGATATCGAGCGGCGTCAGCGATACCGGGTCGATAACCTCTGCGTCGATCCCTACTTCTTCAAGATAACCGGCCGCCCTGTACGCCTCCAGTGCCATGTATGAAATACCGACGATCGTGACATCTGATCCAGGCCTGGTGATCCGGGCCTGCCCGAACGGCACCTCATAGGAGGCTTCCGGCACTTCGGCCTCTGTCGCCGTAAACAAACGGTGCTCGATGAACATCACCGGATTGTTGTCACGGATACTCGCCGTCATCAGTCCCTTGGCGTCATAGGCGTTGGTCGGAGCGACGACTTTGAAGCCGGGTACGTGCATAAAAAAGGAGTGCAGAGCCTGTGAATGCTGCGGTCCCTGGCCCCAGCTGCGTCCGATGTATGAGCGCACAACAATCGGCACGGATGTCGCTCCGCCAAACATGTAGTGGCTCTTGGCGGCGACGTTGACGAGCTGGTTCATCGCCAGCAGCACAAAGTCCATTCGTATGTGCGCGTGAATCGGGCGGAGTCCGGCCTGCGCCGCGCCGATGATCATCCCGGTCATGGCGTCTTCTGCGAGGGGCGTATCAAATACGCGGTCCGGGCCGTACTTCTCCTGCAGGCCGGTCGTCGTGCCGTAGATGCCTTTGGCGTCGTCCACGCCGATACCGAGAACGATGACACCCGGATCGCGTTCCATCTCCTGATCGGTCGCCTCGTGGATCGCCTCTGCATACGTGAGCGTCCTCACGCCGGACTCAGTTTGCGTAGACATGCGCGTGCAACTCCGATGCGTCCGGGAACGGACTCTCTTCTGCGAACTCAAACGCCTCGGTCACTTCTTGTTCGACCTCGGTCTTGACGGTCTCCGCCAGGTCCGCGCCGACCTGTTTTTCTGCCCGGACAAGCTGGTCATCGTCGATCCACGGCTGACGCTCTTCCGGGGTACGGTATCCGAGGTGGAAGTCATCGCCAGGGCCGACGTGCTCTTTCCATCGGTAAGTCATGCACTCCAGGAATTGAGGCCCCTCGCCGGCCCTGATGCTTTCGACCGCCTGCGCCGTCTGTTCGTAGATGGCGAGTACATCGTTGCCCTCGATCCGCTGCGCCGGGACGCCGTACACTCCGGCACGCTCGACCAGGTTGTCCCTGGTCCGTCGGGTGAGGTGGTCCGAATGAACGGCGAACTGGTTGTTCTCGCAGATGAAAAGCACGGGGAGTTTTTTGAGCGCGGCGAAGTTGAGGCTCTCGTGGAACACACCTTCGTCCACGGCGCCATCGCCGAAGAACACGGCGACCACCTTTTTCTCTTTCCTCAACTTCACGGCGAACGCGTAGCCCAGAGCGTTTGCGATGGTCGTGCCGACCACGGCCGATGTCCCGGCCACGCCGTGTTCCGGGTCGATCAGGTGCATGGACCCGCCCTTGCCCCGGGCGCATCCAGTGACCTTGCCGTAAAGCTCGGCGATCATCCCGTTCATATCGCCGCCTTTGGCGAGGTATGCGTGATGACTTCTGTACGTGGCGAAGAGGATGTCTTCACGCGCAAGCGCCTCGCACACACCGGTGGCGACGGCCTCCTGCCCGATGGACAGGTGCACCGGGCTTTTTATCTTGTCAGACCAGTAAACGTCGATGATCTTCTCTTCGACCCTGCGTACACGCAACATCGAACGATAGAACCGCTCCCAGAGTTGATCTTGGGTCAACCGTTCGACCTCCCGGGTTTGCGTGCGTGCGGGTTTGACACACGTTCGTGGTTAGCCGACACGGAGCGACTCCTTTTCGAGCGCTTTGAGAAACCACTGGTAGGTTCGCTTAATCCCGTCCGAGAGGGGAACAGAGGGCTTCCAGCCGCACTTTGCGAGACGAGTCGGGTCCAGCACTTTCCGCGGGAACCCGTCCGGGCGGCTCGTGTCGAACTCCAGCCGTGCCCCCGGGGCGACCTCGTCACGGATCGTTTCCGCAAGCTCCCGGATGGTCACCGGGTTGCCGGTCCCTATATTGATGACAGATTTGTTCTGGGCCAGCACCTCGGAAAGCGTCTCGTCGTCCATGTTCATCAGCAGGAGGCAGGCCTCCGCCATGTCGTCCACGTACAGGAACTCGCGTTCGGGCGTGCCCGTGCCCCAGACGAGTACGGATCCGCCGTCTCCGCCGGGATTGTTCCTTGCCTCGTAAAACCGGCGCATGAGCGCCGGAATGACGTGGGAGGCGTCTCCGGCGAAGTTATCGTCCGGACCGTAAAGCCCGGCGGGTATGGCGGCGATGAACTGCGTGCCGTGCTGCTTGTTGTACGCATCGCACATCGCCATACCGGCGAGCTTGGCGACGGCGAACCACTCGTTTGTCGGCTCAAGATGCCCGGTGTGAAGGTACTCTTCTTTCATCGGCTGTTCCGACTCGCGCGGGTAGGCGCAATTGGAGCCGAAGTAGAGCAGTCGTTTCACGCCGATCTCGTGCGACGCGGAAATGACGTTGCTCTGAATGGCGAGATTGGTGGTGATGAACTCGGCCGGCATGGTGGAGTTGGCGTGTATGCCGCCAACCAGCGCGGCCGCCAGGAAGACGTAATCCGGACGTTCACTCTCGAGAAAACCGCGAGTCGCCGCCTGGTCCGTCAGATCCAGTTCCGCGTGCGTGCGCGTGACCAAATTCGTGTACCCCGCCGATTCGAGCGCCCGTACAAGAGCGGCCCCGGCCAGGCCGCGATGGCCGGCTATGTATATTTTTGAATCAAGTTGCAATGCGTATCTCGCGGAGCGGTTGGGATTGGTCCGAGATCGGTGGTTCAGCAGGCTGCAAGCCCTCTTGCGGTCCCCGGCTAGGGTCCCCGTTTATCAAAGGTAAAGGATATCGACAGCCAGCGGTCAGCCACAAGGTAGTGCCTTACGGCTAATCGGGACTCTCAACTGAAGCCCCGTCGTCGACCGCAAGGGATCACTCCCGGCGCCGGGCTAAACAAGATCCGGGCGCCCAACACTCCTGATGGAAAACCCGGAGCGGGACGCGTCCGCGGGATCGATTGCGTTTTGCCCATCATATTTGATCGGAGTTCGCAACAACGCCGAAGACGTAGCAGATCGATATCCCGGTATTTAGGCTAGGCTGTGAGAATTAGCAGCAATTCAGCATCGCTCGCGCCCGCCTGCACAGCGACAGTGGGAATGAGATCACGGGCCTCATCTATAGCGCCCCGGGTCACGCCCGGTCAGGTTACCGGATGGGCGCGGCTCGAGAGAGACACCGAAATAACCGACTCGGTTAACGGGTGAGAGATGGAGGTGCGTGTATCGGACACCACGCGGCTCCAAACATTGTGGGGCCACTGGCAGGGTAGCTGGTACTGTCTGTGTCTTTTAGCGCACCAACGTGATCCAGTGGTTCACGATTGAGAATGGGTGGACGCCGAATTGGCAAAAATGACAGAACAGCTAGTCCGGTGGGACGTTTCGCGGTTTTCGACTCCTCAACATCGTGGATGTCGAAGGTCAGACGCGTGATAATCGGACGGGGGATTTGCCCCTATGGGATTTCCGA
>JASLLE010000151.1 GCA_030747175.1 Dehalococcoidia bacterium | reverse complement strand
ACCGTGACCGCGTCCAGGCCCGCGGTCCGATAGTCGTGTATCACGCCGCTCGCCAGGTCCGAGTCGTGGGAGTGTTGACGGAGGTACCCCCCGTGTCCGAGAGTTCAGTACCGGCAGCGGTTTGATACCGAGACGGCGACGGCTATCGCCTCCTCCTGCACCGGGGTCAGGGCGGAGCTGCCGAAAGAGATCGCCTGTGTCATCTCGAACACCGCATCCATCGCTCGCGGGTTGATCGAGAGCGGTTTGACCATCTCTGAGTAGTCACCCTCAACAGATTCCTGTCGGATCCAGGCCAAAGTGATTCTCCCTATTCTTTTCACGCCGTTGTTCCGGAACTACCCGTCAGACGGTTCGCGAAGCCTGCTTGAACGTCGTCCCAACAGGGTAATCCACACCGGCGCCGTTCCCGCCGCCGGTTTTGTCGCGCCGGGCGAAACCCGTTGGATTATCAGCAGAGATCACTCGGGAGGCGCGCTATGTGCTGGGCCTACCGGGTGTAGACGACCGCCTCGTCTGTAAACCCCTGGACTGCTGATGGGAGCACGCCCGGGAACACCTCGATGCGGACCGACCGGTCGTCGATCATCTCGGCGAGAAAGACTCCGACGGAGTTGGCTTCGTCGTTAAAAGCTGGTGCTCCCGGTTCGAGGCGAATACGGCCGATCAGCTCGTATTTCACCATGCCGTCGGATACACCAATGTTCGCCGGGTCTGGCGAGTTGCCCTTGATCCCATACGCGCCCGCGCACACCCGGCATGCGTCCTTCGGTATGCCCGTATCGGCGCCGATGGACACGATCAAGGTTGACGGGTCGATGTAGTGGTACGCGATCGCCAGGTGTGTGTCCCAGTAATTCACGTATCCGGGACCAACATTTCCGCCGTTTCCGTAACCGCCGGTCCCTTCGACGAACCAGTTGCCAACGAGTCTGCCGTCGACGTCGTAGTCGATCTTTCCGCCGACCGGTTCGGCGGTTCGCGGGTTGAAGGCTAAAACCTGTGAACGCAGGGGCTCGTCGTAGAAATCGAATGGATCTACGGTGTGGACCTTCCAGGGCTCGCCGATGTACGTTTCCGGAACTATAAAACCGGGAAGCGTGACTTCCTGGTCATGGACCATGAAATCCATCGTGTTGGTCGATGCGTCAGCCAGGACATCACCCGCATCGATAGGAAAAGCGCCGTACCAGTTCGCCCCGAGGTCAAGTTCGCCGATCAGGGCTTTGAGTTCGGCGACCGGCTCCCCGGTGTGGATGAAGGTCGTGAATATGCGGCAGGTGTGGGCGATCACTATCCGGTAGTCAGGACGGTCCGGGTTCGGCATCCGTCCTACCTCGATGACGATTCCGCCCGCGGGCATCACGACGACATACCCGTGGCCGGGTTCGTCTGGCCGGTCATGAGTGATGTAGATGTGATCCACCGGCGTCACATGACTGCCCGCCATGGCTCCCATCGGTTGAATGGAGGAGATGATCTCGGGCTCCAGCGGGAAGTGCGTGAACTGGACTCGACCGGAATCTTCGCATTCCACAGGCCCGAACATTGTGCTGGCCGCATGTGTGCCCTGTGACGGTTCCGGGGTGGCTGGTACAGGTGTGAGGACGTCTGCGCTCTCGGGGTCCGCAGGGACGCTGTCCGGTGAAGCGACCGTCCCCGCTTCATCACCGGCATCGTGCTCCGGCGCAGGGGAACCAGTGGCGATAGCCGGGTCTGCTGGCTGCGCGGGTGATACGGGATTCGTCGATGCTGGTGCGCCGTCTTCGGTGGCGGCTGAACATGCCGTCACAAGGCACATCAGCGCAACGACTATCGAAGCCTTCACGACTGATTCTTTCCGATTATGTCGACTACGTAACGTACTATCGTTGCTCCACTGAAGGCGTCCGCCGGGATACCTCAGGGTAATCGCTGGAGGGTCGCAAAGAAGCGAGGAACGGCTCATCTCCACTGTGTGAAAACCGCAGAGGACGGCTTCACGGCAGTGCGCCGGGACCGCGCGACGCGTACACTCCCCGGGTATCGTGATAAATCTGACCTAAAACAGCGATTAACGGCTGTGCATCGATCCAATTCGGGTGTACAAATGGCCCCCGCACCAAACAACGATAGAGGAGTGATCCGTGGCGACTCGTGGCACATCAAACTTCGGCCTTGTAGGCACAGACTGGCAGCAGCGCATCAACTGGGATCGGCTCCGGACCTACCGGTTGAACCGCGCACGGGCTGAAATGGAAAAAGCGGGCCTCGGATCGATGCTCGTCATGTACGACGAGAACAACCGCTACATCACCAGCACGGTCACACCCGGATGGTGCCGCTTGAAGCCCGGGCTTCGGTACGCGTTGCTTTGCAAAGGCGGCGAACCCGTGCTGTTTGAGCAGGGCGACATCGGCACGCAAATCAACCGTCATTGCCCGTGGCTGCCCAAGGAAAACGTTCGCTACGCCTACTCATGGATCAAGGGCGCCGTCGGACCCGCCGCCGAGCAGCAGGTCACGAAGTTCACCAACGCCATCCGGGAAGAGATGGAGCGGCACGGCGTTCAGAACGACCCGCTGGGTGTCGACATGATCGACCTGAACATGATCAATTCCTTCAACGCCTCCGGCATCGACTGGAGAGACGGGATGACCCCGATGGTGGCGGCCCGGGCCATCAAGAACGAGGATGAGCTTGAGGCGATGCGGATTGTGGCTGCGATCTGCGATGGCGCGCACACTGCGATCGCCAACTACATGCGGGCGGGGATGCAGGAACACGAGATCACGGCGTTCACGATGGACTACCTGTACAGCGTCCCGGGCATTGAGGACGTTGAGGACATCATCGTCTCGTCCGGCCCGAATAGCTGGCCGAACTGGCGGCACTTCTCGGACCGGATCATCCAGCCGGGCGACCTTGTGATCATCGACATGGCCGCAGTGACCTGGAACGGCTACAAGAGCTGCCAGTACCGTACCTACTGCGTCGGCAAACAGCCGACCCAGGAACAGAAGGACTACTACAAGATCGCTTATGAATGGCTGTACGACGCCATCGAGAAGGTGCAGCCGGGCGCGACGACCGCGGATGTCGCCGGTGTATGGCCATCGGCGCAGGAAGCCTGGGGGTACCGGGAAGAAGATGAAGCCGCCGCCAACCTCTGGGGCCACGGACTCGGACTCGCGCAGTACGACTCGCCGGTAGTTTCCCGAATCTACTCGCTGGATCATCCCGTAGAGATCCAGCCGGGTATGAGCTTTGCTCTGGAGACGCAGCACGGCAAACCGCTGGAGTGGGGCGTCCGTGTCGAAGAGATGATGGTCGTGAACGAGGAGGGGCCGGAGATCACAACCCAGTTCCCGATCGAAGAGATCACGGTGGTGGGGACGATCTAGGCGCTGGATTGGACTGCTGACACCCTTCTCCCAGCGGGAGAGGGCCGGGGTGAGGGAGAACTACAAATATCCTCACCCCAGCTCGTGGGCCGGTACCGCAATCCTAATTTCGGTACTTTGCGCGGACAATTCCTCCCGAGAGGAGACAACCAGTTGAGCGGAAACAACTCGAAAGAAATTGGACTCGCCATCATCGGCAGCGGAACGATCGGCCGCATACGGGCGATGATCGCAAAGGATCACCCCGGCGTCGGCTGGATGGGGCTTTGCGATATCAAGGAGGACGTCGGGCAGAAGCTCGCCGAAGACTCTGGAGCGGATTACTTCACCGGGGATTACGAGGAACTCCTGAGACGGCCCGAGGTGAACGCGGCGATCATCGCGACCGACGAGAACTTCCACGTCGGACCGACGCTGGCCGCCGTTGAGCAGGGCCACGACCTGTTTATCGAGAAGCCTCTTGCCACGGATGCAGACGAATCGCTAACC
>JASLLE010000150.1 GCA_030747175.1 Dehalococcoidia bacterium | reverse complement strand
AGGCAGCGGTTCGCGAGTACGGCGCCCGGGCTGACGCGTTCCGACCTCTGGAGCGGCGGGCGAAGGTTGTTGACCCCAACCCCTTCATAGCGCGGGAATACGACCTGTGCATCGCCTGTTTCCGGTGTACGAATATATGTAACGACTGGGAGCAGGCATCCGCGATAACGGTTGCAGGCCGCGGGCAAGATTCGACCGTTTTCAGCAAGTTCAACAATCTGCTGATGGAGAGTCCCTGCACCTTCTGCGGACAGTGCGTGAACACCTGTCCGACGGGCGCGCTGTCCAATCGGAAACTGGTGGATGCGCTAGCGCCGTTCCGGAGTGTTGGTCCAGACTCTGGACTTCTCCCTCACCCTTCCGCGGAAGGGCAGGCTCCTGACCCTATCCCGCCGGGAGAGGGGACTTCAGGGGTGGCTTCTGGCACTCGCGACGCATGGGGCAACGTTGCCGCAAAATCACACAGTAGTGTTCCCGCCCCTTCGGGCGATGGAGTCCTGCTCGCGCCGGAGACTTCGGTTGATCGCACCGCCACTATCTGTCCCTATTGCGGCGTCGGATGTGGCATCAACCTGATCACGCAGGACGGTGATCTGGTGGGATCTGAGCCAGATTTTTCGGCGTCCAGCCAGGGGTCTTTATGCGTCAAAGGTCAGTTCGGGTCGTGGGATTTCATCAACAGCGATGAACGCCTGACGACGCCGCTCATCAAGAACGCCCGGGGCGAGTTTGAACCGGCCAGCTGGGACCGGGCTCTCACGCACGTGTCTGACAGACTCAAGCATTACCGGGACGAGGACGGCCCCGACTCGCTGGTGTTCTGGAGTTCTGCTCGGACGACCTCTGAATCCAACTACCTGGCCCAGAAATTCGCTCGCGTGGCGCTGGGGACCAACAATATCGACAACTGTTCGCGCACCTGACACGCCCCTACGGTCGCCGGTCTGGCGGTCATGGTCGGCAAGGGCGCAATGAGCAACTCGATCGAGGAGATCGCCGGGGCGGACATGATCCTCGTGATCGGGTCAAACACCACGGAAGCGCACCCGGTCATCTCGCTCCGCATGAAGAAAGCAGTTCGGAACGGCGCCAACCTGGTCGTAATTGACCCCCGTCAGATTGAGCTAACAGGCTGGGCCAGCAGGCACGTGCAACTCAAAATCGGGACCGACATCCCGGTCTTGAACGCGATGGCCCATGTGATCATCAGGGAAGGGCTGTACGACGCCGAGTATGTGGCACATCGCACCGAGGGCTTCGACGCCCTCAAAGCGCACGTGAAGATGTACACGCCAGAATTTGCCGAGGCGTTATCGGGCGTCCCGGCAGAACAGATCATTGCCACCGCTCGCGAGTACGCTGCCGCCTCTCCAAAGGCATCGATCTGCTACACGCTCGGCATCACGGAGCATTCCTGTGGCGCTCACAACGTCCAGGCGGTCGGCAACCTGGCGCTGTTGTGCGGGAATTTCGGTCGAGAGAACGCCGGCGTGAACCCGCTGCGAGGGCAGAACAACGTGCAGGGCGTCTCCGACATGGGCGCGCTTCCGACCGATCTGCCGGGTTATCAGAAGATCGAAAAGCCGGAGGTCCGGAAAAAGTTTGAGGTCGCATGGGGCACGCCGTTGCCGGAACGTCGCGGAATCACCAAGATCACGGCACTCGACCAGATGATCAGGGGCGAGGTTAAGGCCGTGTTCATCATGGGCGAGAACACGGTTGTGTCCGACCCGTGCAGCGGCCACAGCAGGCAGGCGCTTGAGGCGGCCGAGTTCGTGGTGGTGCAGGACATTTTCATGAACGACACGGCGCGGCTGGCCGATGTCGTGCTGCCAGCAGCGGCGTTTGCGGAGGTGGACGGGACTTTTACGAACTCGGAAAGGCGGGTGCAGCGGGTCCGAAAGGCTGTCGATCCGCCGGGCGAGGCGAGGCCTGACTGGCGAATCATGCTGGACCTGTTCGAGCACATGGGCCTGCCACAGGAGTTTGCGACTCCGTCCGATATCTGGGACGAAGTTGCGGCTCTGGCTCCTATATTGAGCGGCATTTCTTACGAGCGACTGGAGCGCGAAGGCGGCATCCAGTGGCCCTGTCCTACGCCCGATCACCCGGGCACGGTGTTCCTGCACCAGGACCAGATGGACTCCGGGTTGCCCGGCCAGTTCGCCCCGGTGGATCACATACCTCCGGTCGAAGAACCCGATGATGAGTACCCGCTGTTTCTGACGACGGGACGCCGTCGCTCCACCTATCACACGGGCACACAGACGGGCAGGGCGATAGGGTTCGACGAACTGGTGCCGTACGAGATGGCGGAGATAAACCCTGAGGACGCACTGGTGCTTGGCATCGCGGACGGCGAGATGGTGCGGGTGTCGTCACGTCGAGGGTCGGTCGAGGTGCATGCGAAAGTGACGGACCGATCGCCAGTGGGCGCCGTATTCATGGCGTTCGCACACCCGGAGAGCGCGCCGACGAATGTGTTGACCAACGACGCCTACGACTTCATCACGGAGACGCCCGAGTTCAAGGCGTGCGCGGTGCGGGTGGAGAAGCTGGGCGTGGGGTAGAGGGTGCCCGCCGCGGAGTAGCCTTCGAGGTGCTCGATCCGAATGTCATCCCGAGCGTAGCCGAGGGATCTACACCAACAGACCCTCCGTCAGAATTACCTACGACAGGAAGGAAACCTGGACCTCCCTCACCCAGGCCCTCTCCCACCGGGAGAGGGGGTTCCAGAGATGCCATGCCGAGCGGAATCTCGTGCATGAAACACTGTTCGGGTCCCAAACGGTTTCGTGCGGACGGTCGTCATCCCGATCTCCCAGTTTGGCCGGGAGATCGCCCTGTCGGTAAAGATCCCTCGTCCTTCCGGGGAAGGATCGGGATGACCGACGCGCACATGAAACGGACCGTCACGAGACATTCTCGGCCACGGTGAACTGATGGCGTTATGATCTGGCACGCTGACCGTCCCGGCCAGTGAATCTCCTCAACTAGAGAGCAGACCCACCCCCCATGCCAGATGCACCTGCGCGTCCCAATCTCGTCTTCATTCTTCCGGACCGCCAGCGCCGTGACTCGATGGCGTGTTATGGCAACGACTGGATTCGTACGCCGCATCTGAACGCGCTGGCTGACCAGAGCTTCGTTTTCGATCGCGCGTACGTGACACAGCCGGTCTGTGCCCCGGCCCGGGCCTCTCTTCTCACCGGACTCTACCCGCCGTCCGCCGAAATGCCGGTCAATCGCCTCATCATGCCGCCCGAGGTCGAGACGGTGGCGCAGATGGTCCTGGACGACTACGTAACCGGTTATTACGGCAAGTGGCACCTGGGCGATGAGATAGTGCGGCAACGCGGATTCGACGAGTGGGTGTCGATCGCCGATAACTGGTGGAGCGAGTACACGGACGATGCCACGAAGACGCAGTTCTCCGATTACTGGCACTTCCTGAAGGACGCCGGGTTCGAGCCGGATATCGATCATCCCGGCGGGAAGATGTACTCAGCCGGGATGCGCGCCGGGTTGCCCGCCGAGTACCAGATGGCGTCGTTCCTCGGTGAGCGGTCCTCGGAGTTCATACATCGGAACGCCGAGCGGCCATTCGTGCTTTACGTCAGTTCGCTGGAACCGCACCCGCCCTTCACCGGGCCGTATGACGATATGTACGATCCGAAGACGTTGCCTGTGGATGAGACGTTTCTCGTGCCGCCCGAGGGAGGCTCGCTGTTCAATCGATTGCGGGCCGAATTCTGGCAGCACGGTTCGCACGATGGGTTTGACCTGTCGACCGAGGCCGGCTGGCGGCGGCTGCGCGCCAACTACTTCGGCAACATCTCGCTCGTGGACGGCATGGTGGGGAAGATCGTCGAGGCGCTGGAGCAGACCGGTGTCGCGGACAATACGGTTTTGGTGTTCACGAGCGAGCACGGCGATATGGTGGGCAGCCACGGCATGCTTGAGATGC